>NZ_JTLN01000034.1:0-239160 GCF_000798895.1 Staphylococcus sp. ZWU0021
AATTGCTTCCACCGTTGGTGCTGTTTTATCCGTTACTGTAATCGTGAATGTTGTTTCTGTTTCATTATACGTGCTATCTGAAGTAATGATTGTAACTTTATAATCTCCTACTTCTGTTGGAGTTCCACTAATTGTATTTGTCTTTGAATCGAATATTACTCCGTCAGGTAACCCATATACATCGTTTCTCACAGGTTTATCACTATCATCTTTTGCATTTATAGTAATTGTTTCAATCGGCGTTTTCACTTCTTTTTCTTGGTCTGGAATTATTTCCACCGTTGGGGGCGTTGTATCAGATACAATGACACCTGAAGAGTTACTTGTAGAAGGGGCAGCTTTACCTATTTTATTAGTATTAGAAATACTACTTAAATTAGACCCAGACAAATTAATTTTACTTTCAATAAATGTTCCTGCTACAAAAGGTTTGGAGGTTTTGCTGTCAACAACAATTATATATGGTGAGGTTATATTTTTTAGGCTAATTGATATTGTTCCGTCGGTGTTATATACAGGAGTATATTGTGAAGTTACATCTGTTTTATCAACGTATTCAGCACTACCACTCTCATTTAAAGTTGTAGCATCATTTACTTTATAAATAGTAATATTAGTATCGTTCTTATTAAACTGACTTATAGCGTTTGGAGATTTACTATTATCTACATACGGCGTCAATTTAATATTAGCATTATTTATAGAGTAGTTTTTAGCGTTTATCGTATATGTTGTATTATATGGATGATAACCTTCTTTTTTTCCTTCTACTTCAGTTTCTTGAAATACATTTGACGTTGAAGCATCACTACTAAAAGCAATAGTTTTAGTATTTTCAAATATTTGATTCCCAACTTTAAGTTCGAGATTATAATTTCCAGACTTAAGCGTAGTTTTAAAATTAATAATTTGCATAAGTGAGACATTTACTTTTCTATCTTTATACTTTTCTACGTTATCAGTAAATTTAAATATAAAAGAATTTGCCTCTGCATTATATGTACCTTTTGCATAAATATTATTTTGATTTTCACCTAAAAGGATACCATTGTCCCTGTCAGCTGATGTTGGTTTAAGTTCTTTAGGCATTTTCACTTCAAAATAATCGTTTCGCTTCACTTCATTTGGAACATCTAAATCAAAACTGATTGAATATGGCTTACCCTTTGTCCAAGTACCATCTGTATATTTAACATTAGATGTCTTGATTAAATCATTTACATTTTTACCAGTAATAACAGTTGTATCTGCTGCTTCATTCTTCATAGAAGTTACTTGTGCATTTGTCGCAGCTAGACTTCTAATTTTTAAATTAGCTGTTTTCAACTTATTTTCGACTACATTTTTATCATCTGATTTATTTTTTAAATCTTCTAAAGAAATGACTTTACCGCTTTTATTATCAGAACTAATTAATGAACCGCTGTCTGTTTCTTTAGCAGTAATTTGTGCATTATTTTCAGGTACCGAATTATTTGCAGTAGTTACTTGTTCAATTATTTTATCAGCGGTAATTTTATTATTTATTACATTAGATTCTTCAGATTGTTCATTATTTTCAGCAGTATTTTTTTCTGAATTTGTTCCAGTTTTTTCTTTTAGTTCATCTTGTTCGTCAAACTTCGCAATTTTTTGCACTTCGTCTTCATTCTGTTTCTCAGACTTCGCGTTTTCTTTTACTTCATCTTTGTCCTGTTTCTCAGACTTCGCGTTTTCTTTTACTTCATCTTCGCCCTGTTTCTCAGACTTCGCGTTTTCTTTTACTTCATCTTCGTCCTGTTTCTCAGACTTCGCGTTTTCTTTTACTTCATCTTCGTCCTGTTCCTCATACTTCGTGTTTTCGTTTACATCATCTTCATTCTGGACTTTGGATTTCGCGTTTTCTTCTATCTCTTCATTATTATTTTTATTTATTTTCCTATCTGAAGAATTAGTTTCTTCTTGTTTCGCTGAAACTTCTTGATAATTCTCGTTTGTGTTAATATTCTGTTTTTTATCTCGTCCATTTCCTGTGCTTTCAACATCTTGCTCTGAATTTGTTTCTTCTGAACGCTTCTCTTGTTTCTCAACTGATATTTTTCCATTTGTCGTTTCACGTGCTGCTTCTTGAGTTTCCTCGACACGACCGTCTAAATTTTGTGATTGGTTACTGGCAGTCTCTTGCACATTTAAGTCACTATTTGAATTGGTTTCATCCACTTCATCTTTATCATTATTTTTTTCACTATCTGTCATATGTCCAATACTTGATGGAATATTAGCTTTAGCTTCAGCTGCTTCTACTTTAGCGGAATCAACCGCAAAAGATAAGCTCAAACCAATTAAAACCGAACCTGCTCCAAATGTATATTTCCTAATTGAAAATCTTTGTTTCTCAGTATGTTTTCCCATAAACATCACCTTTTTCTAAATATTTATGTATATTACCCTCAATTAAAAAATTTATTTTTATAATGGTACATCCAATTATACACTTTAAGTAAAAAGATACAACCATTTTTTAATGAATTTAGAATAAAAACATTTTAAAAATTTAGAGTATTACTTAGGATTATTAATTTGGCTATCTTCATGTTATTTACCTAAAATTATTTTAATTCATTGGGTCACCTAATACATCATTTATAATACCAGTAATACTTTTCATTAATTTTCCTTTAAATGAGAAAGTCCTTTTTATTCCAGACAAACTTAACCCTAGAGCTATTGTTGTACCGAATATTCCTGAGGCTGCCAATGGGAAAGCTAATGCAACTTTCCCTATTTGCTTTAAAGTTTTTGACGATGTGCTATAACATTTCCATTACCTTTAGTTTAATGTGACTTTTTGTTCTTCAATTTTTTCATTCATCAAGCCATCCCAAATTTGAACAGTTCCATCTTGATCTACAATAAAGGTATATGAACCGTGACCACTCTTATTATTTGCTGCTATTCTCCATAAGCCATCATCTTGTGCTGAAAATTCTGGTTGTTGAAATTTTATAACAGAAGCATCTCCACCATCAGTTTGATTAACAGCTGCTATGACGTAATCAAACACATTATCTCTATTCACTTTCAAATCAGAAAATTCATCTTTATCCACAGTTCTTTCACTACTTCCTTCGTGAACTTTTACTGTTTGACTAACATCATTCTCTTGCGCTTGACTATTATTTTGACTTTCATTCGATTGATTCTCATTATTAGATATTTCACTAACATTATGAGAATTATTGTCGTCATTCTCTTTTTGCTGAGCTTGTAATTTATTTTTCTCTAACTCTACTTCTTGATACTCGTTGTATCCAAAAAATCCAACAGCTGCTAATATGCCAACAATAGCAATTATTGTTATTATACTTAATAATTTTTTCATGATTTATTCATCCTTAAATTTAATAATTGCCACCTTGACCATTGGCGCGTGCTTCAACTTGACCTCTTAAATAACCAATATAATCTCCAGAACCTTCAGCTCTACTATCAACAGCGGCAGCTTCTTCTTCACTCATGCCTTCTTTATATGCATCTAAGAATTCATCATCAGACATGTTTTTAGCATCTTCAGCTGTATATTTAGGTGAACTTTCATCTGTATTTTCTCCATTTGTAGCTCCACCACCAGATTGGGCCATTACACCTTTTTCAAACTCTTCCTCTTCTTCAGGAGAATCAAATTCACCAGTATAATCTACGCCATTCTTAGTTTTTTTAATTTCTTCACCGTCTTCTGTTGTTCGCACTTCATTAGTATTGAGTTCTTCATTCAATTTGGAGATATAAAAATTATGATTGCGGATGACACTGAAGGTTTACCTATAACCCAAGGTAATAATATATCTCTTTGTATCACTTTTGACCACGTAGATGAAACTAAGCATGTGTATAATCAGTTAATAGATAAAGGCAGTGAGGTATTAAAAGCATTTAGTCCAGAGTTCTATACTGAAGGTTATGGTTATGTAAAAGATCCATATGGTATCTCTTTACATTTATTTACGAAGAGAAAAGATTAAACCAAATTTCAATTGTTCTATTACATTTAATGATCCTCATTCTTATAAAAAATCCTCTTACGCATAAAATGAGTAAGAGGATTATATATATACATAACTTATTTTTAGTCTTATTTATAATACTGTCAAAATTTTACTGGTTCTAATAATTCACTGATTTCACCGTTTGGACCTTTAATAATTGTATTTATTACTTCAACTGCAGATTGACGTAGTGGTAGTGATTCATAGCTATTTAATATTTTATAGTGATTGTACTTTTAAATTATCTAATACTTTTTTTATAGGATCTATTGCTAACGCAACGTGTAATACATATCCATTTATATTCTCATCTGTTTCTTTAGTATAGGTTCTTCACTTGTGATTTTTGTATGTTTATCCAATATTTCAAAATATTTATCTTTTTCATTACGTTAATTTTTTCACCCCTTATAAGATAATTTATATAGAAAGAATATCACTTAATGTTTGGGAATACCTTTTTTTGATAATCACTACCTATTTCATAAAAATATGTCTTTTTATCTTCTTCATCATAACCAGGAGTAACACAAAAACATTTAATATTATTCATCTCATCTATATTTGCAACTATTGCCCCATCTAATTTCAATTTCTTTTTTGCAATTTCTGGTCGAAAACAAACATTATACGATTTCTTATCAATAGTTGAAATATAAGCCCATGCATCCTGAATTTCTTCGGGAGGCAAATCAAAAAAGCTTTTTGCAATAAGTTCTGAAGTTTTATATAGGTGCTCTGTACCAATACCCACTTCTCTACTATATTCTTCCCTTAGAAAGTTATTAATCATTTCATGGATAAATATTGCCTTTTTACTTTTTATATTCATTCTTTCATAATTATATTCTCCACCAATTATGTTAACTTTTATATCTTTTATCGCTCTATACTTTATTAACACAAAAAATTTTCCAGGTTCTATTTTTAATTCATTTATACAAATAAGTGGATTTCCAGGAGTAGTATACAATAAGGACTCTCCAATTTTATTTAAGCGTCCAAAGTTTCTCACTAAATTTTCAGGTGGATTCCAAAAATCCTGAGAAGTTTGCATAATTTGATTTAATCTTACATCCTCGTTTAATGTTCTTACTCTAAAAAATTCTGTATTCTTTTGATAAGTCGCTCCATTAACTATATAACTAAAACCACTATCTTCATCACATAAAACGTTAAAAATTTCATTGTTTATATCTTCATAATTCATATTTTTTAAATCTAATTTTCTAAAATTCTTAATTTTATCTTGTAATACATACTCATCTAAACTCTCTAAATTCTTTTCTACCTCTCTGTAATTAGTCATTCTGTACCTCTTTCTACAGCTTTATATTTTTAATACTATCAAGTTATTTTTTAAACAATATATTTAATAACATTTAAATCAATTTTTTGTATTATCATTTATCTTATTTTTATTAATTAAAGTGTTACTTACAAAAGCCAGAATTAAAACCCCATACACCGATACAAAAGCTTTACTTAATATGCTGAAAATCACTTTGCTTTTGTCTATTAAATGATTATTAGTACTTTTCACAACCGATATTCCAATTTCATTTGTTAAATTATCTACTGCATATGCAATTAAAGCAATAAATATACTATATGCATTTTTATTTTCAGTAATATTCAGTATTGCTTCATTTGGTTTTATATCTTGTATACTCGCATTATACAAGGTAAAACCAACTCCAATAACTATAAATAAGAGTAAAGTAGTAATAATAATTTGAACGTAACATAATATCAGATTTAATTGCTGTAAATATTTCACTTCTTCCAAATAATAAATTTTTATCGATATATATTGCCAAAGAATCAATGTTAATAGCATTAATATGTAGAGTTTTATATTAAAATTCTCACTTTGTAACTGTCTTTGCAAAATTTCTATATAAATAATTATTAAAAAGCATGGTATCATAATTTGACCAAACAAAAACCTTGACACAGAATCCATTTCTTTCAAGAATCTTATAAAGATATTTATTATTAAGTAGATCATAAGTGCAATAATTAAAAATCGATATACAATACTAAGTGATGGTATTCTAATAATAAAAATTAAAACGACTATAATAAGGCCAATTAATTTTTCATAAGAGTTTATCAAAAAAATATTTGGTGCTGAAGCAAAAACATCATCTAAAAATGATTTAAATCGAAATTCTTTAATTTTTCTATTTAACAAATTTATATTTTTTAAATAGGTCGAAAAAATCCAAAAACCATAATATAAAATTATCTCTATATTTATAAAAAAGCATACTACTAAATATAACACTATGCCAAATGTTATCAACAATGCGAATCCTCCTATTCAATCCAATAATTTCAACACATATTATATTGCATAAAATCTCTTTTTAGTTTTATTTGTTGTAGGCTCTTCTTATCGGGTAGTGATGCGGTTGTTGTACATAAATGCTTATAATACAAAATGACTGTTAATACTCCTAATCTTTCACTAACTCAACTTTAATAATTGACAATACATCTATTAGATATAAAAGCTTTATACAATCAATCTTCTTAATTGATTCAATATCCATAATACCATGCATTAATCTATTCCTATTAATGTAGTCTGGATCATCTATATCATTATTAATACCATAATATTCCTTTATCAGCTTAACAGTATATTCAATGATAACTTGTTCGATTTCTTCTTCATTATCGAGTATATCTTTATTCAAAATCATATTTATACTTTTATAATTGGCTTCTCTTTCTTCCTGATACGCACTATATATAGTTAAATAATCAATAGATGCTAATGCAAGCATAGCAGTTTCTGTATAACGCTTATTTTCAAAGTTATCTATGATCCTATGGATATAAGAGCTCTTCGGATAGTAAAAATCATTTTCAATGAGATTATTTTTTATGGTCGCGTAATGAGATTTAAAAGTTACATAAATATCTTCATCAGTGATCTTGTCTTTTTCAAGATAAATATCATAGTAATCAGAAAAATATTCTAATTTCATGCTTAGTCTGTATTTCTTACTATATTTAATGAATAACTTTAAACTTTCTTCTAATAAATTTATTGATTCTCGTAACTTACTAAAATCGATATTGGCCGTTATATTATTAATCAAATTTATATGAACTTTGATGCTATCATTTAAAGCACTATTTACTTTCACTATAGTATCTTCTATCAAATTATTTATATTTGATACAGACGTTTGAACATTTCTCATTTTATTCTCAACATTTGATAAATATGGTTTAATACTAACTATACCTAACTGGTGTAATTTCATATTATTCATGACATTCAAATTGTTATTTATCGCTTTTGTTAGTCCATTACTATAATCTAAACAAGACTTAGATATCTTTAATTTATTCTTCTTATTTACCTTCTTGTTAGCATATAAAATCTTATTATACTTTATTAATTTAAATGATTTCACAATAATCACTCCATATTCAATGTTAAACTTTAAAATACAGCATAAAATGATATAGCTATAATAATTTCAAAAAATTCATCACATCGGAATCATCAATTTTATTTTTTATTGGTATCGAATTTAATATTGATGCTCTATGTCGGTAATTTTTGTTGTTCATTCTTGAATCCAATATTGTCAATAATCCTCTATCTTTTGATGTTCTGATCAATCTACCGGTGCCTTGTTTAAATTTCATAATCATCTCTGGTACTAATACTTGTTCACTATCACCCAGTAATTCAATCTTTCTTTGTATTACTGGATCAGGAACTGGAAATGGTAACCTTGCTATTATAAGTGATGTTAAATCTTTCTCTTTCAAATCAATCCCTTCCCAAAACACTCCAGTGCCTAATATTATGCCATGTGTTTTTTTGAAGTTTTGAATGATTTCATTTTGACTTACTTCGCCGTTATCTAAATAAAGACGCTTTTGGATGTTTAGCTTTTTTAACTCACTAGATACTAATAAAATATCTTCTTTGGCCATAAATAAAACCATTGTACCTCCTGAGTTATGTATTGATACATTGTAAATATACTTTGCTATTTCTTTATAGTATTCATTATCTCGCTTATTATGATTTGGCAATTGCGAAGGAATGTATAACCTACTTTCATCATATGGAAACTCATTTTTTTCGACATTTTCATGGTAGCCATTAAATCCTATACTTTCTATTATATAGTAATATCCGTCCATCTCACTAGAATCACTTGTAATCGTTGCTGAAAAGCAAGCAACTATATTATCACCATTAAATAAAGTTTTATTTAATATTTTAGAGGGGTTGCTAGGACAATACGATATTCTAATTTGATTATTAGATAACTTTTCACTCCATATAACATAATCATCATCATTTGTAGCTATAATTTCTAATGCTTTTATAATATTTTCTATTTCATCTAATTCATTATCATTCACTTTTTGTTTTCTAATAAAAGTATCTAAACTTTTTAATTCAAGCATGCTTTTTAACTCTTCTAAATTTTCTATTAACTTATCCAAGTTAATAATATTACTTTTATTAATCTTTATTCTTCCACTATTTATAACTTGATTACTTTCATACATATTGTGAGACTTTATATAAGTTAACTGGCTATTAAACCAACTCTTTAACTCACTCACACATTCAAAATCGTGTTGATTTCCGTTAACCTTATTTATTGCTCTTTTTAAAGTACTAATACAATAAGAAGATTTAATACTTGTAGTGTACGCATCACGCTGGTTTTCTTCCAAATTATGTACTTCATCAATAATAATCATACAAGGATTTTCATAAATTATTCCCTTTTTACCTGTCTTTTTTTTTTATAATGTTGTAAAAGTAGGTTTTGATTAACAATTATTACTTTTGGTTTAGACCCTTTAAGTCTAATATGATTATTTCCTTTTACCATTTGATTTCTCATTTTCAAAAAAGAGCAATCTTTACTATGAATACATTTTTCATATATACATCTATCAGTTCTCATATCATCCCAATCTATCGGTAAATTATTTACTTCTTGCTTAGTCAAACCTCGATTAGCAATATCTAATGCTATATTTAACTTTTCAGATTTTAAATTATCGTGGATTTTTCTAAAACAAGGATAATTTGTAATCCCTTTGCCAACTATACAATCAATATCAAGGTTAAGTATATTTTCTACTTTTTTTATATCACTAGATAATTGTTCAGTTAATTGAATAGTTGAACTAGCAACAATAAGTGGTTTATTAGTAGCCATTGAAATTATAATCCCCGGTATTAAGTAGCCAAATGATTTGCCAATACCTACTTGTGCTTCTACAATAACATTTTCATGCTTTTCAAAAGCTTCACCAACGCTATACATAAGATTCTCTTGACCTTCCCTAGTCTCCATTCCCATTTTACTCATATTTTGTATTGCTTTATCAATTTCTTGATAAATCCTCTGATAATTCACAGACACACCCCAGAACTTAAGTTCTTATATTATACCATAAAAAGAACTTATGTTCCCTGTGAATATTTATATTTCAATAGAGTATAATTAAAAGAAAATGAAGAAATGAGTGATCTGATGAACAGCAATTGGGGGCGTGAATTGCAATCAATAATTGGAAATATGGATACGAAAGATGTAAAAGATGTGATGAATCAAGCAAGTAAACCTTATGAGGAATTAGATAGCAATCACAACAATCGTGATAAAGAAAATTACCCTTTGAATCTCAATGATATAATTAAACTTGAAGTAGAACGTATTTATTACACCCATCATACAGATGACGAAAATATACCAAAAAAATGGGAAGATCATGATTTATTTGTTTCAACTAAAACTAACTTTTCAGCAAATTTCAAAAAGTTTTGTCTTGCACTAGGCATTGATTCTGAAAACTTTAAAATTGGAAAATCTTATGCATTTAAATCTGAAAGTAAATCTGTTATACATGATATATTGTTAAACAACTCTGAGTATATACATTTTTTGAAAAACGGAGTCAATAAAAAAGATTTGGAATATACAAATAAAATTAATGAAAATATTTTTTATTTTATTAAAACTGAAATCACAGACTTTGTTGATTACGAAACGGCAATGACAAATTATTATTTATATTTCTTAGTCAATTCAAACATTGAAGTCGGTATAAAATCTAAAATTATTGATATACTAACAGCGCCAGATGTGAATAATACACAAAAATTAGATTTAATGGATTACTATCTTGATGAATTAGCTGAACTTAGTGACGAAGTTAATTCAAAATTAGCTATATATCAATCTTATAACTACAATGATTATCTAAAGCAAGAGCACCGTGTCCAAATTGATGTAAACCTTGCGAAGTATTTAACTAGCAAAGAAACTCAAGCATCTGCCCCGAAAGACTTAATAATTAGATTATTAAATCAAAGTGAGTTAGTCGAATCTCCAGTGTACACTAAAGAAAATCGCAACAAACTTATCTCTGAATTAAAAAAAGCTTTAAATTATCATTTAAAGAAGGACATCAATGGTAAAAATAACCTTGATGATTCTGAATATTTTTATATCAAGTCAAAATAGTAACCATCATTATAGAAGTGCCGATGAAAATTGGCACTTCTTTTTTTGTCAATATATTTCTTCCAAATTTTTGTCTGGAATTTTCAAGTCTATTTTACAGACTTACTCTTCACACTATTACCTATATAGTTATATATGTATTCGGCCGATACACAAATTAATACATTCGGAGGTAAATAATTATGAAGTACGAAGGTAAATATTTTGTAAAGCACGCACCAAATGTTCCATTTGTCATTATTGGTAAGAATAGCAACGGGAACTTAGTTTATCGTAAGACAGGACCTAATCCAAAGCTTCACAAACATAACTGGAAAGGTGGTAACAACTAATGACTAACAACATCTTCGAGCAATATCCATACTGGGTAAATCCAACTGGATGTTACGAACTTATTCCAGCAAAAAACAAAAATGACGAAGATAAGATAATTCGTTTATCTAGTGCAATCGTCATAGAAAACAAATTTCTCGACCCTACTACAGGGGTTGAGAAATTGACTATCACGGATGGCAAAAATATTGAACGTATTGAAACGTCAGATATTCTAACGACACAAAAGTTACCTAGACTGGTTATGTTTGGGTTCAGCATCAATGAAAAGTACATTAAATCGCTAGGTAATGCACTACAATTAATGCGTCAATCACTGCCCATTTCTACATTGTATACAGGTGTAGGTGTCTTAAGTACTGATGAAGGTACTGTCATTTCATTAGATGAACCATATCTTTCAAAAGACATCGAGCAGTCTCAGGCTGATGAAATCATTTGTGAAACAAAGTATGACTTACAACCTAAAGGTACATTTGAAGGCTGGTGGCAAATGTATTTGCCGTTGTGATATAGGTCAGTGTGATTCAAATTCTATTACATCAACGTCTTAAGCAAGATGCACCACTTCATCGATTATTTCTGACTCATCATAGTCAACTCAAACTTTATAGTACCTATATCATTACACATGTCATTATTCTATTTTGTATATTAGTGCTCATTAGTATAGGAATGCATCAACCTTTAAGTATATGGTTTTACTTGAAATCAATCATCATATTAGTAGTTTACGAGTTTGGTATGGCACTATAAATGTCTTAAGTCATCGTCTATTTATGGCGATCGTGTATGCCATGGTATTAAGTGTGATTTATATATGGATTCAATTATAAAGGAGTGTGATATACATGATAGACATTCAACACGTAGCAAAACATTATAAGAAGAAGCACATTTTCGATTCACTAAATATGACATTTCAGAACAATCTCATCACGATTCTATTAGGTGAAAATGGTGCAGGTAAGTCTACGTTATTACGCTTAATCGCTGGTATTGAAAAGGTCGATGCAGGTAGCATTCAATATTTTGGAAAGGCATTAACTAAACGTCAAATCAGACAATTAGTGGGTTATGTACCACAAGACATCGCATTATTTGAACATATGACTGTCGAAGAGAATATTCAATTTTTCAAATCATTATGTGAACATCCAATAGCAGAAGAGACGATTCAAAGTTATTTAAAACAACTCAATTTTGATGAAACCAAAGCTAAAGTTTCGAAGCTATCTGGTGGTAATAAAAGAAAAATCAATATATTAATCGGACTACTTAGCCAACCTAAGATTTTAATTCTAGACGAACCAACTGTAGGTATTGATTTAGAATCTAGATATGCTATCCATCATTTATTGGAACAATTAAAATCTCAATGTTTAATTATTATGACCACACACCACTTGGATGAAGTTGAAGTATTAGCTGACCACATTAAAATTATCGGTCAAAATCCATTCTATCGACATGTTCTCGAAGACAAAGGGATGACTTATGAAAATGATGAAAATGCGCTCAATTCATAACTTAATAAAAGTGGAAAAGACTTATGAAAAAATTAATGAGTATTTTTATTTTGGTAATTGCTTTGAGTTTAACTGGTTGTAGTCATGAAGATGATTCGAAAAACAAAGAAGACCATCATAAATCTGAAGCTAAAAGTAAAATTGAACGTTTTAAAGAATACGATGATAATACCGAAGCTTATAAAATAGCTCAGAAAAAATATAGTAAATATCAATCTGTGCCAATCCTTGATAAATTAGATCCAATAATGACAGAAAAAACGTTCACTAATGAAAAAGGTATGCAAGGTTGGAAAGACTATAAAAATTAATGGATAAAGTTGAACTTGCTGATTATAAATATACTAAGGAGTCTAAAGGCTCATCTGTTAATGACGTTGACGCATTTTTCAAAGATAAAAAAGGGGTCAAACGACAAAAAATCGACTCAGGTGAAGATGGTATTAAACAAGTAAATTATTGGTATGTCACCGGTTCTAAAGAAAAAGTTCGTGACACAAATTACCCAGAATTTTATACAGAAATTTTAACAAAATACAAAGACGGTAAGTTAGTATATGCATCAGTAGAACCAGGTTTATACCACGTTTCTTTTAAAGATGCTATATCACAAAAAGACGGAGAAAAAATTAAGAAATAAAACGATTTAATATCGCTTAAAAATCCACACCCTGTTTCTTATAGTGTAGCTCAAATGAAATACAAAGCACTTCCAATCACAAATGTTTCCATGTTTCTAGAAAGTAGCAAAGATGACGAACATCCCAACTACTTAGCGTATTATAACTTCTCTCCTTTAATACATGATAAACACAAAAACCATAAAGTCATTAGTGTCAATACTTTACCATTCCAACAAGCTCAAGTTGACTTTGGTAACTGTGCTTATATTGCTATGCAAGAAGGCATGAAAGACACCGAGTAATATAATAAAAATATCCTCAACTTAAATGGATGAACACCATTGAATCTAGAGTGATGATTGATTCACACTTTTCAATATTGTTGATACCACAAGTTGAGGATTTTATATTAATGTTTCTTCATTTAGATTCTTTTTAAAATATAATAATCTACCCTTAGACAAACCGCAGACTTACCCTTACCTTATCCTTCTGCATTCACTTTACCGACTGTTACAGTTGATACATAGCCCTTTTTAACTACAAATTGTAACCTTGTAGCATCACCTTGATAAACATAAATACCATCATCAGGATATTGTGCATCATTACTTGTATGGGGAATATGTTTTAACTTTGATGAATCATATACGTCCTTCATCTGTTGTAATGACACACTTGGATTTGCTACTGAAAATCTCACACTCGATGCTGAATGGGAATCAATAACTGTGATATCTTGATCAAACACTTGCTTGTTATACGTTGATTTTCCATCATCATTTGATACAACTTGGTAACCATTAAATGAAACAGTTCCTTTATCTAGTGATTTTAGAAACGATTCATCAAGTAAAAATTGTGCGTGATTACCGACATTTCCAGATTTTTCAAACTGAATATCATGGATATCAGTATGTACTGATGACATATTTGTTTGATTAGTTTGCGCATATGCTGAACCATTCATCGGTATCACAGTTAAAGTACAAATTAATACGAGACCTGACCATCGAATTAACTTCATATTCATTCTCCTTTACACTAAGTATATTGATACATTTAATGTAACAATAACTTGATAATCGGAGACCTATCTTCCCCAGTTGATGGTTAGCAATGACTGTATGTCTATATGAATTATTTAAAGACTTCTTCAAATTCCTTAATAGACGATTGTCTAAATGGTTCGAAATTAAATGATTTAATTTCATATTGATTATATCTATGTTTATATAAACCGTTATAGATTCCTTTCGCATTATTATCTACAATAATGGCTTTATCTTCTTCTAAGTATTGAATTGTTTCTGGAAGATCTACAGTGATTACATCTGTTTCTAGCGCTAATGCTTCGTATACAACCAATCCTAATCCCTCGTAATTTGATGATAACACAAATGCATCACATTTCGATAATAGTGGGTATGGATTATTCATTCCACCTAAAAGGACGATACTTTCCCTAGCCGATGAATTTCTAACCCTATTAATCGTTTTACTTTTTAGTGGACCATGCGGACAAACTAAAACTAAGAATATATTTTGATTGATTTCATATAAATCTTCGAATGCCTCAATTAATTTATCGTGTCCTTTTTGATAATCATATCGTCCTATATTAATGTAAACCTTAATATTTTCATCATATATAGCATTTAAAAGTTTCACTTTAGAAATTCTAAAGTGATTGTAAAAATCAAATATTGGTTTTTTAGATAACTGATTTTCATTATCTAAAACTGAGTGATTCATATAGTTAGACACTTTTTCAAACTGTTTACCAAATAAATGATCATATTTAGCTGATAAATCTTTTTCTTTTTTTAAAGTTTGATAACTATCTAAAATTAATTTTTCAACTTTTGGAGATAGTTGTTGTCGAGGTTGATTAATTGCATCATTACTCAAATCTTCATTTTCATCGATTTCACTATCTCTATATTGTTCTATTCGATCGTTTAACTCAGGAAAATCAAAGTGCAGTTCGTCTTCTTTATCTTTTAATGTAGGAAGTATAGCTGATACAAAATCTTCAAATGCTAGTTCATATACCAAATCTTCATTATCATTAAATATACCTTGAAGTCTGTGTATAGACTCATTAATCATTTCAATCTCTTTATTAACGACATGAGTTAAATAGTCACTAAGCTTGTATGTTGAGCTGATTTCAATAATTTTATCTATGACTAACTTATAGTTTATATTTTTCTTATTTTTAATTTCATTTAATAGAGTTTGAATTTCATCTTTAAAGTTCTCTAGATGAATTTGGTTCTTAGATTTATATGCATTGTCATTAAAAGAATAATCGACCTTAACACCCTCTAATGATTCAAACAAATCTTCATTACCAAGATTTCGAGTTCTATTTTCTCCTAAGAAATTATTCACAGTTGTCATTTTATGACTAATACCTTTGATATTGTTCACTAGATTCTCTCTTAAATTATTATGTACCAAAACAATCTTATCCACATCTTTATATGCGCCAAATACAATCTTTTTACTAAAATTACGTTTTGCTTTATATTCTTCAAACATATCAGTATGCACCCATATAGCTGTTTTAGCATCTATATGTCTCATCATCTCGGCTTCTTTTCGTTCAAAACCAGTATAATGAATCATCCAATCTATTTTTACATCTCCGAATAATCGTTTGAATTCTTCACTATAGAGTCGTTTTAATTGGTTTTTCCTAGCTTTTGCAGAATAATTTTCATCCCATAAATACTTTTTAACTAACATCCGATCATATAAATTACCATTTAATTCCCCGGTTGTAGGATAAAAAAGTACATTTTCTGGAAGATTTAGCAATCTATAATAGTGGTCTGGTTTCACCTTAGATTTTTCAAAAAAGCATATATAGTTTCGTTGAGAGGTGTCAACATTTTCCAAAGTATTGATAAGTGCCGTCGTTACACCATTATTCCAAAAGCCCCCGCTAAGAATGGCTACAGTTTCTTTTCCGTTGTGTATATCATATTCTATGATTGAATCATCCGTATAATCATTCAATATATTATTAGTTATTTTATAGGCGCCTGCTTGGCTATCGTATTTAGTGAATCTATTTTTCATTTCAGTGTAATCAGTGGTTGGTTCAATTTTATTAATAACCTTTTCTAATTCTTCTAAGGTATCTGTATTAATAAATGGATAATCTGTTAAATCCTCATACATTCCTCTTGTATTGGCGTATTCATCTAAGTCATATGTATATAGAATGACAGGTTTATCCATGTTCAAATAATCGTACATCACTGATGAATAGTCTGTTATTAAAGCGTCTGTAGCAGTTAAGAATTCATATGTTTCAAAGTTTTCTGGGAAGAATCGTATATTTCTATACGTATTTTTTATACTATTTTTTTCTAAATCATGAAGTTTAACAAATAATATAGTATTGTCATCTAAAAATTTATCTAAGTAGTTGAGCATTTTTTCGACTTCTGTTGATTTTTTTACCTTACCTACTGTTCCTCTCCATGTCGGCATGTAACTTATCACTTTTTTATTCTCTAGACCTAAGTTTTTTCTAATAACTTCTCGTAATTCCTGATTATAAAACACGCTATTTCTAGGTGATGGTCCGACAACTACTTTACCTGGATAGATATTTTTTAAATTATGTGAATCTACTAAAACGTCTTTAGTATGTTCATTACTTACAATGATTTTGTCAGCCATGTAGAAGTTTCGTTGGACATTAGCAACATCTACGACTACTTCCATATCTTTCCCCATATTTTTTAATGGTGTACCATGCCAAATAATATAATATTTTTGTCCTTCTCTTTTACTGAAGAATGGATAAAATGTTGTATCATTGATTAAATACTCAGAAACCGCCATCAATTCATAATATTCTTCTGATAAATGTTTCACCATATGAATGTTAGAAATCCCTTTTTCATCAAGCAATTTTTTATGCTTGTCTGGTTTTTTAGAAACGATGAAAATTTTACTTTTTTCAACTTGCTTTTGGATTTCATCAATAAGATAAAAAATATGTCCACCTACCGAATCACCATGAGTGGATTCTAATACAAAATAGTTTTTTTGTATCTTTTTCTTTCTTCGATTCTTTATATAACAAAATTTACCTTTATTCTTTTTGTAATTATCAATCTTTTTTTTATATCTACTTTTTTCAATTTTTTTCTCCTAATATTAAAAATTCAATTCTCTAATATATTTTTTCACATCGTCTTTCATATCTTCGTTTTTTAATGCATATTCAATCGTTGTTTTAACGAAGCCTAGTTTTTCACCGACATCGTAACGATCACCTTCGAAATCGTATGCGTATACTTGGCTTTCGGCGTTCATACGTTCAATTGCATCTGTTAATTGAATTTCGTTACCTGCACCTTCTTCTTGTGTTTCAAGATAATCAAAGATTTCAGGTGTTAGTACATAGCGTCCCATAATCGCTAAATTAGATGGTGCTGTACCTTGTTTTGGTTTTTCTACGAATTTATTAACTTCATAACGTAAACCCGATTTTTCTAATGGATCGATAATACCGTAACGGTGTGTGTCTTCTTCAGCTACTTCTTGAACACCAATTACGGATTTACCTGTTTCATCGTAAACATCCATCAATTGTTTAATTGCTGGTGTGTCTGATTCCACAATGTCATCACCTAATAATACAGCGAATGGTTCATTTCCAATGAATTGACGTGCTGTATGAATGGCATGGCCTAAACCTTTTTGCTCTTTTTGACGAACATAGAAGATGTTAGCTAAATCTGTTGAGTATTGAACCTTTTCTAATAGGTCATTTTTCCCTTTTTCCTGTAATACCATTTCTAATTCTTTTTGGTTATCGAAATGATCTTCAATCGCACGTTTATGCTTACCTGTAACTATAATAATATCTTCAATTCCCGCTGCTACTGCTTCTTCTACTATATATTGGATAGTAGGCTTATCTAAAATAGGTAACATTTCTTTAGGCATCGCCTTAGTTGCTGGTAAAAATCTTGTACCTAGCCCCGCCGCTGGTATTATTGCCTTTTTAATTTTCATAATTTATTTCCTCCCTTTATCATTTAAAATCACTTATAAAAAGCCCAAATTTTTATCAATAGATCTTATACTTAATAATCAATAAAAACTTTCTTAAATATTATACTTGAATAAAAAGACATCTTTTTTAGTATAACAAAATTTAATAGAAAACATAAAGTGACATTTAATACATTTTGAATTTCTTTTAATAATAAAAATGAACTCTATTTACATGAATCTTTGTATTGAGATTACATCTTTAAAATATCCAAATTAAGATTTCTCTGTTTATAACTTATTTAACAGATTAGAGAAAAATTGAATGATAGATTGAATAATTTCCACAATACCGTCCCATATGCGTTGAAGAAGATTTCTATTTTCTTCTGTACTCAAATCTTTGGCTTTATCCTTCCCTTTATTCAATAAATCATCTGAGTTTTTTCAATATTTTTTAATACATCTTTAGCATTTTGTTTAAATGCTTTAGGATCGGAAGTTAAGGCATTAGAGTTTGCCACATTAATCATATTATTATTAATCATTTGAATTTGATTATCTGATAATATCTCTGATAACCCACGCTCATCGAGGACTTTATTAACAGTGTCTTCAACTTGTTGTTGCGTGATTTGTTTATCTTGATTTTGTTTAATATCGGCAAGTTGTTCTTTAATATCTGCTATAGAAGCATTCAAAGCTTCATCTGAATACCCATCTTTACCTTTATTTTCTTCCGAAATTGTACCTAAATCATTCATTTCTTGATTTGAATTTTGAATATCTTCAGTGTTTAGGTCGTTACCTTTTTTTCATAAGATTTATAAATACCTGCTAAAGCACCTTCACCCGTTACTGGTTCTACAGAAGCTATATGTATTTCTGCATTTTTAATTCCTGCCGTAATTGCATCATTTTGATATTGTTCAGATGTCACTTTTGTAATGTTATCTGGTGTATCAATTTTCACATCAACACCTTTACCCCATTTTTTATGTTCAATTATTGCACTTGAATAAATATAACTTAGATTACTGCTGTTTGGGATATAATTACTCACATCATTGACGTTAACATTATAAGTTTCATATTTATCATCAACGCCTAGATCATTCTCAGTTTGTTGTAAATCTTGCCCTTCTAAGTCAGCGCCTTTAATAAAAACAGGTTCATCCCAATCCTCTTTATTATCAGCTGCTTTAACAACTCCTGTTGCTGATAACAATAATGTAGCTACTGCTAAACTAGTTAATGTTTTTTTCATTTTCAATAAACCATCCCTTAAAATATTTCATATATTTATATTAATCGTATCCAATAACATGTTTTTGGATTGTTTCAATCATTTCTGAATCAGCCTGTGTCATATCATATTTATAAATTTGGTTGAATCTTGGATTATAAATACCAATGTAACGTATATTCTCAAAGGTAGGCTTTTGAGATGCCTTACCCATTAAATAATATATCACTAATTGAAGCGTACTGTTTTTCTGTGGTAGTTGTTTTGAAACTTTAAAATCCCACAAAGTATCTTCAGTTAGAAAGTCTCCATCTCCAGTATCAATAATGCTTGTATAACCACCCTCAAATGTGAAACCATCCATTTTAACTTCACCAATTTGATTAAAAAATGAAAGACTTCTGTTTATAAGTGATTTTATATTATTAATTGTGTCTTGATCTGGAATTTTAAATTCTTTAGGCATGCTTCCTGCTCTATATACCATATCGTAATTTACCAATTGACATGCTTTAATAATAGATAGATCATCATTATCATTAATATCTTTTAACAATGATTCGGCTGTTTGTAATTCCCCAGCTAATTTTGCGCCAGTTAACGATATGGCAAATGATTTTTCTTTGTCTTGATTTATAACCATACGAGTAAGGTAGTCTACGACTAAACCAATTGTTTGAGGTGCTATATTTTCATATTTTGTATCTATAAGTGTTTCTGGTTCTAGTTGCTTAACTTCAAATGATTTTATGTTTAAATACCCACCACGGTGTTGTTTAATTTGTGAAATTCTTTGTGTAACACTAACCAATTAAAGACTCCTTTTGATAATAATATTTTTATATTTATGAAGCGTTTGAAGTTTCTTTGTCATTTTCTGAGCTTTTTGATTCTACATCTTGAGATTGTTCATTTTCATAGTTGTTACCATCAGTATTTTCATCATTGTTTTCGTTATTATTTTCTTGTGCTGCATCTGGGTTTTGCTTATCTTCGCTAGATGGTTGTTCTATTTGTTGATTTGGATCCTCACGTTCCTCATTTTGCGAAGCTTCCTCGTTACTATTTTCTTGCTGTTCTTCATTATTTTGTTTTTGATTGGATTCATCATTATTTGTTTCAATGTTCTCTCGGTTTTGGTCAACTTTTGCATCTTTTTTCGTTGATTGTTTACTATCATCACTTGTTTGATTATTCTCTTTTTCATTTTGAGACTGGTTGTTATTTGATGTTGATTGATTTGACTCATTGTCATATCCTTGTTCTTTTTGCCAATAATTACCTACGATGTTTGAAAGTTCTTTATATTTTTGTTCTGGAACATCAGAAGTAGCAGTTTCAAACTCAGGCATTCCTTTTTTGTATACGTAAGTATTGTAAAAATCAGTAGTTGAATTATAGATATCTTTGTCTATATAACCATTTTTAGCTTTTATAGGTCCATCTGGAGAGGTAATAGCACCACCCGTTTTGATAATTTTTCCTGTATTTCTATCTATAATTGCGTGATGCTTAACGGATTCGTTTATCCCACCAAAAGGTGTTTCAATAAAAATTTCATCATTATTACTTTTATCTTTATTGTAAATTAGTTCATCTTTATTTTGAGTGAAATTGAGTATGTCTTCGGAGTTAAAAGCGATAGATTTTGCTTCATCAATTGTTATAGGTTGACTATTTTGGCTATTAGTTTCATTTGTTGTTTTTGCAGCATTAGACTCACCTTGAGATTGATTCTTTGTATTTTGATTGTTTTCTGCTACTTCATCATTTGATTGATTTTCAGTTGCATCTGATTTTTTATCCCTTTCCTGTGTTTGACCATTGTCTTTTTTATGACTATCGTCTGTATTTTGACCACAAGCACTTAAAATAATAAAAGAAGACAAACCTAACATCCCTAATTTTCTAAATTTCATTATTACATCTCCCTTATGTAAGCTTCACTTTCAATGCTACCAAAAAACAAGGTGTTGTAAAATACAATAAAATAAAAATATACTATACTTAATAATATCAATATAAAAACACTGCAATAACAAATGATTAATTTGTTTGTCTGTATTTCCATAACAATTTAAATGTTATAATTATTAATGAATAAATCATTCAAGCCATGTACCTCATTTGGATTGAACAACCAAGCAAGCATATTACTATGTCTAATTTCTGTATTGATTGTGCCTAATATTTCAAACACATTAAAATTATCTACATTTGCTTCAATTTCATTTAATATATCTACATCTTTTAAAAACTCAACTAATAATTTTTCATCATTATCCACCTGAAGTCCACCCTCTAACACAATAATAATTAATTTTGTCTATTATTAAATCTAAATATTTATATGTCTATATTAATCGTTCAAAGTATACCTTATTTGGCTAATGTTTCTTAATATTTAATAAGCGTTGTTTATAACTCATATCATCGCAAATCTTTTTATAATATTTTGTCATACGATTTCTTTCTAGTACTTTGCTTTTAGAATTTTTTAAGTATCATCATTTTTTATTAGAAAAACTTCTATTAGTAATTTCTGAATAAAGATTATCCTCATAACGTAATTCTCTTGTAAAATCTTCAAAAATGATTCTACAGTAGCCTAGATCTTAAAAGAACACCCATTTTCTTATAACTAATTGAAATTTTACTTTATAATATAATTAAAGTAAACATAACCAGTAAAGACGGTTTGAAAGGACTATCATTTTGAATTTTGAAAATTATAAATATTTTACAGGAAAAGATTTAATGAAAGAATGTAACTTAAGTGAAAAAATGTTTAAGAATAGTATGGATAAGCTCGAACGAGTTTATAAGTTAGATATCAATAGATACAAATCCAATTCATCAGCAAGCAATAGCGGTTACAGCTTTAACTTATTTGAATTAGAGTTATTTAAAATTTTGCTAAACACTATTGAGGACTTTCCTGTTCCAACATCTGCTAAAAAATTTGATGACATAGATTTAAGAGAGGAAGCATTAAAGAAAAATAATAGTCAATTTATTAGCTATATTACTAATATCAGCGATTCAATTGATAATATTAAAAATGATGCATTAAAAGCGCAAATTTATGCATCTGAAAACTATTCTTTTACTTTAGAATGGCTTAGTGCTCAGTCAAAGTGTAATGATGCATTGTCTTCATTTTTTAATTATACAAATTCTCTAGATTTAGATAAGAGTTCAAAATTATATAGAAAATTAGCACATAGAATTGACGAGTTACTGTTTGAAACATTAATGGAAGATAATATGACATTTGATAATGACTTCAATTTCAAGCAATTATATAAAGCTCATCAATATAATAAAGAAAACAATCCCGAAAATTTTATTATATACAACCAAGTAGAACCTGATGATTCCAAGTATTCAAATGTAAATCATGAAGTAGCTAGATATATATCAAATGAGCCAACTATAGATGAGTATAGTGAACGTACTGATAACAAATTATTAGATTTTTTCATTATTGATATATTAAACAAACTCTACCTTCCAAGTTTGAATAAAAGAATCAATCATAAAATTGTGACTGATGATATACAAAATGATGAATCGAAAATCCGTGAAAAATTAAGAAAAAAAGAAATTGTAAAATACCCATTCAACGTTAATGGATACTTTCTCAGTATTGAAAACGACTTATTTTCTAACTATCAAAGAATTATTAATACTATAAATCAATATAAAAACAGTACTTTTGATTTACAAAATTTTGAATCACGTCTAGACAATATAATAAGTAGCTCCAAGCCATTAATATCAAACGATAAGTTTCTCAATATTTATAAAGAATTTTATTTGTCATTATCTAAATTTTCTAACCTATTTTATACTAATCGCCAATCTTATATTGATGATGGTATGAGTCCAAATCAAGTAGAGAGCTTCTTAAATGACTTGTATCGAATTCATCTTTTATTAGATAAATATTCATTTAATGAAGATATTGAGCCACTTTCAAAAATAAACATTACCGAATTAACGAACGCTTTCCACTTATTTGAAGAAATAAAATCTACTCAAATTAAAGACGAAATCGTCAGTAAACAAGTCAATGATTTATCTAGTTGGTCTATCGCAAAAACTCTAAGTGAAACCTTAGACAATTTAAAATTTGAATAGCACTACCAAAGGAGGTCGTCCATTTTTTTTGTTTATGGACGACCTCCTTTTTTGCGTTTAATTCTCCTTTAATATGTATTTAGCAACACAAATTTAATGCTTATATAGCAAAGGAGAGATTTATTATGACTAACAACATATTCAAGCAATATCCATATTTTTTAAATTCAAATGGCTTTTATGAAGTGATTCCACCTAAAAGTAACAATGATGTAGAAAAAATCATTCAATTGTCTACTCCCATCATTATTGAAAATAAATTTCTCGACCCGTCTACAGGGGTTGAGAAGTTGATTATTACAGATGGAAAAAATATTGAACGTATTGAAGCATCGGATATCTTAACATCTTTCAAGCTACCTGGATTGATTAAGTACGGCTTCAACATCAATGAACGGTACATTAAATCATTAAGCTATGCGTTACAATCGATGCGCCAGTCACTTCCATTATCTAAATTATATACCGGCGTAGGTGTATTACAGTCTGATGATGAAGGTATGGTCATTTCATTGGATAAACCATACTTTTCAAAAGAAATAGAGCAATCTCAAGCTAATGAAATCATTTGTGAAACACACTATGATTTACAACCAAAAGGTACTTTCAAAGGCTGGTGGGAGATGTACTTAAAACAAGTTAAAGGGAACTTACTACTAGAACTTGCAGTAGTATTTGCTGCTTCTTCATTAGTTACTGCGTTCCTAAAAACAAGACATGAGGTCGAGTTTGCGGGAACCATATTCTCATTTATGGGAAATTCAAGCACAGGTAAATCGACTGCAGCTGCTTTAGCTGTTTCAATAGCCGGCAACCCTACTAAAGGTAGTAATACCCTGTTTAGATCATGGAATGGTACTAGAAACGCGCTTGAAGGATATTTAAGTAGCAATTATGGTTTGCCTATCGTATTGGACGAATTATCGGCTGCAACCTTCAAAGACACTACCGGGTTGTTGTACAGTCTGGCAGAAGGACAAGGCCGACAACGATCTAATATAGATGGTAATGTCAAAGCACTCAAAAATTGGGGGACCTCAGTGATAAGTACGGCAGAACACAGTGTTTTAAATAATAGTGCACGTAATGATGGATTAAATGTTCGTACCATTGAAATATCAGAAGCTTTTACGACGAGTGCTGACAATGCAGATGCAATTAAAAGGGCTACATCGGTCAATTATGGCCATATCATGCCATTAGTAGCTGAATATCTTTTAAAACGTGAAGACGAAGTAATTAAATGGTTTCATGCGGAACATGATTGGTTCAAAAGCCAACTAAAAAATGAAACGAGTAATACTGGTATTCGTATGTTCAAACGCTATGCAGTAATTACGACATCTGCTCGTATATTCGAGCGTGTTATTGCTATACCTCTCGATATGGATGCATTAAGAGAATACTTGGTTAGTTATCATTTGGAGTCAGTTTCAGAACGCTCACTAGCAGAGAAATCTATCGAGGTCATTGTTCAGTTTGTAGCGCAAAATCGGGGGAAATTCTCTGAAGATGAAAAACTCTCAACGATGATTGAAAATTATGGGCTTATTGAACTCAAAGACGATCACATTCAAGTGAAAATGATTGCCAATGTCTTTAAAAACATGCTTGATGAAAACCAATTCCAAGATGTAAATACTGTAATTGATGCTTTACGAGACAAAGGTTATATCCAATCTGACCGCAACCGTAAAACAACAAAACGTAGTGTCCCAGATTCTAATGGCAAAAAGAAGACTATTGTCTTTTACCATCTTAAGCTAGATATGACTTATGCTTCAATGTTTGGTTTGAGTTCTAAAACAGAACCTAGTATACCACCACCATTCGTTGATAATACAAATAAAAATTTGCTAGAAGATTTTGTAACGAAAGCTAAACAATTCGAAGCAAATGACGATTTAGGATTATAAAATATCGCTATAACACCCTAAAGGCTGTTGTAGCTTACTTAATCAAATACTTGGAGGAAATTAAAATGAATACTAAATTCAAATTAACACAATACACATTATGCTCTTTGGTCGAATTAGAGAATCAACAATTAGTCGTAAACTATATTGATCATGACTATGATATAGAATCCTATACGTTAACTGAGACACAACGTAAGCTCTTGATACTTTATAAATTGCACCCTGAATTTATGAATGAGGTAGCTCTCACTAATTTCTTTGTGAAAAGTACAAGAGACGACAGAATGACTGTTTATCATATTATCAAATCCTTAAATATTTTATAGAATCGGAGGTCTTTTCATTGGACGAATTAATCACATTACTCGCTGATTTAGTGATTGAAGAAATCAATCACTCTGATGACTAATAATAACGCCCAACACCTCACTGGTGTTGGGCTTATATATAAATTCGTTCATAAATATATATTATCAATTTGGAAGGAGGAAACAGGATGAAACAAGCAATAGGTTATCTACGTCAAAGTACACTCAAACAACAATCACTCTCAGCCCAGAAACAAACCATCAAGGCATTAGCCGAAAAGCATAATATTCAACACATTACCTTTTATAGCGATAAGCAATCAGGACGCACTGATAAGCGAAACGGTTACCAGCAAATTACTGAACTGATTCAACAAGGACAATGTGACGTACTATGTTGCTATCGGCTGAATCGACTTCATCGTAATCTAAAAAATGCATTAAAACTCATGAAATTATGTCAAAAATACCATGTTCATATTCTAAGTGTTCATGATGGCTATTTTGATATGGATAAAGCGTTTGATCGCCTAAAGCTCAATATATTCATAAGCCTCGCAGAATTAGAGTCCGATAATATTGGTGAACAAGTCAAAAATGGTCTTAAAGAAAAAGCTAGACAAGGTAAACTCATCACGACACATGCACCATTTGGCTATACCTATCACAATGGCACATTCACAATTAATCAAGATGAAGCACCAACGGTGAAGGCAATATTCCATTACTACCTACAAGGCTATGGTTATAAAAAAATTGCGCAATACCTAGAAACAGATGATCAATATATCAAGCGTAAACCCTACCAAGTACGCGCTATTATCATGAATCCTAATTACTGTAGTCGCGTTATCAATCAATATGGACAATATGACAACATGTTTCCACCTATTATTTCTATCAGTAGCTATGAACAAGCGCAGATTTTACGGTCTGAAAAACATGTCAAACGAACACCTTCAGCTAATCAACTGAAACAAAAAATCAAATGTCCATGCTGTGGCGCCACACTTACAAATATGACAATTAGAAGAAAGCAACATAATACATTACGTTATTATGTCTGTCCTCGAAATATGAATGAATCTCGTTTTGTCTGTGACTTTAAAGGGATTAACGCTAAAGATATAGAAACAAGTGTTTTAAAAACATGTCAACACTTCTTTCAAGACCAACAGGTCTATTCCAAAATAAATGATGCCATTCAACAACACATCCAAAAACAAAACACACTGGAAACTAAGCGCACGTATACCCAAGCACAACTCATCAATAAGTTAGCCAAAGGAACGATAGATGCTGAATCATTCAGAAAACAGACTCATTCGATGAATCAAAAGCACAAAACCATATCCTCCATAAGTGATAATCAGTTACAAACATCACTACAAAATGTGATACAGCATAGTTTCACGTTAAACATGATGTATCCCTATATTGATGAAATTCATATTACTAAAAACAAAGCCCTTGTTGGTATCTATTTCAAAAATGAGCCACTAAACATTGTTAATCAAACCAGGCAATCATCAATTGCCTAAATAAGAAAGGATGAAAAAATATGCAACAACTTAAACAAAAACGTGTCGGTATCTATGTCCGTGTATCAACAGAAATGCAAAGTACTGAAGGATATAGTATCGATGGACAAATCAATCAAATTCGAGAATATTGTGATTTCAATAACTTTGTTGTTGTAGATGTATACGCGGATAGAGGTATCTCTGGAAAATCTATGAACCGACCAGAACTACAACGTTTGTTAAAAGATGCGAACGAAGGTCAGATCGATTCTGTTATGGTCTACAAAACAAACCGACTAGCACGTAACACTTCTGACTTACTCAAAATTGTTGAAGACCTTCATCGTCAAAATGTCGAATTCTTCAGCTTATCTGAGCGTATGGAAGTCAATACGAGTAGTGGTAAACTGATGCTACAAATTCTAGCTTCCTTTTCGGAATTCGAAAGAAATAATATTGTCGAGAACGTATTCATGGGCCAAACCCGACGCGCTCAAGAAGGCTATTATCAAGGTAATTTGCCATTAGGCTATGAGAAAATACCAGATAATAAGCATGAACTCATGATTAATCAACATGAAGCCAATATCGTTAAATACATCTTTGAATCATATGCTAAAGGCCATGGATATCGTAGAATTGCCAATGCTCTCAACTATAAAGGTTATGTCACTAAAAAAGGTAAACCATTCAGTATTGGTTCAGTGACCTATATCTTATCTAATCCATTCTATGTTGGTAAAATTCAATTTGCCAAATACAAAGATTGGAATGAAAAACGTCGTAAGGGATTGAATGATCATCCGGTAATTGCTAATGGAAAGCACTCCCCTATCATTAGTCAAGAGCTGTGGGATAAAGTACAAGCTCGTAAGAAGCAAGTCAGCAAAAAACCACAAGTCCATGGTAAAGGGACAAATATTTTAACTGGGTTAATTTCGTGTCCAAAATGTTCTGCTTCTATGTCTGCGAGCACGACAACCAATACACTTAAAGATGGTACAAAAAAGCGAATACGCTATTATTCCTGTAGTAATTTTCGCAACAAAGGATCGAAAGGTGTTCTGCAAATAGTGTAAGGGCAGATGTCATAGAAAAATATGTCATGGATCAAATACTCGAAATTGTCAAAAGTGATAAGGTCATCAACCAAGTCGTAGAACGTGTCAATAAAGGGAAACAAGTCGATATAGCTGCACTTAACCATGATATCGCTTATAAGCAACAACAATTTGATGAAGTCCATGCGAAACTAGACAACTTGATTAAAACAATCGAAGACAATCCAGACTTAACATCTGCACTCAAACCAACCATTCATCAATATGAAACACAACTCAATGACATTACAAATCAAATGAATCAACTCAAGCACCAACAAAATCAAGAGAAACCATCTTATGATACGAAACAAATCGCTTCCCTATTACAACAAATATTTCAAAACATAGAATCAATGGATAAAGCACAACTCAAAGCATTATATCTTACAGTCATTGACCGTATTGATATTCGTAAAGACGGTAATCATAAAAAACAGTTCTACGTTACACTAAAACTCAATAATGAAATTATTAAACAACTTTTCAATAATACCCCTCTCGACGAAGTGCTCCTCAGCACTTCGTCTTTATTTTTGCCTCAAACGCTCTTTCTTCAAATCTAATATCTATGTACTGTCCTTTCGTCATTCAATAACACCTATCTAACAAATATCTTCAACACGCTAACAAATCATGGCTCAATGTGAAGCTTATATTGATATGACGAAAGAACATCCCAAAACAAAATATAAGTGGGATAGTAACGGGATTGGCTAACTTCATGTAGGAGAAGGATTACGCAAGCGTAATCCCAAAATCCCATTATTATTTATAAATAAATAATATAAAAAGAAAAAAGTAAATCATAACCACACCTATTAATCCAAATGATATATAAATATATAGCTATATTTCCCGACAAATGAACGGGATAACGGGATTTCCTTGTCATATCAACAATTGTGACGACTTTCGATTGGGATCTTTTCTGTATTTCAGTGGGATTTCCAGGCGAAACAAACGGTATTTCAAACTTATATTATCAAAATGATGTATCACATGCATACATCAATCAAATATATTAGGAGGTCATAACAATGACATTGGAACAACAACTCAAGCACTATATAACCAACTTATTCAATCTGCCAAAGGATGAAAAATGGGAATGTGAATCCATCGAAGAAATCGCTGATGATATCCTACCTGACCAATATGTAAGGCTTGGGCCACTCAGTAATAAAATACTTCAAACCTACACCTACTACTCTGATACACTTCACGAAAGTAATATCTACCCTTTCATTCTCTATCATCAGAAACAACTCATAGCTATCGGCTATATCGATGAAAATCACGATATGGATTTCTTATACCTACACAACACTATCATGCCCCTTTTGGATCAACGATACTTACTAACAGGAGGACAATAATATGCATAAATACATCAAAATTACACAACTCGTCATTACAATTCTCAATGAAATTATCATTTGGATGAAAGAATCAGAACGAAAGGAAAACGCTTATGAATAGATATATCACCCGCGGTATTGCCAATAATTTGCCAACAAACCTACAACACCTATTATGGCAACTTGTAGCGCAACGTGAAAACGAACAGTCCAAGGAACTAGAAGCAATAGATTACTTTCATGTCTTCCAGTTCAACATGCACAATAATCAATTATATGTAAAACACAAACAAGAACGTCCTGAGTATGTCAAAATTCATAAAGCTAATTATTCAAAAGCTATCAATATGAATAAGGTCTATATTATCCGAGAAGATGATGTAGACCTTTCTTATTACGTCATGTTACTACCTGAAGAATATTAATAGGAGGCATCAATCATGCAGAATATACAATGTATATTAGAAACTGAAGCAATATTTAGTGACGATAATCAACATCGTTATTTACTCAAAAAAACGTGGGACAAAGATAAAAAGATAATTTCAGTTATAACTTGTTATCCAAATTTTGAAGGAACCAAAAAATTAGATTTAACGACTCAATTAATTCTAAATAAAGTATCTGAGATGAAAGACTTCGGATCAATTAATTTTGTGAACCTATATTCAAACATGATAACAACCACAAATATAAAGCATATGGCAAATAGTCATGATAAGCATACTGATATTCATATTATGAAAGTAGTGAAAGAATCGGATGAAGTGATATTAGCATGGGGTGCTTACGCTAAAAAACCGATTGTTGAAATGCGTGTCAATGAAATATTAGAGATGTTGAAACCACATAAAAAGAAAGTGAAACAACTCATCAACCCAGAAACGAATGAAATTATGCATCCACTCAACCCTAAGGCACGTCAAAAATGGATTTTGAAATCATAGCAAATACATGGAGGTCAATATGGAAACAAAACAAATCAACATCGTTTCACTGCAAATGATTAAAATAGATACTTTGAGTTATCTTAAAAGACGAATTACGAGTCCCCACCAAATTGTAAAGTATTCAAATAGAGTTTTTTTAATAAGCATAGATGATACATTTATTTTACTTTAATTATAATTAGCTGAAAAATTATATACAAGAAAGGTTCAGTCACTAACTCATTTATAGTGTATGATGATGGAAAATTAATTAAGAATAAAAAAACGTTGACCAATATTGACCTTTAGTTTAGAATAAGCTTAATTATATGGCGAAGGGTGATAAAATGATTGTTGGTAATTACCATTACAATGAGGTTTATGATGAATATACTAGTTTGAAAGTTTGGAGGTACATGGAAAGCGAGGATGTTGATTTAGAAACAGCATTAAATCATCTAGGACTAGATTATATAGATGCATTACCAGATGAAGAAGAAATTCCTGAACTTGAGAAGGAAAAACAAAAATTAATTGAACGAGGATACTAATAAATGCGGTTAGAGAAATGTTTCTCTAACCGCATTATGATTTATTTTTTTATTGCTGACTTGCCATTAATTCTGCTTGCTCGACAACTTGTTCCACAGCCATTTTTTGAAGATCTGGTGGATAGCCATATTTCTTTAATAGGCGTCTAACTTGAACTCTCATTTTAGCTTTAGCACTGTCTCGTTTAGACCAATCAACACTCATGTTATCCTTAACTGTTTTAGTTAACTCATGTGCAATGGCTCTTAACTCTTTATCGCCCAAAGCTTCTTTAGCTGTTTCATGTGAAGCTAATGCATCATAAAAAGCAATTTCTTCTGTACTTAAACCTAAATCTTTTCCTCGTTGTTGCTCTTGATTAATTTCTTTTGCCATTTGTATTAATTCTTCAATAACTTTAGAAGCTTCTATAGACCGATTGTTGTATTTTTGAATAGATTTACCTAGCATTTCAGAAAATTGTTTGGATACGGTTGCGTTCGTTTTCATTAAAGACTTAACTTGGCCTTTAAGTAATTTATTCAATAATTCTACAGCTACATTTTTCTGTTGTAGTCCTTCTACATCTTTTAAGAAATCATCAGATAAAATTGATATATCTGGGTTTTCTAAACCGAGTGTTTGATATATATCTACAACTTCTTCAGTTACAACGGATTTTGATATCAACTGATTAATTTCAGCTTCAACTTCAGCTGGGGATTTTTTACGTTCATCATCTCCTGGTGGTGGCGCTAATAATTTAATGATGCCTGCTTTAACGGCTTTTAAGAACGCGATTTCACTATTTAATTCTTGAGCTGCTTCTTCTGTTGCACATAACGCGAATGCTTTACCAAGTTCAGTGACTGTATTCACAAATCTTTGTCTTTCTTCTTCACCTAAGCCAATTACATAATCCATCGTGCTTGAGATGACATTATATCGATCAGATTTTTTATCTGATTCGAAGTCAGAATAATCATGATTATATAACATATCTTGAATGACATCGTATTTCATTAACATAATTTCTAAAGCTTTATCTGTATCCACACCCGTTTGATCTTTATCAGAATCTGTATACTCTTTTAAAGCTTCTTTAAGACTTTCAGCGATACCTACATAGTCCACAATTAAGCCACCAGGTTTGTCTTTAAACACTCTATTCACACGTGCAATTGCTTGCATTAGATTATGCCCATGCATTGGTTTATCAATATACATGGTATGCATAGAAGGTACATCAAAACCTGTTAACCACATATCTCTCACAATAACGAGTTGTAATTCATCTTCAACATCTTTCATACGACTCTCTAGCAGGTTCCTTCTTTTTTTAGGACCAATATGTCTCTGGAAGTTTTTAGGATCGCTTGATGAACCTGTCATTACAACTTTGATAACACCTTGGTTATCATCATCTGAATGCCATTCGGGTTTTAGTCTTACAATTTCATCATATAAATCAACCGCTATACGGCGACTCATTGTGACAATCATGCCTTTACCTTTCATCGCCTTTTGTCTTGTTTCAAAGTGATTGATAATATCAGTTGCTAAAGAATGGACACGTTGTTCTGAGCCTGATAATGCTTCTATGCGAGACCATTTAGACTTCAAACGTGATTTTACGTCGTCTTCTTGACCAGAAGTAATATCATCATAAGCTGCATCAATATCTAAATCAGTCGGTAAATTTAATGGGATTATTCGACTCTCATAATAAATTTTAACCGTACTACCATCTTCAACAGCTTGTGTCATATCATACACATCAATATAATTACCGAATACCATTTGCGTATTTTTGTCTGTTGAAGATACAGGAGTTCCAGTGAATCCAACAAATGAAGCGTTAGGTAAAGCATCTCTTAAATATTTGGCATAACCATATTTAATACCTTCACCTTTTTCGTCGTAAGATGCGCTAAAACCGTATTGTGTACGGTGTGCTTCATCGGCCATTACAATAACATTTCTACGTTCTGTTAAGGCATCCATAGTAACTTTGCCTTCTTCTGGTTCGAATTTCTGCATCGTTGTAAATACAATCCCTCCAGATTCAACTGACAATAGTTCTTTCAACTCTTTACGAGAATCTGCTTGTTTAGGTGTCTGTCTTAATAATCCTTTACCAGAACGACCCTTAGATTTTACAAATGTACTATATAATTGATTGTCTAGGTCATTACGGTCTGTTACAACAACTAAAGTAGGGTTATTTAACTTTTGAATTAATTTTCCTGAAAAGAAAACCATAGTCAAACTTTTACCTGAGCCCTGAGTATGCCAAATAACGCCACCTTTACCATCTCCCTGGTCAGAAGTGGCTTCTATTGCGCGATCAACGGCTTTATTAACCGCATAATATTGATGATAAGCAGCTAAAATTTTAACAATATTACCTTTACCATCATCTTGAAATAAAATGAAATGTCGAATTAAATCTAATAATACTTCTTTATTTAACATGCCATGGATTAATACATCTAAACTTGCCATTGTAGACGAAGCTTCAGTCTTACCATCTTTTGTTCGCCATGTCATGAAACGATCATAATCTGCAGTCATAGAGCCCGCTTTTGTATTAATACCATCACTTGTCACCAATACAGCATTGTGATTAAATAATTGAGGAATTCTCATTTTATAAGTTTCCAATTGATGATAACCATCTTCTACACCCACAGATTCATTAGTAGAACTTTTAAGTTCAATGACAACAACAGGTAAACCATTGATAAACAATACAACGTCTGGTCGTTTATTGTAATCACCATTTACTACCGTCAATTGATTCACAGCCAGGAAGTCATTATTTACTGGGTTATTAAAGTCGAATACATAAACCAAATCATTGATTGTTTCTCCATCTTCATTATAATGTTCTACTTCAATCCCATTTGTGATCATTTCATGGAATATTCTATTATTTTCAATTGAATTTGGTGATTTTTCTATAGAAATTTGATGAATAGCCTGTTGAATCGCATTGTTATGTAATTCAGGATTAATACGTCTCAAAGCCTTTTCTAAACGTTTATCAAGCACAACATCCTTATCACTCTCTCGTTCAGGCGTAATCGCTGTTTCACTAATTTCTCGGCCATTTTTAACTGTATAACCAAGTTCCTCAAACCATTCAAGTGCAACTTGTTCTAAATCATCTTCACTAAATTGAAAATTCATCTTTATTCACCTCGATATCGTCAGGTATTTCCAGTTCACCAGACATTAATTTTGGTAGCAATGTGTCACGGAGTTGAGTTAATTTCATATTTTCATTCTTCTTACTTTCTATTAAATTAATATGTTTTTTTATGATTTCAATTAAATTATCCATATCATTTTTACTAGGTAATATAATAAATGAATTTCTCAAATCCGTCTTATTAAATTTCATTTGTACTGATCCTGAAGTAATAGAATTAATTAAGTTTTTACCTATAGTTGATTTAAAAAATAAATAGAAGTAATAATTCATATTTTTATCATCTGAATTCAAAAATATCTGATTATTACCTAGAACCATTGGTTTATTTAAAATTGGTGAAAGATAAACTGATCCAACATCTCCAACATTAGAAATAATGACTTCATGACCGTATAAATGAGTCTTTTTCAAAAAATCATAACTTGTTTTAGTTACATATTTTTCAAATTTATTATTCCCTTTTTTCAAATCAACATTCCTTGCAAAAACAGCATATTCATCTATTAAATCTTCTGCAAATTGTACATTCTCTTTTATCGATTTAAAACTACCATTTGCCACATGATCAGAAATTACGATATTTATATCTTTAATTTTTGAACATTTCCAATTAAAAGGTATTTTTCCTGACTCACTACCAATCATTTCTCCACCACTTGATTTGTATGGATTACCATTTTCATCTGGGAATTCAAAATCAACGAACCAACGTTTGAATAGTGTTTGTGAAAGTTCTTCAAGGTTTTCAATTATTTGTTTATTTAAATCTAATTTATCTTCAATCATAGTAATCATTCTTAAAATAACATCTTGTGTTTTTAAAGAGGGAATATTTACTTTGAAATTTTTTACAATGTCTGTTTTTAAGTTATTAAAAACACTACCATTAGATAGTTGTAATAACTTTTCCCTATTTTGAATGAGCACATAGTATAAAAATTCTTTTCTAACATTTTTAAAGTTTCTTAACAATAACCATCCATCATGAATAAATGCCTTTGTTTTCATAATTTTAGGTAAACCAGGTGTAGCACTATTAGAAATTATTAAATCTCCAGGAACTACTTCTACTGATTTCAAACTACCTTCTTTAGAAACTCTTTCTTTTGTTATGCTTATGTATCTGCTCGAATCTTTAGTTGCATCTGCAATTTTAACCCAAGGAAAACTATCTTCATGGCTTTCAACTATAAAATTTTTTATTGGTCTCGGTGATGCACCTCTTCTAATATCACATAATTCACTTATTCTATACTCCATAACCTAACCCCTCCAATGATTTTCGGATTTGGTCTTCGAGTTCTTTTGATTTCGCAAATTGTTCACTTAAATCTGCTGTGATTCTTTCCATTTTCTGTTCAAATGGTTCTGAATCTTCTTCGACTTCTGCTAAGCCTACATAACGTCCTGGTGTTAAGATATATTCGTTATCTTTTATTTCTTCTGTCTTTGCTACTTTACAAAATCCTGCTTTATCTTCATATTGTTGTTCGCTTGTTCCACGCCATGAATGATATACACTTGCTATATCTTTAATTTCTTCGTTAGAGAATTCTTTTAATGTTCTAGATACCATACTTCCAACATTTCTAGCATCGATAAAGAGGACTTCTTCTTTACGTTCATTTTTGCCATTCTTTTCTTTATCTTTTGAAATAAACCATAAACAAACTGGTATTTGTGTTGAGTAGAATAATTGACCTGGTAAGGTTACAATACACTCTACTAAATCTTGTTCGATTAAGTTTTTACGAATTTCTAATTCATCTTTACCGCTTGTAGACATTGAACCATTTGCTAAAACAAATCCTGCTGTACCACTTGGTGCTAGCTTAGAAATCATGTGTTCAATCCACGCATAGTTGGCATTTCCTTTGGGTGGGATACCAAATTTCCAACGATGGTCATCTAATAATTTTTCTTGCCCCCAATCACTCGCATTAAAAGGTGGATTAGCAAGGATAAAATCTGCTTTTAGCCCCTTGTGTAAATCGTTATGAAACGTGTCAGCATGATGGTCACCTAAATCACTATCAATACCTCTAATAGCTAAGTTCATTTTTGCTAATTTCCAAGTCGTTGGATTTGATTCTTGACCATAAACCGCAATATTGTCTAAACGTCCTTGATGACGCTCTACAAAGCGTTCACTTTGTACAAACATACCACCAGAACCACAACATGGGTCATAAATTCTACCTTCATAAGGTTCAACCATTTCAACAAGTAATTTAACAATTGACGCAGGTGTATAGAATTCCCCCGCATTTTTACCTTCAGCACTCGCAAACTTCGCGATAAAGTATTCATAAACACGACCTAAGACGTCTTGCTTTTTACTTTCAGAGTCTCCAACTTTAAAAGTAAATAGATCAATAATATCGCCTAATTTTTCTTTATCTAATGCTGGTCTTGCGTAATCTTTAGGTAACACGCCTTTTAATGACTCATTTTCTTTTTCAATTGCTATCATAGCTTTATCAATAATTTGACCAATTTCTGGTTTCTTTGAATTATCGTTAATATATTGCCAACGTGCTTCTTTAGGAACCCAGAAGATATTCTCTGCTAAATACTCATCTTTATCCTCTTCATCAGCATATTCATCATTTAACAATTCTTCATATTTCTCTTCAAATGAATCTGATACATATTTTAAAAATATGATACCTAATGCTACATTCTTGTATTCTGCTGCATCCATACTCCCTCGTAATTTATCCGCAGCTTGCCATAATTTTTCTTCAAATCCAATTGTCGCCATTTATATTCCACCTTTATGTTATCCTTTACACAAATATATCAAATATTAAGGCTTTATGTGACTTTTCTTGTGGTTTTCTATGTGAAAAAATATTATTTGTGATATTTGGTAAGTGAAATTAAGTAGCTAGTTACAAAAGTATAGCTTATTATATAATCAATTAAGCAAAAAAGGTTTTTTAATGAAAAAAATATAAGTTGAAAAAGTATGATAAGAAATATAGGAGTGGTTGGTGCAATAAATGTGACAATTAATACTACTATTTATGCGATGATTGTGGTTATTGTAGATATCGTTAATCAATAATACTGTATATTAGTAGTAATTTTGCGTTCAAATATCTAGTGAAATATTCTGTTATTAAAATTATAAGGGGAAAGAAAAAATTTAGTAATATAAAAAAACAATGGAGGGTGTTAAATGTTTAATTATGATGTGAACAAAACTATGTATGATGATAAGAGCATATTTGATAATTTAGCTAAGCAATGTATTGCAGATTTGATGGTTTCATATGATAGAAATCGCTTTTTTCTAGCTTTAGCGCAAGAAGAAATGGAAGAGAGTTTTAAAAGCTTTGAAAATAATGATTTAAAAGAAAATTTAATATTAGATTATCATATAACAAATTCAATAAGGTTGATAACTACTTTAGACGATATACTTATAAGAGTACGCTGTTTCACATTAATGGTTGATATTAATGATATAAATATAGATAAAGTAGGAAGATTATATAATGGTGAAGATGAGAAATCTAAAGGTTTGACGCAGGATGCTAGAGAATATTTCGAGCAAAATAATAAAAAAAGTAGCAATAAAAAGTACTATCCTAATTTACCTGACAAAAGTAATCGTAAAACGAGGGACTACAGAAATAAAATAACACATGAAGGTTTGAGTTTTTACCAGACTAGCCATATTGAAATCAATGGTTTAATTTTAGGTGGCCCACAGGAATTTATGACATTACAAAATGAGAAGGAAATAACTGACATAATAAGGTTAATAAAAGAAGATACAGATATATTAGATGAAGAACAGCAGCAACTAGATAATATTATCCAAAAACACCTCAAGTTAACTAAGTTTCCAAATGGTTAAAAAGGAGTGATGAAAATATAGAATGAGCTCATTATTAGAGTTCATTCTATATTTTTTTAGCAATATCATTGATAAGGGGAGCCTTATCAAAAACCGCATCATTTATGATATGCTTCACAAAAACATAACAGCAATTCTCATAAACCTCATATGTTCTGATACGTTCAAAATCCCTTTATGAAGCGGCTGAAAAAACCGCATCATTTATGATATGCTTCCCCTCGCATGATTTTAAACGCACGATAAACTTGTTCTATTAATATCACGCGCATCATTTGATGTGGGAAGGTCATCTTGCTGAATGATAGTGCGTAGTCGCTGCGGTCTAGTACGTCTTTATGCAGACCGTTGGACCCGCCAATAATGAATGTAAAGTCACTTTGGCCACGTGTCATGCGGCTTTCTATTTCTTTTGCCAAACCTTCAGACGTTAACATATTACCTTTAATTTCTAACGTGATGACCGTGGACTGCTGTTTTACTTTTGCTAGCAAACGCTGGCCTTCTTTTTCCTTAACTTGTTCAACTTCTTTATCGCTCATATTTTCTGGTGCTTTTTCATCGGGAACTTCGATGATCTCAATTTTTGAATAAGCACTTAAACGCTTTTCATATTCTGCAATGGCTTGTTTCCAGTATTTTTCTTTTAATTTACCTACTGTGAGTATTGTAATCTTCATTTTTATCCTCCGAGTTTTGTAAAAAGTGTAAGTTATTATACTTATCCACAAGTTATACACTTATTAACACTATTCCCTCTTATTATAACAGTAATGTATACTGCTTTTTAATAATTTTTACGTTTTATCAACAAAAAAGAAAGAATAACCTGTGTATTTGTGGATAAATCTGTGTATAATGTGGGTATTTCTATGTTAATTGTGCACATCTCTGGATAACTTTGGACAAAACAGTGGATAAGTTGACGGTTGTCTTACATACTTATTCACAAACTTAACCTTTTCTTCATAAAATCCTCGTCTAATCCTTACAAAATACCATGTTATCCCCTGGTTATATTTATTCGATTACTGTATATTTCATCTGTGTTAAGACATAGGGTTGTATAACCATGTACGATTTATGATGACGACTAACAAAAAACCTATACCTCCTTATGAGATATAGGTTAAATATGTATCTTAAATGATGTCTATTATGTGAGTTCCTTAAGTAGTCGCTAAACTTTTCCTGTTAAGTCTGTTTATATTAATGATTACATTCGCTTACGCTAATGCATTAAGAAGCCCTAACCTCTCAATAAAGGGGCAAGGGCTTCTATAACGTATATATTGGTGTGGCGTTGGCTTTGTCGGTATCGCACAGCAATACTTCTTTTTCTGTGTCGATATCGTTCTCGTTAAGTACTTGGCCGACGCTCATGCGTGCGAGATCTTTCATATTGTTGTCTTGTGATAAGTGAGACAGGTAAATGCGTTTGGTACTACCTGTGATGACGTCTGTCATGGCACGACCTGCATCTTCGTTGGAAACATGGCCCATATCGCTGAGGATACGTTGTTTGGTCTTCCAAGGGTAACCGCACATGCGTAACATATCTACATCATGATTACTTTCAAAGACAAATGCATCGCTGCCTTGAATCATGCCTTTCATACGATCTGAGACATAACCTGTGTCTGTTAAAATCGTAAATTTCTTATAATTGTTATGGAAGATATAGAATTGTGGATCGATGGCATCGTGTGACACGTTAAACGATTCGATATCAAAGCCGGCTAATGATTTTGTTTCGTATGGATTGAAGATAAATTTTTGATCCATTGGAATTTTGCTGTCTTTCTTTTCTATTGCTGTCCATGTTTTTTCATTAGCGTAAATTGGCAACTTATATTTACGTGCTAACACGCCAAGACCTTTAATATGGTCCGAGTGTTCATGTGTCACCAATATGCCATTCAAATTTTGAATCTGTTTGTCTATTTGTCCAAATAGTTCTTCCATTTTCTTTCCTGTCAAACCTGCGTCGACAAGGATACTGCCTTTATCACTTTCCACATAAGTGGCGTTTCCTGTACTACCACTCGCTAATACACTCATACGTATCAAGCGATTCACCCTTTCTAATCTATAAACATTGTTTAACGTTATTATTACTGGGCAGACTACGGTTTATGTGCCGTCAACATGCCCTCTGTCTAATTTATTCTATTGATAAAGTGCAATCTAGCAACGCTATCATAACTTTTCCTTATATCGTTATAAAAGTTACAAGCATACTGCACTTTTCTAAAATATTAACCGTCTTATGATTATCTACTCAATGATAAATCAACATGATTTCGACTTTTTTATAATATCTTTTCGCGTTATTTAAAATTTCCATAACACGTTATTAACAGTATTTAATTCTAACATACTTTTGACTTCACTTCTGTGTATATTGTTTATTTTAACAAGCATCTTTTTCAAAAATTCTCAAACAAAACTCAAACAATCCAAAAAAAGCACACCTTCAAAAGGTGTGCCTATATAATCCACATTATTCTTCAATAATTTTTGGGCTGTCTGATACGGCTTCAACATAGTAGGTCTTAATCTTATCACCGTGTTTGACTTTAATTTCCCAATTGGCTTCGAGTACTTGTACGTTCGGCTCTTTAACAACGGTATAGTAGCCAAGTCGTGCATTGGTTACTTCATCATTACGCTTCAAGTAACGATTATAATACAGTGCTTCTATGGCGCTCTTAGCTGAATTCACTTGTTTCTTATCGTTATTCGCACCTTCAGATGGCGCAATCGATTTCATTGCGGTTTGCTTATAGCTCGTTGCTTTACCATCATTCGTAACATTAAATTCAAGTCTCGCTTTATTATTGTTCATAATCGGATAGTCATGATACGTTTGTTCAAAGGTCACTTTGTCGTTATCAATATTACTCATTTCGTAATCCTTACCTTTATAGACATTGTCTTTGACGTAGGATTTTAATGCGGTATATTGATCATTTCCGACATCGACCGCATTATTGATTTCGCCTTTTGCTCTGGCATCGGAATCTTCACTTGAGATCTCAGAGCGTGATTTTGCATAAGATGAAAAATCAAATGACCGTGCAGTCAATAATTGCATTTTCAAACCTTTAACACTTGGAAGGTTATCAGGAATTGTAATTTCTTCTTGTTTAAAATTCACAGCATTTTCTTCTTCGCTATCATTGATATGCGATTTATTCACCTTATCAATATAAATAATCACTAAGCTAATATTGACTAGAATAAACACGAAAATAAATAAAGTTTTGGCTCGTTTCCAGTTCATTTATTCTAGCCTCCCATCTTCGTATGCACGCCATTCACCGTTATATTGTACATACCATTGTGGTTTAAATTCGCTATTGCGTTGAATTTCAATATCACTTTTATCTGGTTTTTCTTCCATTCTGTAACCAATCGTCATGTTCGTCACATCTTCAAAGTTAATTTCTGGGTTGTTGGCCAACTCTGAACGTACCGTTTCAGCACCAGGCAATTTCGTTTCATTTCCGCCACTGTCAATTGTGACATTGGCTTTAAGCAATGCACGTGCATAGCTGAAGACGCCTTTATCTCCCCAAGATACTTTGATATTGTTTAAATTTTCATCGTTAAATGTTGGACGACCGTTTAAGAACATTTGATAGGTAAGTTCCCCATTTTTATTATCTATATTGAATAAACGATAATCATCAGTAAAACCACCGTGGTTATTAATATAGTCATAGGTACTTGGTATACTATCTTGCATGTTAGTTGAACGGTTTTCATCTTCTGAGAGGTTAGTATAACGATACTTTTCAGTTTCATCATTATAATTCGCCACACCTGTATTATTGTTATAGGTTGCGGTACCGCTCTTCGTACTACGTACAACGACAGAATCATTGAATAATATAGAGTTCATCGTATCAACACTGATGCGGTTGTAAATCGTATGATATGATTTCATCGCTTCTGGTGATTTTGGTGCAAAGATATGTGTCGCTCTATCAATCGTATCTTTATTCGTTATGATTTCTGAGTATGAATTCATTTTTTTATGTTGTGATTGCATCACTTTTTTAAAGTTATTTAATTTTGCGGAAGTGGTCATACGCACAACGTTATGTCTATCGCCACTAATCGCATAAAGTTTCACATTGCCATCTTTGTTATTGTCGATGATAAGTCGATCGAATTTAAAATTATTCGGTACTTTGGCATCGATATTCAGCGCTTGGCCTAAGTAAGTTGCTAATGGCGTGTCATAGCTGAAATCAAGTACGAGAAACTCATCCGTTAAATCTGGAATGATTAAGTTGTGGTTGCTGTGCATTTGTTCCGCATGCAATACGCGATGGTTCTTTAATGGCTTTAATATGGTTTCGATATTTTGCTTTGTCGCTTCCATGCCTTCAATCTGGTCACCTTTAGAGTGAACCACTTGATAGGGTGTAATGACTTGATCCATACCTTGATTCAACGGTTTGCCAATTGTATTGGGCTCATAATCTTTGCTGTTGCTACCTTGGTTATCTACATTGGCTAAATCAGGTGAGAAATTCCAAGTCATATAGGTTAACACGACGCTCATTAAGACAAGAAGGATGAGGATAATCGATTTAATTAATTCTTTACTCCGCATCCCAATCACCATCTTCTAGAACTTCACAAGGAAGTGTAATAAAGATTGACGTGCCTTGTCCTTCTACGCTGTTTGCCCATATACGACCGTTGTGTGCTTCAACGATTTCTTTAGAGATGGCTAAGCCTAAACCTGTACCACCCATTTTACGTGTACGTGCTTTATCTACACGATAGAAGCGGTCAAATATTTTATCTACTTTATTAATTGGAATACCAATCCCATTATCTTTCACACGAATGGTCATACGATTATATAACGCATTCTGTTTCACGTGAAACTCGACACGTTTATCGCCACGAGAGTATTTCATCGCGTTCGTTATGACGTTGTCAAACACTTGGGTCATCTTATCTGGATCGATTTCCGTAAAGATGGTTTCGGTTGGTATTTCACGCACAAATGTCGTATCTTTTGCTGACATTTCATGGCGGTTAATGATTTTATTAATAAACATATTAAAGTCGACAATTTCTTTGGTAATTTGCTCTGATTCATTGTCCATTTTAGATAATTGTAATAGGTCATTAACAAGACGAATCATACGTTCTGTTTCTTCACGTGTAACGGATAGAAATTGTGGTGCTAATTCGCCATCTTTCCAAGCACCACTTTCGAGTGCCTCGATATAACTGTTCATGGAAGTCAGTGGCGTACGCAATTCGTGTGAGACGTTCGCAACGAATTCACGGCGTTCGCGTTCTACTTGTTGTTGTTCTGTTACATCATGTAGCACGGCAATATAACCTGTCACAAAACCAGTTTCTTGTACAATCGTACTAAAGTTAACCCGGGCAATAATACCTTCATTTTCATTAATATCTAATAAGAAGCTATCATTATTTTCTTGAATTTCATCTAATGAGAAATCTTCTTCGAGTTTAAGCACTTTAAGCATGTGGTCACCGATAATGTCTTCTTTCATTGTGCCCATCATAGTTAGTGCCATGTCATTGACAATGCGCACACGGCCACGACGGTCGGTTGCAATGATACCGTCACTCATATGTGTGATAACAGAATCGAGACGGCGTTTCTCACTTTCGGTATTCGCTTGTGCTTCTTGAACACGTTTGGACAGATTGTTAAAGGCGAGTGCGAGCTCACCGATTTCATCGTTACCGTAGATTTTCACACGTTGTGTATAGTTACCTTTAGACATTTCAACGGTTTGGTTCCGCATGTCTGTAATCGGCTTTGTAATGGTACGGGCAATAAAGAAACCGAGTATCACGGTAATCAATAGTGATATCCCTGTACCAACGATAAAGATTTGATTGATATTGCTCAATTGGTTATACACATCATTGATGTCCGCTTCGATATAGACATCACCAATTGTGCCATCGTTTGATGTTTTCACAGGCAGGTTGTATACCCACACACGTTGTTTACCATTACCGTAGTCTTTTAATACGGTATGGCTATTGATTTCACCGAGTGACAGCGCCTTTTGAATGGAGTTGTCATTCGCTTTTTGATTAATTAGACTACGCGTAGACTGCTTTGAAGTAGCCATGATAATCTGATCTTTATCTATAAAGCGGATTTCTTCTATTTCTTGTCTATTCGCATACTCATTAAGTAAGTTCTGAACTTCTTTTTGAGCATTAATTGCATTATCTTCGTCATAGACTTTTTCTATATTAATTTCAATTTGTTTCGCGTATTGCGAAATATTATTTTTAAATGTTTGTGTTAATTCTTTTTCTAGACTATTCGTAAAATATAAACCGATAATTTGCATACCGATTATAATGAGTAATACATAGACAATAACCAATTTCGTGTGTAAGGACTGAAAATGTTTAAGCCATTTCATTAATATGTGCCTCTATTCATGTTGTTGGAGGAAATATCCAACACCACGACGTGTAACAATATATTCTGGATGAGATGGATCATCCTCGATTTTTTCACGTAAACGACGAATTGTTACGTCTACTGTACGTACATCACCAAAATAGTCATAACCCCAAACAGTTTGTAATAAATGTTCACGTGTCATTACTTGTCCCATATGTTTAGATAAGTAATGGAATAATTCAAATTCACGGTGTGTTAATTCGATATCATCGCCACGTTTTTTAATAGAGTATGCATCTGGATAGATGACGATATCTTTAATCGTAATTTCATTGGACGCATCATTAACTTCTTGTGCTGGTTGTGAATAATGACGACGTAAGTTGGCTTTAACACGCGCGATTAATTCACGTGTGCTAAATGGTTTCGTCACATAGTCATCTGCACCTAGCTCAAGACCTAATACTTTATCAATTTCTGAGTCTTTCGCTGTTAACATGATAATTGGCATTTCGTATTTTTTACGTACTTCACGACAAACTTCCATGCCGTCGCGACCAGGTAACATAATGTCTAATAACACGATGTCTGGTTCTTCATCATAGATTAAATCGACTGCATCGTTACCATCATAGGCACAAAATACTTCGTAGCCTTCTTTTTTCAAATTAAATTCTAAAATATCAGCAATTGGTTTTTCATCATCGACTACAACAACTTTTCTAGCCATATTTATAAACCTCATTTCTATATTGTAGTACATTTACATTAAATTCTACGCATTTCCCTATAATACAATTTACCATTTATGGCGCTCTAATTCTATTTTTCCAAATAAAAATTTAAAATTGTATATTGTAAAATTATAACATTATCCCGATTAAATGGGTATTCATCGAGTCATCATAGGTATGCCTAATTTAAACAATCTTCCTGTATCATTCTAATTTATTGCTTATAACACAAATAAGGGAGCGCACGCGTCACCTAATATGCATTAGATGACGTATGCTCCTCCCTCTGTGGTGCTTTATATTTATCTAAAACTGTATCATTCCGTTATTTATCACGTGCGTGTCGACGCAACGCTTGTTTCAATGTTGAAAAGCCTCATTGTCATAGCTTACTAATCACTGTAACGGATGCTTAGACACTTTTCTGTTTCTTAACGAATAATGAAAGTATAAAACCAATCACTGTTAATGCAGTGATAAAGAAAAAGGTAAACTGTACGCCATGTGAAAGTATGATTTCTTGGCTTACATTCGGATTAGCAGCGCCAAATGATTTCATTGCTGTTGTATAAAGCGTAATGGCGATAGCTGTACCTGCTGAACCACCGACTTGTATTAATGTCGTAATGGTAGCTGAACCATCTGCGTATAAATCGTGTGGTAGTTGATTTAAAGCGTTCGTTTGTGCTGGCATCATTACCATTGTGATACCAAAGAAAAGTACCAAAAACGTAAGAATAATGGCCCAAACTGGTGTGGATGCAGAAATAATAAGTGCAAACGTCATTGCAGCGATAAACATTAATAAATACCCGATAATGCCGAAGTACCTCGCACCAAAGCGGTCAAACAATGAACCGACGACCGGAGACAATACTAAATTGACTGCGTTACCAGGTAATAACGTTAAACCAGCAATCACTGAACTAAATAGTAAGGCGCCTTTTAAATATAAGGGTAATAAGATGCCTGTTGATAAAATACATAAGATCGTAATAAATACCATAGCTGCCCCAAGGACGAACATAGGATATTTAAAGACATTTAAGTTAAGCATTGGTGAGTCAATTTTAAATTGACGTACAACAAAGATGATTAAGGCTAGGATACCGATGACTAATGGTAGCCAAACGATAACATTTGTGAAGGCCGCTTCTGCCATTGAACTTAATGCGAAGATTAATCCAGCAAATCCAATCGTTGATAAACAAATGGATAGGATATCGATTTTAGGCTTCGAAATCTCTCCTACATTCTCAGTATTTGTAAAAGCTAAACCTAAGACGACTAAATATAACACTGCACTGATCCAGAAGATGTAGTGCCAACTAGATGCGGAAATAATGACACCTGAAAGTGTGGGGCCGAGTGCTGGTCCTGCTGTAATAACCAGTCCCATGATGCCCATAACCGCACCACGTTTTTCAATTGGGAAGATAAGCATCAAAACCGTAACCATAATAGGTAATAAAATACCTGTCCCTAACGCTTGAATCAAGCGTCCCAATAATAGTAAACCGAAGTTAGGTGCAAGCGCGCCAATAACTACGCCTAATAATGATAATAAAATACCTGAAACAATTAGTGTTTTTGTGCTAAACCATTTAATAAGGTACGATGACGCTGGTACTAAACAAGCCATGACGAGTAAGTACCCTGTCGTTAACCATTGCACCGTTGCCGCTGATACTTTAAAGTCAGCCATAATATCGGTTAATGCCATATTGAGTGCTGTTTCACTGAACAGTCCCATAAATCCACCAATCATTAAGACCAGTGCAAACATTTTCGGGCTTTTTACGTTTACTTGTGTTGCCATTTGATATACTCCTTTTTGATGGTAAATGAAGTATAAGTATAAATGAGAGTGTTAAGTATGGATGAGACAAATCAACTACTGTTTCCATAATCATCGATTGCTTTCTTCTACTTAATTCATCTACATAAGTTATGACTTATTCCTATATTTCCATTGAATTTTTATTATGCTAAGGATGATGCATGCTATATAGAAGATGTTTGATGTTACTCAAGATCCCTTTGTAAAGAAACTTTATGCCACATACCCCTGAATTCAATCCATCTTTAAGTAACATTGTTTCATCATTATGCGACAATCTTCTATATAAATGCTCTAGCTATTTATGTAGTCGAAAAGACTGACCAACTTACTTTAGCAAAATTTCGCTATTATTGTCAACCTAGTTGACAATAATGAATTGCAAAAAAATTAGAGTATGTAACGTTGTGTTTATCGTTTTATATACTCTAATTATTCATCTGGCTTATCATTTTCTAATTGCCAGTCTGCTTGTAACAATTGCTCTAAATGTGCAACTTCTGACGCACCGATCACTTGACCAATATGTTCAATGATGTGTTGTTTGTTTTTAATATATTTCTCATAACACATGATACCAAATTCCGTTAAGGTTACACGTTTTTCTTTCTTATTATTGGGCACACTTTCAATTTGAACAACTTGTTTCTGTTCTAATTGTTTCACTGCTTTATGGATTGCCTGACGCGTTAAATTGATCTTGTGCGTGAGTTCTGCAAAAGTAGGCTGATCATATTTAATGATCATAATTAAATACCATTCAGAACTACCAAAATGAACCTGAGGTAATTGTTGTGCCGTCATATATTCTACTTTTTGTCTTAAGTCATGGTGTCGATCACTGATGAGGTTAATCAAATCTGTTTCTTCTATATGCTTATGATTTGTCATTTATTTACTCCTCATTTTAAATTTCATTTCATTGTAAAAAAGTTTATTCATTCATTAAATAGGTTCCAACCAAAACATACGATAAAGTATTGCTCATCCACCATATTACAACATGATATAAAAAATTATCTAGCAAAACTTATACATTTCTATATTTACGCATAAAAAAACCCATCCTATTGGATGGGTTTATACGGTCTCGACGGGAATCGAACCCGCGATCTCCTGCGTGACAGGCAGGCGTGTTAACCGCTACACTACGAGACCTAAAAATGGTGACTCCTACGGGACTCGAACCCGTGTTACCGCCGTGAAAGGGCGGTGTCTTAACCGCTTGACCAAGGAGCCTGTCTTAAGCACAAAATAAATTATATCAACTCTTATACCGGATGACAAGCTATTTTTTTAATTTTATTAGTATAATTTTCTATATTAATTGTATAAAGTTCAAATACGGTGCTAAAACGCTTAAAAAGTCTGTCATATTGGTATGGCAGCACATTCATTTTTATCATTTCAGTCACTAAAATATGAGAAATTGATATTTTTTAAAAACTATTAAAATTTAAATCTTTTTTGTTTTCAACACTTTTTGATAAACTAGTTAAATAAAATATGAGGAGGGCTTATGATTGGCTAAGGTATTATTTATTAATTCAGGATCCATTGGACATCTTAATCCTACGATTGCCGTGTGTAAAGAACTTGTGGCGCGTGGTGAAGAGGTGGTTTACTACATTGGAAATCAATATCAAGACAAGCTAAAAGATACGGGTGTGGAAATACGTACACTACCAACAGATGAGATTATACAACGCTTTACAGCATACGGCTCTGGCAATTTATTCCACGTCGTCAACGGCTTATTGAATATTGCGGATGTAATACTTCCAAAGATTTTGGAAGATACGAAAAATGAACATTATGATTATTTAATTTCTGACTCCATGTTTAGTTTTGGTAACTTAATTGCGCAAAAATTACATATTCCTACCATTTCGTCGATTACCTCTTTTGCACATACTGCAGAAACGTTTGAAGCGGCACTCAACTATAATGCACAGGCGTTATCAGAAACAGAAATGAATGACGTAGAAGACACTTTTAATCATTTACAACAGCATATTCAAACAACCTATGGCGTCGAGGTTAACTCACGTTATGAAACAATGAATAATCCGGGGGATTTCAATATTGCTTATATCTTGGAAAAATTCCAAATAAATCCTGAATTATTTGATTCAGCACATTATCGTTTTGTTGGACCATCTGTGATGCAACCACAGTCAACGGATTTTATGAGTCAAGTTGATCAAAGCCGACCAATAGTTTACGTTTCCCTTGGCACGGTATTTAATCAAAATATTGGTTTCTTTAATCAATGTTTTGCCGCGTTAAAAGATCTTGATGTATCTGTCATCGTATCGATTGGTGAAGCAAATAACGCGGCTGACTTTGATACAGTCCCTGATAATGTATTATTGAAATCCTATGTACCTCAGACAGAACTATTACAGCATACAGCACTTTTCTTAACACATGCTGGAATGAATAGTACAAATGAAGCATTATTAATGTATGTGCCTTTATTGGCTTTTCCACAAAATGCGGACCAACCGCTCGTTGCGCAACAAATTGAAAATATCAACGTAGGTCAACAACTGAATTCTGAAACTGTCACAACCGAAGATTTGAAAGCAAAAGTTGTGGAAATGTTACAGAATCGCGCAACTTATCAAGCACAGATTAAAAAAATCAAGCAAACACAAGCCTTGGATCAACCTGGTTACGTAACGGCAGTTGATCAAATCCTCACTTTTCGCGATCATCACATAAATCATTAATATAGATAAACAAAAAACCTTGTAGATGTACCATCCACTCATTGTGTGATGACATCTACAAGGTTTTTATAATATCTAATCTACAATCTTACCATAGTGATTTTAATAGGTTTGTTTGATTACGGTCTGGACCTACTGAGAAGATTGAAATCTTCACGTCACATAATTCAGAAATACGTTCTAAGTATCTACGCGCATTATTAGGTAATTCTTCTAATGAACGACAACCTGTCACATCTTCTGTCCAACCTGGTAATGTTTCAAAAATTGGCTTACAACGTTGTAAGTCTTTCAAGTTAGCTGGGTATTCCGTAATTTCTTTACCGTCTAACTCATAAGCAGTACAGATTTTAACTTCTTTAAGGCCTGTTAATACATCAATTGAGTTAATAGATAAATCTGTAATACCACTTGCACGACGAGAATGACGTAATACAACTGAGTCGAACCAACCTACACGACGTGGACGTCCTGTTGTTGTACCGTATTCACGACCTACTTCACGGATATGGTGCCCATCTTCGTCAAATAGTTCTGTTGGGAATGGACCATCGCCGACACGTGATGTATAGGCTTTACACACACCGATAACTTTAGAGACGAATGTTGGACCTACACCGCCACCGACAGTCACATTACCTGCAACTGGGTTACTTGATGTAACGAATGGATATGTACCATGGTCGATATCTAACATCACACCTTGTGCGCCTTCGAATAATACTTTTTCGTCAGCTACAAAGGCATCATCTAAAACTTTTGCAGTATCTGTCACGAATGGTGCTAAACGTTGACCAGCTGCATAATATGTTTCAAAGATTTCTTCAAATGTTGGACATGCTTTGCCAAACATCCCTTCGAAGTATGCACCTTTGTATTCAATATTATCTTTTAATAATTTTTCAAATGTTTCTTTATCTAATAAATCTGCGACACGGATACCAATACGTTGTGCTTTATCTACATAAGCTGGACCGATACCTTTTTTCGTTGTACCGATTTTATTATCTCCGCGACGTTCTTCTTCATATTCATCTTGTTTAATATGATAAGGTAAAATAACTTGCGCACGGTTTGAAATGCGTAAATTATCCGTTGAAATACCTCTTTCGTTTAGCGCGTCTAATTCTTTTAATAGTGCTACTGGATCGACAACGACACCATTACCAATAACTGCTAATTTTTCTTTATAGAAAATACCAGATGGCACTAAGTGTAATTTATATGTTTCTCCACCAAATTTAATTGTGTGGCCTGCATTGTTACCGCCTGAAAAACGTGCAATAACATCTGCTTGTTCTGCTAAGAAATCTGTAATTTTACCTTTACCTTCGTCTCCCCATTGTGTCCCAACGACTACTATTGATGACATATGAGCACCTCCAAGTTTTCTCGATTAACCATTACGTATTTTACCAATACACCAACCATATTGCAAACCAAAAATCGAACATTAATTTATTTATATTTTGAAAATTTTGATGGTGTTCAAAGTGGAAAGAGATACAGTTTAAATCCAGTCGCACCAAGTATTAAGACCATTTTTTACATTTATAAGGACACATACTTACCGCGAATACACGGCAATAAACACAAACAAAAACCGTACAATGAAATACGTATTTGTATTGTTGTACGGAAATTAACAAGAAAATTATTTTTTTACCTTATCCAAAATCAGCATGTGCATAATCTATATCTGTAAATTTATTATATTGTTTCATAAAGTGTAACTTAACGGTGCCTGTAGGGCCGTTACGTTGTTTCGCAATAATGATTTCAATTTCACCATTATCGTCATTCGTTTGTGGTTCGTAATTTGAATCATCATCTTCGTCTTCATCTTCGCCACGATTGTAATAATCATCACGATATAAGAAGGCTACGATATCGGCATCTTGCTCGATAGAACCCGACTCACGTATATCACTCATCATCGGACGTTTATCCTGACGTTGTTCTACACCACGAGATAACTGACTCAATGCAATCACAGGACATTCTAATTCTCTGGCAATCGCCTTTAAAGTACGTGATATTTCTGATACTTCTTGTTGTCGATTGTCAGAAAAACGAGAACCACTACCTGAAATTAACTGTAAGTAGTCAATAACAATCATGTCTAAGCCATGTTCTTGTTTCAAGCGACGACACTTTGAACGAATATCTGTGATACGAATCCCAGGTGTATCATCAATAAATATCTTTGTACGTGATAATTTACCTACAGCAATTGTGAAACGATTCCAGTCTTCCTCAGTCATCATACCTGTTCTTAAGCGGTTCGAATCCACATTGCCCGAGCTACAAATCATACGTGTTGCTAACTGGTCTGCACCCATCTCTAAAGAAAAAATCCCTACAGAAAAATGATCTTCATGTGTTGCCACTTTTTGTGCAATATTAAGTGCGAAGGCAGTCTTACCTACCGAAGGACGTGCTGCTAAGATAATTAAATCGTTACGGTTAAAACCCGCTGTCATTTGGTCTAAATCGCGATACCCTGTTGGAATACCTGGCGTTTGACCACTGTTTTGATCTAATAGTTCTGCATTTTCATAAACATCACCTAAGACATCTCGAATGTCTTTAAATCCATCACTTTCACGTGTGGATGATAGTTCTAATATACGACGTTCAGCATCGTTAAGTATCGTATCTAGTTCCAGTTCATCATTATAGCCATCGTTCGCAATACTATCCGCAGTTTGAATTAATTTACGCTTCGTGGCGTGTTTAAACACAATTTCCGTATAATATTGAATATTACGTGTGGTCGGCACATTACTTGATAATTCTGCAAGATATTGAGGACCGCCCGCTTCATTCAATCGTCCTTCTTGGGATAACTGATCCATAATGGTAACGACATCGATATCTTTATTATCTTCACTGAGGTTCATCATTGCTCTGAAAATGTGCTGGTGTGCCCCTCTATAAAAGGACTCAGGAAGTAATACTTCCTGAGTAGTGTTGATTAATTCTGGATCTATGATAATGGCACCTAAGACAGACTGTTCAGCCTCATTACTGTGTGGCATTTGATTTTGTTCGTACATTCCATCCATTCCATCCATTGCGCTTACACCTCATATCTCAATCCGTTATTATTGTTCAACTGTGTGTACACGAATTGTACCTTCAACTTCTTTGTCTAATTTAACTGGTACGTTAGTGTAACCTAATGCATGGATACCATTTGGTAAGTCCATTTTACGTTTATCAATCTTAATGTCATGTTGTTGTTGTAATGCTTGTGTGATTTGTTTGGTACTTACTGAACCAAATAATTTACCGCCTTCACCTGTTTTAGCAGATACTTCGACTTCAATCTCACTTAATTGTTCTTTTAATTTTTTAGCATCTTCAATTTCTTGTTGACGTTCTGCTTCAGCAGCTTTATTTTTTTGTTCTAATTGTTTTAAGTTACCTGGCGTTGCTTCAACTGCCATGTTTTTCTTCAATAAGAAGTTATTTGCGTAACCAACTGGTACGTCTTTAACTTCGCCTTTTTTACCTTTACCTTTAACATCTTGTGTGAATATTACTTTCATGAATTTTCACTCCTACTCATTTGTTCTGTTATAGCTTGTTGTAATTTTTCAATTGCTTCATCAACAGTCACATCTTTTAATTGTGTGGCTGCATTCGTTAAATGACCTCCACCACCAAGTGCTTCCATTGTTAACTGAACATTGACTGCACCAAGTGAACGCGCAGACATACCTACGACATTGTCTTCTCTTCTTGCAATTACATAAGAAGCTTCTACACCATCTAAACTTAACAGTTCATCGGCAGCTTGTGCAACTGTAACAGGATGGTAGATTTTCTCATCTGAACCATGTGCAATGGCAACACCATTATCTTGTAGTTTCACTGTTTGAATCAATTCAGTACGATTAATATACGTATCAAGGTCATCTTTTAAGAAATGTTGCGTCAAGATTGTATCGGCACCATGTGCACGTAAATAACTTGCCGCATCAAATGTTCTAGAGCCGGTACGTAATGTAAAGTTACGTGTATCTACAATGATGCCGGCAAACATGACCGTTGATTCTAAACGTGTCAGACGCTGTTCTGTTGGTTGATACTCGAGTAATTCTGTAACGAGTTCTGCTGTTGAACTTGCATAAGGTTCCATATATACAAGTAATGGACTCGAAATGAAACTTTCACCACGTCTATGATGGTCAATGACTACTTTACGATTGGCTTTATTTAAAATATTTTCATCGATGACCATTTCTGGTTTGTGCGTATCTACAACGACAAGCGTTGTCTTGGAAGTCATAATATCCCATGCTTCATCTGAAGTGATGAAACGATCTTTAAGTTCTGGTTTTTCATTTACCGCATCCATAACACGTCGTAACGTCGGATCGATATCAGATTCATTTAAAACGATATAGGCATCTAGGTTATTCATCATCGCAAAACGGGATACACCGATTGCTGCACCAATTGCGTCTAAATCGGGACGTTTGTGCCCCATGATAATCACTTTGTCGCCTTCCATTAAGATATCTTTAAGCGCATGTGAGATAACACGCGCTCTTACACGTGTACGTTTTTCCATTGGGTCAGTCTTACCACCATAGAAACGTACATTACCGTTCATGTGTTTAATCGCAACTTGGTCGCCACCACGACCGAGTGCTAAATCTAGGCCAGATTGAGAAAGTTCTCCAAGATCAATTAGATTTTCAGAACCTTCACCCACACCAATACTTAATGTTAATTGCGCGCGATAACCTACGCTCTTTTCACGTAATTGGCTTAAAATACTAAAGTTAGTTGCTTCAATTTCGTTTAAAATATTTTGGTTTAAATATGCCACGAATTGATCCGAACTATAGCGTTTAAAGTAAATATCATGTTCCGTTGCCCATCTACTGATGACGCGCGTAACCATTGAGTTAATTTCTGATTTTTGCGTATCATTCATATTTTGGGTAATTTCATCATAATTATCCAAGAATAATGTCGCTATAATTGGTTTAGATGATTCATATAATTCATTTGTATAGACTTCTTTTGTAATGTCGAAGAAATAAAGCACGTGTTCTTTTTCTGAATAACGCACACGATAGTGGTATTCATTTTCATTAATTTCTATTTCTTGTGTTTTTTCTAATTGTTTTAAGATATTAGGATATACTTCGTTGACTGGGTCGGAAATTACATTACGATTTAAACGTTCCGACATAAATCTATTCATCCACTCTATGTTTTCATTTTCATCTAAGATAATCATTCCGATAGGTAGATTTTTAATTGCGATATTACTACCTTCAGAGATATGACCACTTAAATTGTCCACATAGCTGTCTAATTTTTGTAAAGCTTGTCTTACCATAAATGCTGTCCCTATAATAATAATCACTAATACAATCGTCGCTATACCTGCTACGAGTTGGTTAAAAACAAACCAAACTACAACCAGCGCAATTGCCGTGAGCGTCATAATTACAAATGGTAAAATCAACGCTTTTTTAGTGGATTGACGGTTCATTCTTCCACCTCAAATCATTTTTTAATGATACTTTTTAAGTTAAAACATAAATCGATTACACCCAGGAGACTTACAATATGTGTTAATGGCATTAAAATTGTCCCTATAACCATTAGTAACACAGTAAGTACGAGTGGCATTGATTTTGCTTTGCCGAAAAAGTGAATAACACTTAACCCCTGAATATACATACATAATGATAACACAATTTCAAAATTTAAAACGATACTTTGGAAAGTACCAGCTTGGCTTGCAAACATAACACAAATCAAGACAATAATATATATCCATAATAATGAACGGCTCATCTGCCAAGCATATAATGGTTTAAATATTGGTGTAGCGATTTTGAATTTACGTAAAATTGGAAAAGTAATAATTAAATTGATTAAAATAAGTAGAAAAACTGCAATGATTACCATACTTGGTAACTGAACTGCCAATTGACGGAATCCCTCTTCGAGCATTTGTTTATACTCGTTACCAACTGAAGCACCTGAAATAACCTGATGCATTTGATCTTTTATTGGGTTCATTAAAACTGTCGCGCTTGGTATCTTATCAAACGTTTGCAGTCCCATAAATGCAATTAATGAAATCATACTAATATATGTAGTCGTTATATATAGTATACGTTCTTTAGATGTTCTTTCTTTTAATAATTGGCCAACAACGAAACTCGTAATGAGCACGAGGACCATGATACTTAATACAAATATATTACCCAGTAAAGTTGTTAATACAACCGTTACGACAGCTGTCAATCCGAATGATTCAATTGATTTATGCCATAAGATAATGCCAGGAATTGTCGCAAACGCGCTCAATACAAGACCAAGCGGTGGTAATATATGCAAAGCCAAAGCGACTACGATTAGCGTTAGAATACTAAGCACAGTTGCTTTAGGATATATTTTAGAAAACAAATTCGCCACTCCCATACTATTTTTGACTATACCCTTTATTTTAACCTCTTTAAAACTTTTATACAATTATTGGCAACCCATTTTATATAGAAGTTCTATTCAGAAAATACACCTTCACTATAATCCTTAGAAATCATTGTTATATATCAATCGCTTCTTCACTAACAACAACTTATTTATATTTCACACAAAAATAGGATGTAACCAACTTGTTTCTCACCTCTATTTAGTAGTAAGAAGACAACCGGCACATCCCAAAAATTAAATCTATTTAGTTAGTTCATTTACGTTTGATTTTATAGACTTTTAAAAAGTGATATAGATTCGGCGCCCAATCATTGAAGTTAAGTAAAAATCCATCATGTCCTACATTGTCAGGAACGAAAAAATGTTTATGAAATTTAAAGCGCTCGCCGACTGCTCGAACAAGGTCATCAGGATAAAGTAAGTCATCGGTAAAGCCCATTGTCATAACCTTCGTATCTAAATTACGGAATACTTCATCCACATCATCACGTCCTCTATCGACATCATGACTATCCAAGACATCCAGCAGTGTTAAATAACATGCGTAATCAAAATGATTCATAAACTTATCACCTTGATGTTTTTGATAGGCGACAACTTGATCTGGTGAAAAGCGCTTATCGTAACTTTTAGATGATCGATAAGTTAAGAAACCCAATTGTCTAGCAATACTCATACCATTTTTAGGATCTAAATGAATGGCTTGCCTCGCTATCTCGTTAAACGCTCGACTGTAGGATGATGTTTTATCCGTTGCAGCAAGTATAACGGCTTTATCGACATTAAATTTGCGATTATATAATAATTCAATCGCTTGCATGCCTCCTAAAGAACCACCAATGAGAATATTAATGTGTTCAAATCCTAACGTTTCTATGCCTATTTCAATTGCACGTACAATGTCTCTTAACGTGAGCGTTTGAGGGAAATCAGCATCTGTTAATGCCGAACTTGAACCATACGGACTACCAATTACATTAAAAGTTAAAAATTGATAATCATTGATGGGCATATAGCCCCCATCAATGATACCTCTCCACCATCCTGGTTGATCATTTGTCCCATATGTTAAATGGTTACCTGTCAAAGCGTGACAGACAACAACTAAAGGTTGTCCTTTCAACCCCACATGTTCATAGCGTAGTTTCAAATTAGATATGAGTTCTCCAGATTCCGTTGTAAAAGGCCCTAATTCTAAAGTATCTACCGTATAATTCGTCATGATTTCCCTCCTACTTAATAAAAAACTTCTCACTCATATAAAATAAGTAAGAAGTTATGATTACTTATCATTCGAGTGTATCGTTGGTTTTAGCACCGTACTACACAGCCGGTTGCTGAAGCATCACTGGGCCAAGTCCCTCAGCTTCTCGAAATAAGATTTGATTTTAATTGTATAAAACAAAAGTATGACAGACTAAAAATCGGAAATATCATAATTTTCTAATTATTCTAATTCTAACGGATATCCTGTGTTTCATCAATGATATTCTTTAAAAAACCCATCTCAACAATGCCATAATAATAATCCCACTTAAAATCGTTATCGTTAAACTTCTTGAAACGATGGCAACTACAATCGTAGGTATCATCGTTATCAAAAATGGCATATTGATTGTGTATCCCATTACGCCCTCTTGTTGAACCAAGACACCATCAATAATCAACGCTGTAAACAATGTAATTGGGATAAAAGAGAGCCATTTGACTACACGTTCAGATAAATGAACTTTAGAAATCATCACAAACGGTATAATTCGAGTCAACCATGTCACAATTCCGCATAAAATAATAATCGTTAACATATGTATCGTTGTCGTCATCGTTCCATCACCACCCCAAGTGCTGCCGTTATTGTAGAAGCTAAAATAATCGCTAAATATGATGGCATAAATAAACTTAATCCCAACATCATCACAATGACACAAATAATCAGAACTAAGTAAATCTTAACTTTTGAGCGCCTGATTGATTCAAATTGGGAGACGGCAAGAAAAATAAACATAGCCGTTATTGCAAAGTCTAAGCCTAATACGTCTGGGTCATGGATGTATTTACCAAATAAAGCACCAATAATACATGCAATCGTCCAAAAAACATAAGCCGTTATATTCAAACCGTGTAGCCATCGATCATTAATTTTTTCGCCTTTTAGATGTGGTGTCACTGCAACCCCAAATGTTTCATCTGTTACCAATGTTGCCAACCCAATTCTATTTAGTAAACTATAATCTTTATAGCTTGGTGCAAGTGTCATACTTAATAAGAACATCCTAGAATTGACGATGAACGCAGTTAATACAATTGCGGATATAGGTGTACCTGCAATAACAAGCGCGCAAATTATAAATTGTGCTGCGCCTGCGTATACAAGCAAACACAGTAAAATAATTTCCAACAAGCTAAATCCTGAAGCAACTGCAACAATTCCAAATGATAAACCCACACCTGCGTATCCTAACAAGGTAGGAATACACGCTTTGACACCTTGTTTAAATGTTACATGCGCTTCATTTTCCATACACACCCACCCTCTCATGGCACTTCAAAAATAATATATCAATTCTAATACAACTGATTCTAAATGCGCAATATCTTCAGACATCCGTTTGTGTTAGGTTAGACTAACGATTGTCTTAAAAAGCTTAAACACACGTTGTTTATATTTATCTGAATTTTTAGAAATAATTAAGACATACCTCTAAAATATATCTGAATTCCGCCTAATCATATTTGCTATTTTATACTTTTTACACCTCCCCTACCCTTTCGATAGTGCACAAAAAAACGCATAGGACCTATTGTCGCTACGCGTTTTTAGCATTACTTTCAGTTTTTTATTTAGTCGGACGGATGACTGTTTTACCACCCATAAATGGAACTAACACTTCTGGAATTGTAACTGAGCCATCTTCATTTTGATAGTTCTCAACGATAGCTGCAAAGGTACGACCTACAGCTAATCCGCTACCATTTAAAGTATGCGCTAATTCTGGTTTCGCATTTTTATCGCGTTTGAAGCGAATGTTTGAACGACGTGCTTGGAAATCTGTAATATTTGAACAAGAGCTGATTTCTTTATAATCATTATAGCTTGGTAACCAAACTTCTAAATCATATGTTTTACTTGAACCAAAACCAATATCTCCTGTACACAAGATAACACGGCGATATGGTAAACCAAGTTCTTCTAAAATCGCTTCTGCATGATGAGTCATGTCTTCAAGTGCTTGCCAAGAATCTTCAGGTTTTTCAATACGTACCATTTCAACTTTATCAAATTGGTGTAAGCGAATAAGTCCTCGTGTATCACGACCAGCAGATCCAGCCTCACTACGATAACAAGCTGATTGAGCTGTAAATTTAGCTGGTAATACGTCAGGTGCAATGATTTCATTGCGGTAATAATTCGTTAATGGCACTTCTGCAGTTGGAATGGTATAAAGACCTTCTTTTTCTACTTTAAATAAGTCTTCTTCAAATTTTGGAAGTTGACCTGTACCATACATAGAATCGGCATTAACTAATTGTGGTACCATCATTTCCGTATAGCCATGTTGTGTCGTATGTTTCGTAATCATGTAGTTCATTAACGCTCTCTCTAATTGTGCACCGTCACCTGTCAAGAATACGAATCTCGCACCAGAGACTTTAGCTGCTCTTTCAAAATCAACCATCTCTAACTCTTCTACTAAATCCCAGTGTGCTTTATCTTCAAATTCAAAAGTTCTAGGTGTACCCCAACGTTTAACTTCTATATTATCTTCATCCGTAGCACCTTCTGGTACATCGTCGTGAATGATATTTGGAATACGAGACAATTTATCACTAAGGTCAACATCTACTTGATTTAAAGTATCATCTAGTACTTTAATTTCATCACCTAGATTACGCATAGCTGCGATTGCATCGTCTGCATCTTCTTTATTACGTTTTTTCTGAGCAATTTCTCCACTCACTTTATTACGCTCTGCCTTCATTTCTTCGGCTTGACTGATAAGTTGACGACGTTGCTCATCTAGTTCTAATACTTCATCTACTACTTTTGAATCCATACCACGTTTTGCAACTTTTTCTTTAAGGAATTCTGGATCATTACGGAATAATTTAATATCTAACATGCTGGTCATCCTTTCAAATTTCAAAATTTATTGGATAATAACACAAAAAGACCACGTCCCTGTACAAGGGACGTGGTCTACGCGTTGCCACCCTATTTAACAGTCCAAAATTAGACTGCACTCTCACTAAATAACGGCTATAACCGATTGTTCTCATATAGTAGGTAGATTCATATTAAATATGATTACTTGTTCACACTAACCACAAGCTCTCTGAAATCAAGATTCAATATTACTTATCCTACGAACAATAGCATAATTAAGTTAATTTAAATATAGCAAATAACATCAGCTATTTCAAGGGTGACAACGTTTATGTCAATTAGAGTCCCTACATATAAGCAAGATCTTGTAAATATTGCGATACCACTTCAATATCTTTATGGAACTGTCTATCTTCTGTAATTGATGGTACGATGTGACGTAATTCTTGATACTTTTCATATGTTTTCGGTGATAATTTATCAATATCTTTATATTCAACGGCTTGTAATGCAATAATCGTTTCAATTGCTAAGACACGTCTCGCATTTTCAATGATGTGATAGCCATGACGAGAGGCAATCGTTCCCATCGAAACGTGATCCTCTTGATTAGCTGACGATGGTATTGAGTCAACACTTGCTGGATGTGCGAGTGTTTTATTTTCTGATACTAAGCTCGCAGCAGCATACTGCATAATCATCGCGCCACTCTGTAATCCTGGTTGTGGACTTAAAAAGGCAGGCAATCCATTATTTAATTGAGGATTTACGAGTCGTTCTAAACGACGCTCTGATACATTAGCCAATTCACTTACACCTAACTTTAAGAAATCTAATGCAAAGGCAATCGGTTGCCCATGGAAATTACCTCCAGAAATAACAAGCGTTTCATCGCCTTCATCAAATATTAATGGATTATCATTAGCAGCGTTCATTTCAAATTCTAATTTTTCTTTCACATAATTAAATACTTGAAAACTTGCGCCATGTATTTGTGGAATACAGCGTAATGTGTATGCATCTTGTACACGTATGTCACCTTGTGTAGTGGTTAACTCTGAGCCATCTAACCAGTCTAACATTCTAGCTGCAACATCTATTTGTTCTTGAAAATTACGTGCTTTATGCACTTTTTCATTATAAGCATCTGTAATACCATTTAATGCTTGATGTGTTAGAGCAGCAATCCATTCTGCTTGGTAACCTAAGGCTTCCGCTTCAATATAATTAATCACACCTTGTGCAGTCATCGCTTGCGTGCCATTAATGAGTGCAAGTCCCTCTTTAGCTTGTAATTGTATTGGGTTACGATTTAATTGATTTAAGACATACCGGCTGTCTACTTCTTCACCTTTAAAAAATACATTGCCTTCACCAATTAAAGCTAATGCTAAATGAGATAATGGTGCTAGGTCCCCTGATGCGCCTAAAGATCCTTGCTGTGGAATCACTGGTACAATTCTGTTATTGATATAATAAACAAGTTGCTCTACTAACGCGACTGTCGTACCAGAATGACCTTTCAACAAAGTATTTAATCGTAAGACCATCATTACTAAAGCAACTTCTTCTGAAAATGGTTTCCCAACACCACAAGCATGTGATCGAATTAAATTTACTTGTAATTGATTGTATTCATCTTTATCAATTCGCACATCACTAAATAATCCAAATCCAGTTGTAATACCATAGATTGTTTCTTTGTTTTCTATAATATGTTCCACCGTTTGTCTACTTTTCTTTACGCGTTCCAGTGCTTCTTGTGTTACTTCAACGGTATCTTCCTTATTTAAGAACGTTTTAATATCATTGATTGTTAGCATTTCACCATTAAGTTGTAATGTCATTTCCCCATCTCCTTGCTTATCTATTTTGTTCAATTAATTCGAGTATACGCTTACATTTTCACACGAACAATAGGATTGACCATATCCGTAATATGGTATTAAATTACTGATTTAATGGGATAAAGTCGTATCAAAATTATGTTTTCTAAAATTAATATTTTCTTTACGACTTTGCCTATTGACTAATCTCGAAACCAGGTATAATATTTCTTATTGTATTTATAAATGAGCACATGAAAATAAGATATAAGTAACTTAAAAGAAAATGGTTTTAACATTCTATGATATAGAGAATATAAGATAGCCAACTTTAACATTTATCATTTTAAGCAGATGCTTATCTTTTTCAAGTCAACGTATTAAATTAACGCTAAATGTTTAAAAGGAGGTTTCAAAATGGAAACTTTATCACAAGTAAGCATTCCAAAACGTAAAGATGAAACACATAAAGGTGATTATGGGAGAATTCTTTTAATTGGGGGCAATGCGAACTTAGGTGGTGCAATCATGCTTGCAGCTCGAGCGTGTGTTTATAGTGGTAGCGGATTAATCACTGTAGCTACACATCCAACAAATCATGCCGCTTTACATTCACGTTGTCCAGAGGCCATGGTGATTGATATTAACGATACTAAAATGTTAACAAAAATGATTGAGAACACGGATTGTATCTTAATCGGACCAGGACTCGGTTGTGATTTTAAAGGCAATAATGCCATTACTTTCCTATTACAAAATATTCAACCACATCAAAAATTAATTGTAGATGGGGATGCTATTACAATTTTTAGTAAATTGAAACCAGACATTCCTACGTGCAAGGTTATCTTTACGCCTCACCAAAAAGAGTGGGAACGTTTAAGTGGTATTCCTATAGAGGAACAAACGTATGAACGTAATCGTGAAGCCGCAGATCGCATTGGTGCAACCATTGTCTTAAAAATGCACGGAACTGAAATCTATTTCAGAGGTAAAGACTACAAACTGCCAATAGGGACACCAGCAATGGCTACAGGTGGTATGGGTGATACTTTATCTGGTATGATTACAAGCTTTGTCGGCCAATTCAACGACACAGAAGAAGCCGTTACAAGTGCTACGTATACGCATAGTTATATTGGAGAACAGTTAGCAGAAAAAATGTATGTCGTGCCACCATCCAGACTAATCAGTGAAATACCTCATGCTATGAAAGCTTTAGAAAATTAAGCCAAAAAAGACCTACCTCATTGAGGTAGGTCTTTTTTATAATGACTATTATCGCATAAAATTACTCTTCTTCGTTATCTTCGTTATCTTCGTTGTCCGCATTATCAATATCTTCATTCACACGGTCCATAAAGTCTTGTCGTACTTCTTGACGATCATCATCATCTGATACATCACTATCTTCAACTTCTGTATGAATGGCGTTGCCTGGTGCATCGTCCTCTATCACAGCTTCACCTTGTTGTGAATCTTGTGCCATTTGTTCAGTTGCATCAGTATTTTCTGAATCGGAGGCAATTGCTTCAGTTTCTGTTTCAGCTTCATCTTCCTCATTTACTTTAGCTACTGTAGATACGAATTGATTTTCACCTAATTTAATCAATCTCACACCTTGTGCTGCACGGCCGTTTTGTGAAATATCCTCTACATCAATACGGATAATCACGCCAGAGTTTGTAACAACCATCAAGTCTTCTTCACCAGTCACTGATGTGATACAAACTACATTACCATTACGTTCTGTGATAGTCGCTGTTTTAATACCTTTACCACCACGGTTTGATAATCTGTAATCTTCAACTGGTGTACGTTTACCGTAACCATTTTCAGTCACGACGAGTATTTCATCATCGCTTTCGGCTTTTGTAACATCTAAACCGACTACTTTATCGTCTTCTCTAAGTGTAATACCTTTCACACCCGCCGCGGTACGGCCAAGTGGACGCAATGCAGTTTCAGGGAAGCGAATTAATGAAGCGTGCGATGTACCTATTAGAATATCAGTTTCACCATCAGTTAGACGTACTGCAATCAATTCGTCATCCTGTTTGAAACTAATCGCAATTTTACCGTTTTTATTAATATGTGAGAAGTTACTTAGGGCAGAACGTTTCACTCTACCTTTTTGAGTAGCAAAGACTAAATAATCTTCTTCACTTTCTAAATCTTTAACAGCAATCATCGTACTAATCGATTCGTCATTGTCTAACTCAATTGCGTTAACTACTGGAATACCTTTAGACTGACGAGAAAGCTCTGGCACTTCATAGCCTTTAAGTTTATAGACACGACCTTTATTCGTAAAGAATAGCACGTTGTCATGTGTACTTAACGTCACAAGTTGACTTACAAAGTCTTCTTCTAGCGTATTCATACCTTGAACACCACGACCACCACGGTGTTGTGCTCTATAAGTTGAAACTGGTAATCGTTTGATGTAGTTATTATGACTTAACGTAATCACAATTTGTTCTTCTGGAATTAAATCCTCATCTTCAATGTCATCTAAACCACCAAGTTGGATTTCAGTCTTACGTTCATCACCATAACGCTCACGGACATCAATCAATTCATCACGAACAATTTGTAATAATTTTTCTTCATCTGCAAGGATAGATTTCAATTCTTCAATATAAGCAATTAGTTCATTATATTCAGCTTCAATCTTATCTCTTTCTAAACCAGTTAAACGTCTTAAACGCATATCTAAAATCGCTTGTGCTTGACGTTCAGATAATTTAAATTGTTCTTGTAAACTTGCCATGGCAATCTTATCGTTATCTGATTCACGAATAACTCTGATAATTTCATCAATATGATCAAGCGCAATTCTCAAACCTTCTAATATATGTGCACGATCTAAAGCTTTTTTCAAATTATATTCGGTACGTCTTCTTACAACGACTTTTTGATGTTCTAAGTATTCAACTAAGGCATCTTTAAGTGAAATAAGTTTTGGTCTGCCATTAACTAAGGCAATCATGTTTACACCAAATGATGTTTGTAATGGTGTTTGTTTGTATAAGTTATTTAAGACAACACTCGCGTTGGCATCTTTACGGATATCGATTACTACACGGACACCTGTACGTAAACTTGTTTCATCGCGTAAGTCTGTGATACCGTCTATTTTCTTATCACGCGCTAATTCAGCAATCTTTTCTATCATACGTGCTTTGTTAACTTGGTACGGTACTTCTGTAACAACAATACGTTGACGACCGCCACCACGTTCTTCTATTTCTGCACGAGAGCGCAATTGTATTGATCCTCGACCTGTTTCAAATGCACGACGAATCCCACTCTTTCCAAGGATAATACCTGCAGTCGGGAAGTCTGGCCCTTGTATATCTTCCATCAATTCAGCAATGGTAATATCGGGATTATAACTTAAACTTAAAATACCGTTGATGACCTCTGTTAAATTATGTGGTGGAATATTTGTAGCCATACCAACAGCGATACCTGATGCACCATTAACTAATAAGTTAGGGAATCTAGCAGGTAAGACTGACGGCTCTCTTTCATTACCATCATAGTTATCGATAAAATCAATGGTATCTTTATTTAAATCTCTAAGTAATTCAAGTGTAATCTTAGACATACGTGCTTCTGTATAACGCATCGCAGCCGCACCGTCGCCATCCATAGAACCAAAGTTACCTTGTCCATCAACTAAAGGATATCGATAGCTGAAGTCTTGTGCCATTCTAACCATTGCTTCATAAATTGATGAGTCACCATGTGGGTGATATTTACCCATTACGTCCCCAACAATACGCGCAGATTTCTTGTATGACTTGTCTGGTGTCATACCTTGTTCATGTAATCCATACAATATGCGTCGATGTACTGGTTTCAAACCATCTCTAACATCAGGTAAAGCACGTGAGACAATAACACTCATTGCATAGTCTAAGAATGACTCGCGCATCTCATTCGTTATATTTCGTTCATTAATTCTTGATTCAGGTAATTCAGCCATCAAGATATCCTCCTTCAAAAATTCAGTTCATCGTATTAGAAATCTAAGTTGGCATAGACTGCATTATCTTCAATAAACTGTCTACGGTTCTCTACAACGTCGCCCATTAACATTTCGAAGACTTGGTCCGCTTCAATCGCATCATCCAATGATACTTGTAACATGGCTCTATTTTCTGGATTCATGGTAGTTTCCCATAATTGATCCGCATTCATTTCACCAAGACCTTTGTAACGTGAAATCGACCATTTTGGCGTTGGTTCTAACTCAGCTTTAAGTTTTTCTAATTCACGTTCATTAAAGACATAGTATTTTTGTTTACCTTGTGTCAGTTTGAATAAAGGTGGTTGTGCAATATACACATATCCTGCTTCTAACAATGGTCTCATAAAGCGATAGAAGAATGTTAATAACAATGTTCTAATATGTGCACCATCGACATCAGCATCTGTCATAAGGACAATCTTATGATAGCGTGCCTTACTTAAATCAAATTCGCCACCAATACCCGTACCAAATGCCGTAATCATCGAACGAATCTCGTTATTATTTAAAATTCTATCTAAACGTGCTTTTTCAACGTTCAAGATTTTACCACGCAATGGCAATATCGCTTGTGTTTCTGAATCACGACCGGATTTTGTAGACCCACCGGCAGAGTCACCCTCGACGATAAAGATTTCACTACGTGATGGGTCTTTACTAGAGCAATCCGCCAATTTACCAGGTAAGCTTGATATTTCTAATGCTGATTTACGGCGCGTAACTTCACGTGCTTTTTTCGCAGCAAGGCGTGCGTGTGAAGCCATGATACCTTTTTCAACTACAATACGGCCTACTTGAGGATGTTCATATAAGAAACGCTCAAATAACTCAGAGAATAGTTTATCAACGATTTGACGTACTTCAGAGTTACCTAATTTTGTTTTTGTTTGTCCTTCAAATTGTGGATCACCGTGCTTAATTGAAACAATTGCTGTCAAACCTTCACGTGTGTCTTCACCTGAAAGTCTTTCTTTATCTTCTTTGATAATTTTACTATTTAATCCGTAACTATTAAGTACACGAGATAGTGCACGTTTGAAACCTTCTTCGTGTGTACCACCTTCATATGTGTGAATATTATTCGCATACGTCAACAAGTTTGTTGCAAAACCTTTGTTGTATTGTAAAGCAATTTCAACTTCAATATCATCTTTGCTTTGATGCACGTAAATAGGTTCTTCATGTAAAGGCTGTTTGTTTTCATTTAGCATTTCAACATAAGATTTAATACCACCTTCATAGTGATATGTGTCTTCACGAACTTCTTCACCACGTTCATCTCTTAAAGTAATTGAAATACCTTTATTTAGGAACGCAAGCTCTCTTGTACGTTGTTGTAATGTTTCATAATGATATGTTGTCGTTTCTGTGAAAATTTCAGAATCCGCTTTAAAACGAATGACTGTACCTGTATTATCATCATCTGTTTCTTCAATGACTTTCAAGTCAAATTGAGGTACACCTTTTTTATAACCTTGATGATAAACTTTGCGGTCTTTATACACGTATACTTCAAGATCTTCTGATAACGCGTTTACTACTGATGAACCTACACCATGTAAACCACCAGAAACTTTATAACCGCCGCCACCGAATTTACCACCAGCATGTAATACAGTTAGAATAACCTCAACTGCAGGACGTCCCATTTTTTCTTGAATGCCAACAGGTATACCACGGCCATTATCCGTTACCTTAATCCAATTATCTTTTTCGATTACAACTTCAATTGTGTCGGCATAACCTGCAAGTGCTTCATCGATACTGTTATCGACAATTTCCCATACAAGATGGTGTAAACCTTTTTCTGAAGTTGAACCAATATACATACCTGGTCTTTTACGTACCGCTTCTAGACCTTCCAATACCTGAATCTGTCCAGCACCATAATCTTCCGTGTTGTTCACATCTGACACTGCTTCCACCTTCACTTTCCATTACTTTATAATTTCGCCCTGATTAATGCGATAAAGTTTAGCGTTTTTCATAATTTCATGTTCTATACCGTCTACGGATGTCGTAGTAACAAAAGTCTGCACTTTATGTTGAATAGTGCTCAATAAATGAGATTGACGTGAATCATCTAACTCACTTAATACATCATCTAGCAATAGAATTGGATACTCACCTACTTCAATATTCATTAACTCAATTTCAGCGAGTTTGATTGATAGTGCAGTAGTTCTTTGTTGACCTTGCGAGCCATAAGTCTGAGCGTCCATTCCATTCACATTAAAACCTAAATCATCTCTGTGAGGTCCGTATAAACACACACCTCGATCTTTTTCTCGTTCCATATTGTCATTAAGTATCGTTAAGACTTCCTCTAAGCGTTCCGTCTCACTTTTATCTTTATTTTCTAGTTTAATACTAGGTAAATAGTTTAAAGACAATGTTTCACGTTCATTTGTAATCCCAGAATGGATAGGTTTCGCTAGTGATTCAAGTTCATTAATAAAATGTTCACGTCTTAGCGTAATTTTGAGTGCGTATTCTGCAAATTGTTGGTTTAAGACTTCAAGCATGGTGCTGTCTGTCTTTTGTCCATATTGCAGTTGCTTCAAATAATTATTCTTTTGTTTTAAAATACGTTGATACTGTGACAAATCATTTAAATATACTGCTGAGATTTGTCCAAGTTCCATATCTATAAATCTACGTCTAATCTGCGGTGATCCTTTGACAATATTTAAATCCTCAGGCGCAAACAAAACGACGTTCAAGTGCCCAATATACTGGGTCAGTCTACTTTGTTCTAAGTGATTGATTTTGACTTGTTTACCTTTTTTAGTGATGTACATCGTTAAAGGCATCTCACCATATCTATAACTAAGGTCACCCTCTATTTTAGCATAGTCGCTATCGAAACGTATGAGTTCTTTGTCATTAGACGTTCTGTGACTTTTAGCTAGTGCTAACGTATAAATAGATTCTAATAAATTAGTCTTCCCTTGGGCATTTTCACCAATCAATATATTGACATCGGGATGACAATTTAAGGAAATCGACTCATAATTACGATAATTTTGTAACTGGAGTGTCTTTAATTTCATTCTTCACCTTGATGTAATATCAAAAATGAACCGACTTCTGGTATGACAATGCTATCTCGATGATTTAATTTCTTACCGCGACGCGTTTCACGCTCATCATTGATCATGACATCAAAATCTTGTAAGAACCATTTTGCTTGTCCGCCAGATTCGATAATACCTTCTGTCTTTAGAAATTGCCCTAAAGTAATGTCTCCATCAACAATTACCTCTTCAACCAAATCAATCACTCCATTTCTTTTAAGCTCACTTATATATTATACCTTTTTTTGCGGAAAATTTCATGCAAAATACAGTGAGTAAGCGATTTCTTTTAACTTATTTTAACTATTTTTAAATAATTAGTTTCAAAGTTATTTTTAACGTTGTTTCATAATGTCATATTATATCAAAAATAAATACATTATATGGGCATTCTTTACAAATAATATTAATTTTCACTAAATACCTTAATCTGCTTAAAAATTTATGTATGATATACGGACTATATTTATTTTGCATTTAGAGCTGTTTTAAGACACTTTTATTACTTTTAAGCATTTTCCCCTAAGAAAATGTTCAAAATGCTTATATTTGCCCTTTAAATGTCTTTAATCATGAAATTAATTAATAACATTAGCAAATTTCTAATTATCTCTTAGTATCTGCTTTTAAACTCAGACTCTTTTTTCAAATAAAAACAGGAACAAACCAGAAATCACTAAGATTTCAAAGGCTTGTTCCTGTTAAGTTGCACTTTTATGAGAAAAGTTATTGCGTTGATCTATTTAACAATACGATTAATACGTTCTAATCGGTAAGATGAGTTGTGTAACTGAATCATCATCTTTTGGTTTTAAAATAAATGGTTTCATTGTACCGAAAAATTCTACTTCCACTTCATCGTTATCAATGGCTTTTAAAGCATCCATCATATATTTTGAGTTGAATGAAATTTTTAGGTTGCCACCATCTACATTACTTGCTTTAACATCTTCTTTTACCGTACCAATTTCTGGTGATGTTGAAGATAATTCTACAAGTTCATTACCTGTACTTAATTTAATGACATTATTGCCGCCTTCACGTGCTAATAATGATGCACGATCGATGGCATGATAGAATTCACCATTATCAATTCCTAATTTAATTTCGTAATTCTCTGGGAATAAACGAGATGTATCAGGATAATGACCTTCTAATAAACGTGAAATAAAGTTTACGTTACCCACTTTGAATAACACTTGATTTGAAGCAAAGAAAATATCGATGTCTTCTTCACTGTCTGACATAATCTTATTTAACTCAGATAATGCTTTACCAGGAATGATGACATTTTTATTTTCTGAGTCATCTTCTAATGCTACCTTTCTTACAGCCAAGCGGTGCGAGTCAGTAGCTGTGCATATTAATTCATTTTCTTGTATAAGCCAGTTGACACCAGTAAGTACTGGGCGTGTTTCTGAGGTGGACACTGCGAAATTAGTCTGTGCGATAACGTTTTTAAGCACTTTAACTGATAATTGGATCGCATCATCACGAGAAACTTGTGGCAATAACGGGTATTGATCTGGGTCTAAACCACTTAAGTTAAATTCAGAATGTCCAGATGTAATAAGTGTTTGGAACTGTTCATTTGTAGAAAGTTTAACTTCTTTACCTGGTAATTTTTTTATAATGTCTACGAAGAAACGACCAGGAAGCACGACTGATCCGGTTTCAGCAATATCAATAATATTTTCACCATCGACTTGTTTAGGAATAGTGATTTCGATTGAGATTTCTGAATCAGAACCAGTTAGTATAACTTCGTTGTTTTTAACTTCAATTTTGATACCAGTTAAGATAGGTAATGTTGTTCTTGGTGAGATGGCCTTAAGTGTGTCATTTAATTGATTAATAAAATAATCTCTTCTTATTGTGAATTCCATCTTTATTAAACTCCTTCCAGTCGTTTATATATTAAATTATATAGGTTTTAAGACAGTAGTAATAGTAGTAGGGCTTGTGGATTAGGGGATAAGTTAATTTTAGTGAACAGTGACGTCGATTAAAGACTGTGGATAACTTGTGCACTGTGTGTATGACTTTTTAACATTATCCACAATAACGTTTATAATTCCTCTATTAACTATTCCTCAAAATACCTACGATTAATCTGTTATAGTACAGTTTATTTTATTGGTTTCTTATTTCTTTTTCTAAATTTTCAACTTCTTGTTTAAAAATTGGATCATTTTGTATATCTTTAACTATTTTTTCATGTGCATGAATAACCGTTGTATGATCACGACCGCCAAACTCTTCACCAATTTTTGGTAATGAAAAATCGGTTAACTCACGTGATAAGTACATTGCAATTTGACGCGGATAAGCGATGGATTTTGTTCGTTTTTTAGCGCTAAAATCTTCAATTCTTACACTATAATACTGACCAACAATTTTCTGAATATCTTGTATCGTGATTTTTTTAGATTTAGGTGCTTGAATAATATCTTTAAGTGCTTCAGCTGTTAACTCAGTCGTAATGGGTTGTCCCTGTAATTTTGAAAATGCTAAGACACGTGTTAATGCACCTTCAAGTTCACGAATATTAGACTGAATTTGATTAGCGATGTAAGTAAGCGCCTCAGTTGGAATGTTAAGATTTTCTTCGCCAATTTTCTTCTGTAAAATCGCCATTCTTGTTTCATAATCAGGCGGCGTAATATCTACGATTAATCCCCATTCGAAACGTGAACGTAAACGATCTTCTAGTTTAGCAATTTCTTTTGGAGGTCGATCACTAGAAATTACAATTTGCTTATTTGCTTGATGTAATTCATTAAATGTATGGAAAAATTCTTCTTGAGTTTGTTCTTTATTTTGAATAAATTGAATATCATCAATTAATAAAACGTCGATATTACGGTATTTTTCCCTAAAACGTTCAGTTTTATTATCACGAATAGACTTAATAAATTCATTTGTAAATTTTTCACTAGACGTATAAATAACTTTAGCGTCTGGATTGTTATCCAATACATAATGACCAATCGCATGCATTAGATGGGTCTTACCTAAACCAACACCACCATAAATAAATAATGGATTATACGCTTTAGCTGGTGCTTCTGCCACTGCAAGACTTGCAGCATGAGGGAATCTATTACCTGGTCCAATGACAAATGTTTCAAACGTATTATGTGTATTGAACTGTTCACCGCCAATGACAGCTTCATCAACGCCTGGCGTATACTTTTTGGCTGGTTGTTCTGGTTGATTTTCTTCTTTTTGCTCACTTGTATGTAAGCTTTTTAGCTCTTCTTCAGTATAAAAGACTGGTGCTATCTCATGACCAATTGCTTCATATAAAGCAGCTTTAATAATTTCTGCGTAATTCATCTTTAACCAATTAGCAACAAAATCGTCATCAGTAACTACAATCGCTTGTTCATTCTGCAGTTTAAACAATTTTGTATCTTTAAGAAATGTTTGGTAGCTTGCACTACTTACTTTTTCTTGAGCCAAGGTTAGAACTTTTTCCCAAATTTCTTGTTCTGACATAATAACAAACTCCAACTTTCATAAATTTTAAAGTTATACACAAAAACAACAGGTACAAATAAAAAGAATCACAGGCTGTTGATAATTATCCACAAGTTACGCACAATCAGTGGATAACTATTACCTAACTGTGATTTATACACAGGCTTTTGTTGTATAATTTATTAATTTAAACCCTGTAGTAATCAATATCTACATAACTTATCCACACAATTATACTTTTTAACAACAACCTCTGTCAAATGGGTGTGAATATGTTCTTAAATGCTGAGGAACTCTGTGAATAACATTATACTTATCCACAAATTTGAGGTATAGCGTTGTGTATAAGTGGATAACTTTAAGTAATAGACAGTATACCAAATTTTAAGGTGTTTGTGGGTTTGGGAAATAATTTATAAAGATTGTATGAAAAATGTATAACACAAAATGGATAAATGCAGGGGTGCTGCAAAAGGGGAGTATCTGCATAGACAGAAGCACTTTTGGAGTGAAACATAGTAAATGCTTGATTGTAATATAATAAAGGAAGTGTATGATGTAACTCATATATTTTAAATCAGTCACTTAAATTGAGACTTGCTTTATAAAATAGATTTTGTTATATTGTAGTAGTTGCTTGAATTATGACTAGAAATTAATAACAGTTAAATCAAGACTTGAAGCAGAAGCGTATATTAATTTATCTATTATAATAGTATAGAACCGAATAAAGATGGAGGTGTTTTTGCATGGTAAAACGTACTTATCAACCAAATAAACGTAAACATAGTAAAGTTCATGGTTTCAGAAAACGCATGAGCACAAAAAATGGTCGTAAAGTGTTGGCGCGTCGTCGTCGTAAAGGCCGTAAAGTATTATCAGCATAAGATCACTGACTCATCAGTGGTCTTTTTTTTGGTTTTAGTGAAGTAAAATTGCTAAAAATTACGTAGATTTCTACTATTAATTTATGATAACGAATGAATAGAACGAAACATAAGGTTCGTTGGTATATGTATTGAAAAGATATGATAAGTGAGTGATGCTTGGTGGAGAAAGCTTACCGAATAAAAAAAAATAGTGATTTCCAGTTTATTTATAAGAAAGGGAAATCAGTTGCAAATAGACAATTTGTAATATATACGCAACCTAATAAAGCGTTGAATCATTTTCGCTTAGGTATTAGTGTTTCTAAAAAGTTAGGTAATGCAGTCGTAAGAAATAGAATTAAACGTGCCATTCGCGAAAATTTTAAAATCCATAAAGAAGATATCTTACCAATGGATATTATTGTGATAGCGAGGCAACCAGCAAAAGATATGGACACATTACAAATACAAGCGAGTTTGGAACATGTACTCAAAATAGCAAAGGTATTTAATAAGCGTGTTTAAGTAGGGAAGGGGAAGAAGATGTTAGACAACTGTAAGTCTTACCTCATACAAACCGAAGACTAACTTTTACAAAATGGTAAACAAGATACTCGCTTTTTAATAGGAAACTATTTACAATATTATAATGATAAAAATGAAGTCGAAAAGGAGGCGAGATGGATGATGGATTTAGATACGATAACGAGTATATCAACACCAATGGGTGAAGGTGCAATTGGTATTGTACGTTTATCAGGTGTAGATGCTGTAGATATTGCAGATAAACTTTATAAAGGTAAAGAAAGACTTGAAGATGTAACGTCTCACACGATTAACTATGGTCATATTATTGATCCTGAATCGAACGAAGTGGTGGAAGAAGTTATGGTTTCCGTACTACGTGCACCAAAGACGTTCACACGTGAAGATATTGTCGAAATTAACTGTCATGGTGGCATTTTAACAATTAATAGAATACTAGAATTGACGATGACCTATGGAGCCCGTATGGCTGATCCAGGTGAATATACAAAGCGTGCTTTCTTAAATGGCAGAATAGACTTATCTCAAGCAGAAGCAGTGATGGATTTTATTCGTTCTAAAACCGATCGTGCGTCTAAAGTTGCAATGAATCAAATAGAAGGTCGTTTAAGTGATATGATAAAACGACAGCGACAATCCATTCTCGAAATCCTTGCTCAAGTCGAAGTGAACATAGATTACCCAGAATATGATGATGTCGAAGATGCGACTACAGAGGTATTATTAGGGAAATCAAATGAAATTAAAACAGAAATTAATAAATTACTCGATACAGGTACACAAGGGAAGATTATGAGAGAAGGGCTTTCTACGGTTATCGTAGGTAAGCCTAATGTCGGTAAATCATCGATGCTCAATAACCTCATTCAAGATAATAAAGCCATTGTGACTGAAGTGCCTGGTACTACAAGAGATACTTTAGAAGAATATGTTAATGTCCGTGGTGTACCATTAAGACTTGTCGATACAGCAGGTATACGTGATACAGAAGATATCGTCGAACGTATTGGTGTAGAGCGATCAAGAAAAGCTTTAGGCGAAGCGGATTTAATACTATTTGTACTTAATTATAATGAAAGATTAACAGATGAAGATCGTAAGTTGTATGAAGTGATTAAGAATGAAGATGCGATTGTTATTGTTAATAAGATGGATTTAGACAAGCATTTAGATCTTGATGAAGTCAAAGATATGATTGGCGATATGCCATTGATTCAGACATCGATGCTCAAACAAGAAGGCATTGATCAATTAGAAATTCAAATTAGAGATTTATTCTTTGGTGGCGATGTTCAAAACCAAGATATGACTTATGTTTCTAATTCAAGACATATTTCATTATTGAAACAAGCAAGAAATACCATTCAAGATGCAATAGATGCAGCAGAATCAGGTGTACCGATGGATATGGTACAAATCGACTTAACAAGAACATGGGAAATTTTAGGTGAGATTATCGGTGAATCTGCAAGTGATGAATTAATTGACCAGTTATTTAGTCAATTCTGTTTAGGAAAATAATAAGGAGGAAATAATAATGGCTCAAGAATATGATGTGATAGTAATAGGAGCCGGACATGCTGGTATTGAAGCTGGATTAGCTTCAGCACGTCGTGGTGCCAAAACGTTAATGTTGACGATTAACCTAGATAATATTGCTTTTATGCCGTGTAACCCATCAGTGGGTGGTCCAGCAAAAGGTATTGTCGTACGTGAAATCGATGCATTAGGTGGTCAAATGGCGAAAACCATTGATAAAACGCACATTCAAATGCGTATGTTAAATACTGGTAAAGGTCCAGCAGTAAGAGCATTACGTGCTCAAGCAGATAAAGTCTTGTATCAACAAGAAATGAAAAAAGTAATTGAAGATGAAGCAAACCTTGATATCATGCAAGGTATGGTAGATGACCTCATTATTGAAGATGATGTCATTAAAGGTGTAAGAACAAATATCGGTACAGAATACTGGTCAGAGGCAGTTATTATTACAACAGGTACATTTTTACGCGGTGAAATCATTTTAGGTAACATGAAGTATTCAAGTGGTCCAAACCATCAATTACCTTCAATCTCTCTAGCTGATAACTTAAGAGGATTAGGTTTTGAAGTCGTTAGATTTAAAACAGGTACACCACCACGTGTAAATGCCAAAACGATTGATTATTCTAAAACGGAAATCCAACCTGGTGATGATGTTGGAAGAGCCTTCAGCTTTGAAACAACAGAATATATTTTAGATCAATTGCCATGTTGGTTAACTTATACAAATGGTGATACACACCAAGTGATTGATGATAACTTACATTTATCAGCAATGTATTCAGGTATGATCAAAGGTACTGGTCCAAGATATTGCCCATCCATTGAAGATAAATTTGTAAGATTCAATGACAAACCACGCCATCAACTATTCTTAGAACCAGAAGGTAGAAATACAAACGAAGTTTATGTCCAAGGTCTATCAACAAGTTTACCTGAACATGTGCAACGTCAAATGTTAGAAACGATTCCTGGTTTAGAAAAAGCAGATATGATGCGTGCAGGCTATGCCATCGAGTATGATGCGTTAGTTCCAACACAATTATGGCCAACACTTGAAACTAAAAAAATTAAAAACTTATACACTGCTGGCCAAATTAATGGGACATCAGGTTATGAAGAAGCGGCTGGACAAGGTATCATGGCTGGTATCAATGCAGCAGCACGTGTTCAAGGTAAGGATGAAGTTATCTTAAGTCGTTCAGATGCCTATATTGGTGTATTAATTGATGATTTAATTACTAAAGGTACAAACGAACCTTATCGTTTATTGACTTCTCGTGCTGAATACCGTCTATTATTAAGACATGACAACGCTGATTTACGTCTAACAGACTTAGGTTATGAATTAGGTATGATTTCAGAGGAACGCTATGCACGTTTTAATGAAAAACGCGCTATGATTAAAGCAGAACAAGAACGTCTAAATGGTATTCGTGTCAAACCAAACGACCGTGTGCAAGAGATTATTGAGGCTCAAGGCGGCTCTCGTTTGAAAGACGGTATCCTTGCTTTAGAATTATTACGTCGTCCTGAAATGACATACGATTTAATTCTAGAAATTTTAGATGAATCACATCAATTGCCTTCAGACGTTGAAGAACAAGTTGAAATTCAAACTAAATATGAAGGTTATATCAATAAATCCTTACAACAAGTTGAAAAAGTTAAACGTATGGAAGAGAAGAAAATTCCAGAAGATCTAGATTATAGTAAGGTAGATAGTTTAGCGACTGAAGCTCGTGAGAAATTAGCAGAAGTTAAACCACTCAATATTGCACAAGCTTCACGTATATCTGGTGTCAATCCAGCCGATATTTCAATTTTACTTGTATATCTTGAACAAGGTAAAATCCAAAGGGTGAATAACTAAGATGAGTGTAGCATGGTTAACACAGCAACTGAGTACACATGGAATAGAACTTTCAGATAAACAACAACAACAGTTTCAAACGTATTATCAAATGCTTGTTGAATGGAATGAAAAAATGAATTTAACAAGTATTACTGAAGAACATGAAGTATATTTGAAGCATTTTTATGATTCAATTGCGACAAGTTTTTATACGGATTTAACTAAAGAATTAACGATATGTGACGTGGGTGCTGGTGCTGGTTTTCCTAGCATTCCTTTGAAAATCATTTTTCCGAATTTGAAAGTTACAATTGTAGATTCATTGAATAAACGCATTCACTTTTTAAATCAATTAGCGGAAGCTTTAGAGTTAGACAATGTGAGTTTTGTACATGATCGTGCCGAAACTTATGGTAAGGGAGACTACAGGGCGTCTTACGATATCGTTACAGCACGTGCAGTTGCTAGACTTTCTGTATTAAGTGAGCTATGCTTGCCATTAGTTAAAAAAGGTGGTCACTTCATAGCACTGAAATCGTCTAAAGGTGAAGAAGAATTGGAAGAAGCACGTTTCGGTATTGGCGTATTAGGTGGTAAAGTACTTGATACAATTTCATATGAACTACCTGAAGATGCAGGTGAAAGACAGATGATTATCATAGACAAACGTAGTCAAACACCTAAGAAATATCCTAGAAAACCAGGAACACCAAATAAATCACCGTTACTTGAAAAATAGTAAAATTCAATACAATTAATTTAGAGGGAGCGCATAGTAAATGAAAAAACCTTTTTCTAAATTATTTGGTTTAAAGAACAAAGATGACATCGTTGGTTATATTGAAGAGGATTATAATAATAGCGTTGAATCTATTCATACGGAACGTATTGTGCCAAACCGTTATCAACCAAGACAAGTATTTGAGCCAAATAAGATTAAAGAACTCGCAGAATCTATAGAAGAACATGGTTTGCTACAACCGATTGTCGTACGTCCAATTGAAGAGGATATGTTTGAGATTATAGCAGGCGAACGTAGATTTAGAGCTTTACAGAGTCTAAGTAAAACGCACGCTGATGTAATTATTAGATATTTAGATGATGAGGAAACTGCTGTAGTCGCACTCATTGAAAATATTCAACGTGAAAATTTATCTGTTGTTGAAGAAGCCGAAGCTTATAAAAAGTTACTAGAAATCGGGGATACCACACAGAGCGAATTAGCTAAAAGTGTCGGTAAAAGTCAGAGCTTTATTGCAAATAAACTACGTTTATTAAAATTGGCGCCTAAAGTATTGGAACGTTTACGTGAAAGTAAAATTACGGAACGCCATGCGCGCGCGATGCTCAGTTTATCAGAAGAAGATCAAGAAATATTAGTTGAAACGGTTATAAGTCAAAAATTAAATGTAAAACAAACAGAAGCACGTGTGAAACAAAAGATAGGCCCTGAAAAAGTAAAAGCACAAAGATTTGAATTTGAAAAAGATTTGACCGATGCGCGTGAAGCAGTTGGTAAAAGTCTAGATTCTATCGAAAAAAGCGGTATTAAATATGAGCATCAAGCCAAAGATTACGATGATTATTATGAAATTAAAATAAAATTATTTAAACATTAATAGTGATAGAGGTTTACCTATGATAAGACGAGGTAAGCCTCTATTTTTTGTACTAATATATATGATTAGGTATTAATTAAGGTTTAATAAAATCAAAAATACATATTTATAAAATTAGAATAAAAAACAAATGCAATATTGTGGGATTTTACCATTTATGGTTAAATTAAGAAAACGCTTTCAAGTTATCTAAGGGGGAATGGTAACATGATTACTTTTATTGTAGCTATTATTTTATTGGTGGTGGGTTATTTCACTTATGGAAAATACATAGACAAAATGTTTGGACCAAATAAAGAGCGACCCACACCAGCGTATGATCAAAGAGATGATGTTGATTATTTACCGATGAAGACGCGATCTAACTCGCTTATACAATTGTTAAATATCGCAGGTGTTGGACCTATATTTGGACCTATTATGGGAGCACTTTATGGACCCATAGCATTTATTTGGATTGTTGTAGGCTGTATCTTTGCAGGGGCAGTACATGATTATCTGACCGGTATGATTTCAATTAGAAATAAAGGGGCGCACTTACCAGAACTTGCAGGGAAATTTTTAGGTCAAGTGATGAAGCACTTTGTTAATATATTTTCTATTTTATTATTACTCTTAACAGGAACTGTATTTGTGACTAGTCCGGCACTTCTATTACATAATTTAATGGATGGACGCATTGCACTGAGTATTATTATTTTTGTTATATTTGTGTATTATACATTATCTACAATTTTACCTATAGATAAGATCATTGGTAGAATTTATCCAGTGTTTGGCGCATTATTATTAGTGAGTGCGGTAGGTATAGGTTTCCGTCTTATTCAAACAGGGGCACCTATTCCAGAACTAAATTTTAGTAATATGCATCCTGATGGGGCGCCAGTATTTCCATTACTATTCTTTACAATAACTTGTGGTGCATTGTCTGGATTTCATGCGACACAGACACCGATTATTTCTAGAACAACAAATAAAGAACAGAATGGTAGATTCATCTTTTACGGTATGATGATTGCGGAAGGTATCATAGCAATGATTTGGGCTGCAGCGGGTATGAGTTTATTTAATGGCTATAATGGTTTGAATGATGTCTTAGCACGTGGTGAAGCTGCATTAGTAGTGAGCCAGGCATCACATCTATTACTGGGCTCTGTATTCGGTACGATCGCCGTGTTAGGTGTTATCATTTTACCAATCACTAGCGGGGATACGTCTTTCAGAAGCGCTAGAATGATTATTGCAGATTATTTAAACTATGGTCAGCGAAATATTGTTAAACGTATTATTGTAGCAGTACCATTGTTCGTTATTAGCTTTGGTCTTACACAAGTTGATTTCACGATTCTATGGAGATATTTCTCTTGGGCAAATCAAACAACAGCGGTTGTTGCACTATGGGTAGGTGCGATGTATCTATTGATTGCGAAAAAGAATTTCTGGGTGGCAGCAATCCCAGCTGTGTTTATGACATGGAATATTTTTACTTATATTTTAAGTCAGAAAATTGGATTGGGTTTAGACCTCAATTTAAGTTATATCATAGCCTTTGTGCTAACGATTTTATGGGTAGCTTATTTCAGTTATCAATACAAAAAAATCACAGCAGGTGCTAAATTTGAATTGGATTATCAAATATCTTATAAGCAACAACAAACAACATAATATTATATTAAAGGATAGGAGCTTGCTAATATAACAAGTTTCCTATCCTTTGGTATGTCTAAAGGGCAGTCTTGATTCACTGTGACAACAGTATGTAAAAATATTTAAGCATGGCAAAATGATGCAGATGTCAACGAACTTTGATAGTCTTATATTGAAAATCATCATAATCTCTACTTAAAGGAGCAGAACAATGAATTTAGGACATCAAATTAAATATTATCGGCAACGCGATTATTTATCTCAAGAAAGTTTAGCTGAAAAATTATATGTTTCACGACAAACAATTTCTAATTGGGAGAATGATAAAAGCTATCCAGATATTCATAATTTATTGATGCTAAGTTCATTGTTTGATGTTTCTTTAGATGACTTAGTCAAAGGAGACGTGGAGATTATGGAGCGTAAGTTGAAAGAAAGCAGATTTAATCTATCGTCGCATTTAATGATATGGCCGATGTTGATAGCAGGAATATTAATTGGACCTGCGATGTATTACTGGGGAGCATTTGGTTTAATACTAGAAATATTATTATTAGGTACTGGTATTATTGCATCATTTAAGGTAGAGCGTTTTAAGAAATCATATCAAATACAAACCTATGATCGTATCGTAGCTTTTATGAATGGAAAGGATCCAAATGAAGTACATTCATCTAATTTAAGAAATTTAATTACTTCGATATATAGTTTCGTATTAGTCGTGGGTATTTTTATCGCAGTTGTATTAATTAGTATATATCTATTTAAGCCATAAGTATGATATAAAACATGTGGATGATAGTTCGATTTTTAAAAATTAGAAATTTCTCCTTGAGATTGACGTAACGTAAGGGTGTAACGTGTTATTTGTCAGGAGGTGAATTATGGAATATACCGTAAGTCAATTAGCTAAACTATCAGGTGTAAGTCCTCGCACATTGCGCTATTATGATCAAATTGGATTGCTTAAACCAGATAGAATCAATTCATCAGGATACCGGATATATGGCAAAGAACAAGTAGACATGCTACAACAAATTATATTCTATCGAGAGTTAGATGTAAGTATTGAAGAAATAAAAAACATCGTCCAACAACCTGGATTTGATCAAGTAACTGCTTTAGAAAATCATTCTGAAAATTTAAAACAAAAACGTGCACACCTCGACAAAATTATAGAAACCGTAGAAAAAACCATTGCGCATACGAAAGGAGAAATTGCTATGCAAGATAAAGAAAAATTTGAAGGATTGAAAGTACAAGCAATTCAAGAAAACGAACATGAATATGGTACTGAAATCAGAGAAAAATACGGTGACAAGACTGTAGATGAAAGTAACGCAAAATTTAAAGATATGACTGAAGCGGAATATAATGAATGGCGTAAATTAGAGAATGAAATTATTGAGTTATTACCCAAAGCATATCAAACCGGCGATCCATCATCTGAAGTTGCGCAAATGTTAGCTGCGAAACATAAAGCATGGTTAATGTATACGTGGTCTGATTATACTAAAGAAGCACATGCAGGTTTAGCTGAAATGTACGTGGCTGATGAACGATTTTCTAGATATTATGATAAATATGTAGAAGGTGGTGCTCAATTTTTAAGAGATGCCATAATCGCTTTTGTTAAGAAATAAAAACGGATAAGATAGCGGGACGTCTTAGGTAATGTCTTTCGAGCTAAAGATTATATATTAATTAAGAAGTTAGACAACACAACGTTGTTTAGCTTCTTTTTATTATTTGGGGATGGTAAAAGTAGGGAGTTAATCAATTTTAAGTTTATAGTTTTTGGTAGTAAAAGTGTTGGAAATGAGGCATTCTTTAATATGCTTCAACGTAGTTTAAGTAGGTACGCTGATACATTAGCAGGTGGTATAATAATAGAGTCGCCTTAACTTCCGGCGGGCGATATTTTCGGCGGAAGGAGGTGTTTAATATGCTTATGATCTTCGTTCACATCATTGCACCAGTCATTAGTGGCTGTGCAGTTGCGTATTTTACTTATTGGCTTAGTAGTAAACGCAATAAATAGAAGGCGACGTTAAGCCGCATCAAAAAATCCCCTCACTACCGCAAATAGTGAGGGGATTGGTGCTTATATGCATATAACCTTCGTTAATTGAATTATAACATCATAGTGGGTAGGAATGCAAAATCGAAATTGTGAAATATAAATATTTAATATAAAGGGAATGGGATAGTAGAAATATATACTTAATTATTTAAGTGAAAGATTTTATATAACCTTTATAAGCGTAACAAAAACACATGCAATATTATGCATGTGTTTTAATTTTTTCAAAATATTAATTTATTTGCTTATAATTGTATAAAATACTAATATAATAGCTTTAATAGCATTGAAAGGTGTGATCATTAAATATGAATTATGAAAACTTTTTTCCAATATTGTATAAAAAATTATGAAGATATACTTAATAATAAATTTTTATTTTTTATTGACTTTATACCTAAAAAAACGAATGTGTATGATATATCACCAATTAATAAGAAAAGAAACAAACCAATTTATACTAGTTATATCAATTCAATAAATAACTCTTCACTATTAACTAGTAGTGCTATTAATAAAGCAATTTTAAATACCAATAAATTCAACAATAACGTTATTAATCCTACCGTTTACAATACATCTGTGCTTAATGCAATAGGGTTACTTAATAAAAAAACAAATTCATTAATTTCTACCAATTATACTTATCCTATTAAAAATCCTTCACTATTAGCTAATAACGCTATTAATAAAGCGTATTCAAATACAACTAAATTCAATAATATAATTGGCAAAATCAATTTATACAATACATATAATTATTCGGTAACTGATAAAATTTTAAAAAGTTTAAATTATAATAAACCTTCTTATTTCAGTACCATCAAAAACTTTAATTATAAGATACCGTCATCTGCTTTTTACACTAACTTTAATAAAACTATTGATATTAACAAACTAATAGTTCCCAAAAATCATTTCGATTTATTTGGTAGAGTGGGATTCAAAGAGAACTTTACAGCAACTAGAATTAGAGGCCATAGTACATATTTAAAAAGAAAAGATAGTGATGAATATACTGACATAAATAGTATTTCTGACGCTTATGCTCTTTATGATGAAAATTTAGGATTTAGCGAAAAAGAACTTTTTGAATTTATTAGGTATATTCAAAATACTCCAATGCTTATTTTAAATCATAAAATTGGCAAGAAAATTTATGATGAAATCCAAAGTTTTAATATAGGTTTATTCGAAACTGCAGAAGAACTAACACTTTATAAAACCAGAACTAAAAAGGATAAATTTCCATTTTCATATGAGCAAATGAGTATTACACCTTATGATATTTCAAGAGGTGGACGCTTTGATTCTTATGGCCAATCTCTACTATATACTGCTAATCAAAAAGAAATTTCGTTATTAGAAGTGTATGACGAACATTCAAAGTATTACCATGTTCAGCAGTACTTATATAATAATAATTTGAAGCTAGCTGATTTTACTAAAATTGATAGTCATCTTTTAGATATATTACTAAGGCCTAAAACCTCAAATAACTATCAAGAATATATATTACCTAGGTTCATTGCGGAATGTATTAAATTTGGTGATTATGGTGGTCTTGTTATTAGAAGTAGTAAATCATTAAAACACCGTAATGATTTAAATTTTAATTTATTTGATCACGCTACAAATGAGCTAAAAAGAGGTGAATATGAGGTTTTATCCAAGAAAGAAGTAGACTTTTTAATTCATAATTATAAATGAAGTTAAAAGATGTACACTATAGCTATGATAAGATTATCTCAAATATGAAATTTCTCTTATTGTTTACATAAATTATGATTAAAGGAATAGGAAATTTTATTTGTTAACAAGTAGTATTATAATAGTCTCACCTATTTATCATTCGTCAAATTGAATTTGGAGGAAGTGCTGTTCTCATTGGAAATCTTTGTGCACAATCATAAGTGTTTGTATTATTGCGTTATTTACGCATTGGTTACGTAAATATAAATAGGATACAATAACTACATCTACAAAAAACCTCACTATTGCGAGTAGTGAGGGGTTCGGTGCATCAAATGCAAATATCCTTGAAAATCTGACATGCGTCACAACCACGGATACTTAAATTTTGACCATTCATTTCTAAAATGCAGGGTCCCTTAAATAAACATTTTTGTTTGATTTTTATCTTGGTTCCATGAGTTAAACCTAATGCATGGAGACGCTGAAGCATGTGCTTGTTTCTAATTTTTAAATCAGTTACTGTGTAATTTTTTTCTAGAACGCCAGTCTTTAAATTCAACATATACATCACTCTTTCACAATAATAATCATTATCAATTATATAATTAGGTTTAGTGCAATAGAAGTGGTATAAATATTAAATTTATAAACATTTTGTTAAACTTTATTGCTGTATGCATACAACTTTAACGTGGATAATGATATTAGAAAAAGGGTATAGAAAAGTGAGCAAAGAGATTGTATTTACTTATATGTAATATTACACTATAGATACTATCGAAATATGAAACAATAATGTTTTATATTGAATATGTAATATGACTATACATAATGATTAACGGCAACTAGGTGATTTGATCTCAATCCAATAAGTAGCAGATGTGATAAAAATGAAGTTGATGTTTGTCAAATGCACATGAATGTTAGGAGGGATTCAAATGGCTATCCGTGAAAATAAACGTATTAAAGTAAAAAGAGTAAACGAAACACGTTCAAATGGTATTTCTGTCATGATTGAAGAAGGTGGATTGGGGGCCGATCAATACTATCAGATAGAAAAGCAAAATGCGAAGACCTCAGAAGAACATTTGCATCAATTTGAACATGAAGTCAGTGAGAAAAGCGACGTAGAATTGGTTGATTTATTAATTATTAATGCACAAGAAAGTACAAATCGTGAATATAATGAAGCATTAAAAGTAATACAGTTAGAAGTGTTACAACGCATGAAGCATTAAACGTATAACGTACTGTATGACCTGCTAGAATAGCATACCAATAAACTTTGGAATGAAGTAACGATACGCTAAAGTTTATTGGTATTTTTTTAATGTTAAAATAAATGCGTACGAAGTATAACCTACAAGTCTATTGTAAATTCAAAAAATTAGGGTGAACACATGTATAATCCTCAAATCAAAACATTTATTAAAGTTGCTGATTTAGGAAGTTTTAATTAATTACGGAATGAATAGCATCTTTTTTCAAAGACAACTTAGAATTGAAAATAACGGAGAGGGACAAAAATCCAATTTTCTAATAGAGATTTTGTAGTCCTACCTATGCAATCAAGGCAAGGATGACTAGAATTGAAAAAAGCTTGATACAAGGGTATTTTCAATTCAGTCATCTACTGCTTAATTGAAAAAGAGCCTTAGACATCATTAAATGTCTAAGGCTCTTTTATGAGGGAAAATGAGTATACTATCCGTTGAACTCTAAAGGATTTGGTCCAATTCTACGATCTTGATTTAACGCATCGATGCGTGCGATTTGTGCTTGCGTTAATGAAAAATCAAATATATTTATATTTTCTTCGATTCTATGTGGTGTGACTGATTTAGGTATAGTCACCACACCATGCTCAATATTCCATCTGATAACGACTTGAGCTGGGGATTTTCCAATTTCATCAGCGATTGCGACGATTGTCTCATCTGTAAGAATTTCAGCATTCATTAAAGGAGACCAAGATTCCATTTGAATAGATTCAGAAGCAAGATAATCTCTTAATGATTGTTGTATAAGGTATGGATGGAATTCCACTTGATCGATGACCGGTTTGATAGAAGTATGTGCTTTTAAAGTTTCAAGGTGTTCAATATCAAAGTTACTGACACCAATGTTTTTGACTTTTCCATCATTATATAATGCTTCCATGCCTTCCCATGTTTCTATCATTAGCGACTGATCAGTACCTGGCCAATGAATAAGATAAAGGTCTAAGTAATCTAAGCCTAAAAGCTTTAATGAAGTTTCATAACCTACTTGAACGTTATCTTTACCGTAGTGGTCTAACCATAATTTTGATGTGATAAACAAATCTTCTCTTTGAATACCAGCTTCAAGGATGCCTTCTTGAATGCCCTGACCGACCATTTCTTCATTACCGTATACGAAAGCAGCATCAATACTACGGTAGCCACTAACAATTGCATGTTTAACAGCATCCTTTGCCGTATCATTATTTTCCACTCTAAAAACGCCTAAACCTAGTTGAGGCATCGTATGTCCATTATTAAATGTTGTATATTGCATCAAAAAACTCCTTTTTATCTAAATTCGTATTATGACGATAATTATTATTTTAAAGGGCATACTTTAAAAAAGTAAGTACGCACTTTAAAGTACCCGTGCAATAGATAATGCCAAGAAAATAAGTGATGTAAAAAAGTCCCTGAATATAAGGTAGGTGATTAACGGATAACTTTGTAAAATATATGAAAATACAAGAAAAGTTAATTCTTTCTTCAATAGCATATACATCAGATTCAAAAATCATTATACTTAAAAACATGTTTGTTTTAAAAATAGCAAGGAGAAGTAAAAAATGAATCTTATACAAAGCTTATTACGAAAAGAAGATGTATCTCGATACCAAAATAAAGATGCGCATCTAGAACGTACACTCCGTGTAAAAGACTTTTTAGCGCTAGGTGTAGGGACAATTGTTTCTACAGCGATTTTTACACTGCCTGGTGTTGTATCAGCAGATCATACGGGGCCATCTGTTAGCTTATCTTTTTTAGTGGCGGCGATTGTTGCTGCAATGGTCGCATTTGTCTATGCTGAAATGGCAACGGTAATGCCTTTTGCGGGTTCTGCATATACTTGGATTAGTATTTTATTTGGAGAGTTCTTTGGATGGATTGTTGGATGGGCATTAATTGCTGAATATCTGATTGCCGTATCTTTCGTTGCTTCAGGTTTTTCTGCTAATTTAAGAGGGCTGTTAGACCCTTTCCATATTTCATTACCGAATTCACTTTCTAACTCATTGGGTACGGATGGCGGTATCTTAGATTTGATAGCAGCAGTCGTCGTTGTTATTACTGCCTTGTTATTATCTCGTGGAACTTCTGAAACAGCACGTGTTCAAAATATATTAGTAGTACTTAAAGTACTCGCGATTTTTTTATTTATTATTGTAGGGGTATCAGTGATAGATCTTGGAAATTACGTTCCGTTTATACCTGAATATAAAGAAACTGCAGCAGGCGCATTTGGAGGATGGCAAGGTATTTATGCTGGAAGTTCAGTCATCTTCGTAGCATATATTGGTTTTGATTCAATAGCAGCTAATTCTGGTGAAGCGATTAATCCACAGAAAACAATGCCAAGAGGTATACTAGGTTCGCTACTGATTGCCGTAACGCTCTTTATTGTTGTAGCACTTGTGCTAGTCGGCATGTTTGACTATAGTTCATATAAAAATAATGCAGAGCCAGTTGGATGGGCATTACGTACAAGTGGCTATGGTACGATTGCTGTCATTGTTCAAGCCATTTCAGTTATTGGTATGTTTACTGCCTTAATCGGTATGATGTTGGCTGGTTCCCGTTTATTATATTCATTTGGTCGGGATGGTATCCTTCCGTCTTGGCTTGGAAAATTAAACAATAAAAATCTACCGAATCGTGCATTGATTGTACTTTCTATTGTTGCTGTAGTTATTGGTGCAGTCTTTCCGTTTGGTTTCCTTGCACAATTAATTTCTGCAGGTGCTTTGGTAGCATTTATGTTCGTTACGGTTGGTATCTATGCCTTACGTAAGAGAGAAGGAAAAGATTTGCCAATGCCAGCATTTAAACTACCATTTTATCCAATCATGCCAATCATTATCTTTGTGTGTGTATTCGCTGTATTTTGGGGCTTAAGTGGACAGGCTAAGCTCTATACATTGATTTGGTTTATCATTGGTATTGTGTATTATCTATTTTATCTAGTGAAAACGAATCGTCAGCAAAAATAAGTAGTTCAAATAAAAATAAAACGATCCAATCGATCAATAGCATCACAGTAATTAACATTGAAGTTGCTATTGGTAGTGTAAGTTGAGTGATATTATAACCTTTATCTATAAGGCCCCTCGTTAATTTAGTTTAGTAGTATTTATTAAATTATACGAAAGGGCCTTATTTTTTTAAAAGCATTGTGATATAAAATGACGTATAAATGGTATTTATGTCCGAGTTCATTGGCAATACTAAACACGATTTGAGCTAGGAAAACGTCTTCATATACATTTAATATATAAATAGATACAATTAATATAAATATATTAATAAAGGGGATTTTTAATGAATATCAAGCTTATTGTGACGGATATGGATGGAACTTTTTTAAATAGTAATAGTCAATTCAATAGTGAATCATTTCAATTATTGAAAGAACACTGTGCACAAGCACACATTCGTTTTGTGTTTTGTACTGGTAAACAATGTGAGCGCGTTGAAAATATCGTTGGGGATTTAGCGCAAGATACATTTATCGTTGGAGATAGTGCTACTAGAACTAAATATAATGGATCGTTTATATACAATGCCACGATTGATCATCATAAAGGGCAAGAAATTATCCAAGCAATTAGTGAGATTGATTCGACGCAAACGATTTTAGGTTGTACGGCATCTAGTGCATATGTACTCAATCATATTTCTGAAGCAGAGAAAAGAATTGTACATGGCTCGTATCAAGAAGTGACCTATATTAATGATTTTTCAGAAGTTGAGGAAGATTTTTTGAAAATTTCAGTGCATGATCCTAAAGCAAATTGTAAAGCGACGGCACAGCAAATTAAGCACTATGAGTCAGACGTTTATATTATTGCATCTGATGAGGAATGGATTGATATTGCAGATTTAGGTGTTAATAAAGGGACGACGATACGTCGTATTCAAAATTTATTACAAATTAGTCCCGCGGAAACAATCGCATTTGGTGATGGTATGAATGATATTGATTTATTTAAAGCGGCTAAATATAAAGTAGCGATGGATAATGCATACCCAGAGTTGAAAGCAGAAGCGAATTTAATCGCCAAAAATAATGATGAAGATGGTGTCATTCAAACACTTAATCTTTTACTTGGTTTTAAATAATTAATCATAAAAAATGTTTTTAATTTTATGAAAACGCTTTTTACAAAACCATGTTTGAACTTGGTAAAGCATCCATACTGCAAGAAAAGTTATATACCCTGATATATAGTCATTTAAGTGCGTATAAAAATGCGGATGACAAAATTGGCAATATGCCATTTGATTACTTTATGAGTTATGTATCAGGTGCCGGTATTTCCATACTGAAACACTGGGTCAAAGATGACAATAGAATAGATAAGCGTGAATTTGTTCATCATTTCTATAATATTGTGACCGTAGGGACGGTGGGTATTGTAAAGCAAGCCTTTTAAATGAAGTATGTGAGATATTTATCGTGAAATTGAATGACAAACATCTAATAGATATATAGGAGCAATCAATATGAACAAGATTACATTAACATTTTTTGAAAAAGTGACAGTTATCCTTACGCCGTTTCTTTTATCAGGTATTGCATACGCCATATTAGTGAATTTATTGTACATAAAGAAAATCCCAATCATTGGTGACAATATGCTATTTAATCTTATTGAGCGTTATTATAGTGATTGGCTTGTCGTTAGGTTTTCCGAGCTTTAATTTACCAATAGGGCTAAATATTAAGAAGACACAGAAGAATATCATCAATGCAACGATAATCATATAATACCAACCGAAGTATTCTGTAATCCAACCCGTAATGTTTGTCCCTATGGTATTGAACTGATTAGGGAAAATAGCACCTAATAATACAACGATAGCTGTAAGAATAAGACTATAAGTAAAAACAGAAGAAAGCTTTTTTCCGCTAAATTTTTGTTCATTAGATTCCAAAATAAACCCTCCTTATATTTTTAAACATTGTTAAGGATAAAAACTTATGCGAATGCTACAACTATATAAAATGTTTATAAAAGCAACGATGTATAAAAAATAATTAATATTTTTGTAACGAAAATATTAAATAATATAATGTCGAAATCTAAATTTTAAAAAAATAGAAATGCTGTAAATCATCAGCATTAATAAAGTAAATATGATGAGTCAACTAGACATGATGTGTTAAAACATTAATTTGAATTTATGTCTGCTCAAACCCCGTTATAAAGCCATAAAATAGTTAATCTTAATTTGTAAAATTTAAAATTTTTGCATAATTTTCAAAAATAATGTTATATTACATGTAAGGGCTTACATTTACATAAAAAGGAGCGCTTTTTAAAGGGGAAAGCTTATAACAGATTGGATTAAATAAAGATAGGAGACACCTATATGAAAATTATTCCATTTTCAAAATTGACAAGCATCATTAATAAAGGTGATGTTATAGCTCTGGCAGCCTTATCAACGGCTAATTTACCAGCTGAGATACTCAAAACGTTAGTCGAATATAATGATGAAGATCAATCGTTTACAGATTTTACATTTATGTTAGCAAATGATATTAGTGATTATCGTGGCGATAGCTATGACTTAGATGCGTTTACAACAAGGGGTATGATTAAGCGATTAATCACAAGTATCATCACAGCGTCACCGGCAACAATCAATGCAATGCGCAATAACGAGATCGAAGCGTATTACTTACCTCAAGGCGTGATTACCACACATTACAGAAGTAAGACGCAAGCATCACCAGGTACCATATCTAAAATTGGCCTGAACACCAATGTAGATCCTAGGTATACAGGTGGTAAAGTCAATGAGCGCACGACCGAAGATTTAGTATCGTTGATTGAAATTAATCATCAGACATATTTACAGTATGACTTTCCAGACATAGATATTGCGCTATTAAGAGGTACATATGCGGACATGGATGGCAACATATACATGACACATGAAGCACATCTTGGTGAAGGATATAGCTTAGCATTAGCAACACATAATAATCGCGGAAAAGTGATTGTACAAGTTAAAGCAGTTGTTCAAAATGGTAACTTTAATCCCAATGATGTATTTATTCCAGGAAAACTGGTCGATTATGTTGTCGTAAACACGAATCCTAAACTGCATAGGCAAGTGATGCAAACGCAATATGATCCAGCACTATCAGGACATTATCAAATTACAGAAATGCGAGAACCATATATAGCATTAGGTACCCGTAAAGTGATTTTGAGACGTGCGGCTCAATTTTTATTAGAGGGTGACGTAATCAGTATTGGTTTTGGCATAAATAATGAATTATCTAATGTCTTATCGGAAGAACAAGTCAATCATTTAGTTCAGCCTAATATTGATACGGGCGTATTTGGTGGATTAATCAGTAGTCGAGAACACTTTGGTATGAATTACAACTTGAGTGCACGAATGAGACATGATATGACTTGGGATTTTATCTATAACAATGGCTTGGATGTTGCCTATTTAAGCTTTGCTGAAGTTGATCAGATGGGTAATGTCAATGTGTCTAAGTTTGGAGAAAAAATGAACGGCTGCGGTGGTTTTATAGATATTAGTCAGACAGTAAAGACAATTGTATTTTCAGGAGCGATGGTTGTTGGGGGTCAACTATCATACGAAAATAATAAAGTAACTGTAGAAGCGCAAGGACGCGCTACAAAATTTGTGGATAAAGTGGGTAGTATGGATTTCAATGCTGAAAATGCAATTAAATTTAATCAAGAGGTCTACTTCGTAACGGAACGTGCAGTATTTGAACTAACGCACAAGGGTTTAAAACTTATTGAGATTGCACCAGGTTTAGATTTAGAACAAGATATTTTAGCCAACATGGCTTTTAGACCGATTCTTTCTGATGATATCAAGCTAACACACAGTGATATCTATCAAGCGCACTGGGGAGGATTGGCTCAAGCAATTAAGTCGGATTATCGTATTTAAATAAGGGGGAGAAAAATATGAACTACGACTGGATTAAAACAAGAGCAACGTTTGACGAACCAAAAGCAGCGGTCATTGATCCATTCAAAGGTACAGAATGGACATATCAAGATTTAAATATTAGAGCAGAGAACTTGGCGAATTATCTACAAGAACAAGGGGTTCAACGTGGTGATGTTGTTGGTATTTTTTCACCAAATGATGTTGCGTTATTAGACCTATTGTTTGCTTCATTCAAACTAGGCGCTGTGTATTTGCCCATTAATTGGCGATTAAAGACACAGGAAATTGAAAGCGTGATTGCTGATTCTGATGTGAAATTAATATTTTATTCAGCAAAGCATTTATCAAGTTTAGAAGGCATCGCAGATGAACTGATTCATATGGATATTGATTCTAAGACATATGATGATATCGTTGATCCAACCCATCATCGTCCTTTTACAACGGTTAGTGTTGAAGGTGATGATTTAGCATCTTTAATGTACACGAGTGGTACGACAGGATTACCAAAAGGCGTGATGTTCTCTTATGATTCATTTGTAAATAATCCAATTAACACAGCATTGACATACAAAGTATACGCATCCTATACAACCATTATTTCAACACCGATGTTTCATGTACTAGGATTTAATGACTTAACGATTCCATTATTAATGGCAGGTGGAACATTGGTATTACAACGGTACTTTAACGGTGAATCATTAAATGATTTAATGGCTCAATATCAACCGAATTTCTTAATTCAAATCCCAACGATGTACTACGCCATGTTGGCTGCTGACAACTTTGATTTAAAGAACTTTGCCAATATTGAATTCCTCATACAAGGGGGGGCAGCGCCTTTACCAACTGTACAGAAAAAATTTGTGAGCTTGGGAATTCCTATTATTACAGGTTATGGTTTAACAGAGGCACCACTTGTCAGCGTCAATACAGCAGCGAATAACGAACGTAAACCAGCGAGTATTGGGCAACCCGTGATGTTCACAGATATCCGTATCTTCGATGATAATTTTGAAGAAGCACAAGTTGGAGAAATTGGAGAACTGGGCGTTAGAGGTAATAATGTGACGCCAGGTTATTGGAATAAACCAGAAGAAACAGCCAAAGCATTTAGTGGTGAATTTTTCTTAACAGGAGATTTAGCCAAGATAGATGAAGATGGAGATGTTTATATAGTGGATCGCCGCAAAGAGATGATTATTACTGGCGGTGAAAATGTTCTCCCTTCCGAAGTTGAAAGGGTACTATCAGAACATCCACTTGTCGCTCAAGGTGTTGTGGTCGGTTATGATAGTCCGAAATACGGGGAGTCAGTTTCAGCAGCAGTTGTTTTAACAGAAGATGATCCAGATTTTGAACAGAAATTAGATGCACATATGCGAGAACATATTGCGGGTTATAAAATACCGAGATTGTATCTCAAATTAACACATATTCCATTAAACTCAACATCGAAACCAGATAAATTAGAAATTCAAAAATATATGAATGACAAAGCGCAAAAGCAAGACCAAAGTAAAGACGAATTAACATAACCCGTCGATTTGAAGCAGGATGTATTTAAAAGTTGGAAAAATTTTTAACTGTAAATGTAAGCGCAATCATAATAAATGGAGGTTTATATTATGCCAACAAAAGAAGAAGTAATCAAAGCATTATACCCAGAAGATATTTTAAGTATCGCAAAAGATTTAACGGAAGGAGAAGTGAAATTATTAAAACAACTTAACGATATGTTAGAAGAAAAATATCGTGATTCTGTTAATGAACATTGGTTAAATGCAACTGAGCCTGAAGACTATTTTGAGGAATTAGGAAAATTAAATTACTTCCAAAATCCATTGCTTTTTGAGGGACGTGAAGGTGAAAAAACGCCTAGCCAATTATTCCAATTCTTTATGTCGTATACAATAGCGAAATTTGATGTATCTCTAGCAACATTACTCGGTGTACACCAAGGACTCGGTCATAATTCATTTTGGTTTGGAGGCAGTAAAGAACAACAAGCTTACTATTTACCGAAATTACAATCACATGAATTACGTACCTGTTTCGCATTAACAGAACCCGAACATGGCTCTGATGTTGCTGGCGGTCTTGAAACCACTGCCAAACGAGATGGTGATAAATGGATTATCAATGGACAGAAGAAATGGATTGGCGGTGCCAATGTAGCAGATGTGATTCCAGTCTATGCAGTTGATGTAGAAACTGGCAAACCTAAAGGCTTTATTATCGAACCCAGTCAAGAAGGTGTCGAAATCGATGTGATTGAAAATAAAATTGCCTTACGTATCGTACCGAATACAAATATTCATTTGAACAACGTAGTCGTCAAAGAAGAACAACGTCTACAAAATATTAATAGCTTTAAAGATATTGCACGAGTACTTTACTCAACACGTGCAGGCGTTGCATACATGGCGACAGGCGCTATGGCAGGTGCGTTAAAAGCCACAACAGATTATGTAACGAAGCGTAAACAATTTGGTAAAGAAATTAGTAAATTCCAGTTAATTCAAGAGAAATTAGCCATGATGCAAGGAAATCTTGCACAAGCCATGGCAACATGTGCACAATTGGCGCGCATGCAGGCAAATGGAGAATATGATGAAGTGGCTACTTCTACAGCTAAGATGATGAATGCCTTACGTCTAAGAGAGTCTGTTGCGATGGGCAGAGGGGTTCATGGCGGAAATGGTATTCTAGCTGGTGAGTATGATATTGCCCGATTCTTTGCGGATGCAGAAGCTATCTACACATATGAAGGTACACATGAAATTAACGCACTTGTCATAGGCCGTGCATTGACAGGTGATTCCGCGTTTATCTAATAGATGAACGCATTGATATAACGCATTAATTCAGAACATTAAATTTGGAGGGTTTAGTATGACAATAAGAAAAGCAACGGTGTTAGGTGCAGGAACAATGGGGAGTCAAATTGCTGCGCTACTAGTCAACGCAGGATTAAAAGTAAAATTACTAGATATTGTGATTGACGAGAACGAACCAAATAAAATTTCAAAAAAAGCATATGAAATTATCACAAATCCTAAACGTCCACAATTATTCGATTTATCATTTGCCTCTAACCTGACGTACGGTAATTTTAATGAGGATTTAGCAGGGGAAGACGATGCAGATATCTATATTGAAGCAGTAAAAGAAGAAGTTGATATCAAACATCAAATTTGGAACAAAGTGAAAGACGTGGCTAAAGACGAAGCAATATTTGCCACGAATACGTCAGGTATTCCAATCGAATCAATTGCAGATGTCTTTGAAGATAGTGACAAAGAAAGATTTTTCGGAATGCATTTCTTTAATCCACCACGCATCATGAAATTAGTTGAAGTGATTCCTAATAGCAAGACTTCGAAATCGGTTGTCGATCGCGTGCAACGTTTTGCTGAAGACGTGTTAGGTAAAGGTGTTATTGTTGCTAACGATGTACCTGGATTTGTAGCGAACCGTGTTGGTACACAAACAATGAACGACATTATGTATCGCGCAGAAGTACAAGGATTTTCAATCACAGAAGTAGATGCACTGACAGGTCGCAGTATCGGGCGTCCAAAAATGGGAACTTATGGTTTATCAGATTTGGTAGGTCTTGATATCGCGATTGCAGTTATTAAAGGACTACAACAAATACCTGAAGAACAACCATTCTTCCATGATGTGAAACTATCCGAAAAACTTGCAGAAAAAGGTGCACTCGGCAATAAAACAAAACAAGGATTCTATAAAAAGGTAAACAAAAAGCGTTACGTCTTTGATCCTAAACAAAATGATTATGTTGAGCCACAGAAACCACATTTAGAAATATTAGGTCAATTCGGCAAAGATTTAGCTAAAAATTTAGATGTCATTTTTAATGCACAAGATGATGCTGGTGTGTTTTTATGGGAGACGCTAAGAAATAACTTCTATTATTCAGCAATTAATGTACCTAAAGCGGCAGAATCTTTCAAAGACATTGATAGAGCGCTTGTATGGGGCTTTAACTGGAAACAAGGTCCATTCCAATTATGGGATTTAATGGGTTTCGAACGTGTGAAAGCACGTATGAAAGAAGAGGTAGGACAGTTACCTGATTGGATAGAGCAACGCAATGAATCATTTTATGCGAAAGGTGAGACTATCGAGCGCATTACGCCCGTAGCGGAATATATTGATCAAGAACTATGGGATAGATCAGATTCTAATCTGTCTGTAGCAAATAAAGATCAATTATTACTAAAACTACAAAGTAAGAATAATGTTATTTCAAATAGCTTCCTTGATGACTTACTTGAAGCTATCGATACATTAGAGCGTGAAGACTATAGTAGCATGGTGATTTACGCAGGTGGATTTAATTTCAGTGTCGGTGCAAACTTATTCCAAATGAAACAAGCACATGAAGAAGGACGCGTTGTAGAAGAAGTCGGTGCAGCCGTTGAGCAACTGCATCATGTCTTTGCAAGATTAAAATATGCGCTTAAACCGATTGTTACAGCTGTACAAGGTAAAGCGCTTGGTGGTGGCTGTGAACTTGTACTACATTCACCGATTGTTGTTGCTGCCAGTGAATCATATATTGGTCTAGTTGAGACAGGTGTCGGATTATTACCTGCAGGTGGCGGACTTGCAGAGTTATCAGATAGAATTCTTCGCACAAACCATAAAAATGATGACAAACAAAAATCAATTACTGATATACTCATGCAAATCGGCTTTGCCAAAGTATCAACTAACGCATATGAAGCGGTTAGATATGGTTATTTAAGAAATACAGATACAATTATTTTAAATACAGAAAAACGTGTCGAAGTTGCTTTAAACCGAGCGCGTTATGAATCGCAAACAAATTATATTCCAACACCAAAAGCACAGTATATTGGTTTAGGCAAAGACTTTAAAGCGCTGGCAGAAGGACAGTTGGATGCGCAGCGTATAGGTCATTTCATTAGTGACTATGATTACGAGATTACGTTGAAAGTGGCTGAAGTATTAGGCGGTGGAGATATTCCTCGTAACACATATATCAATCAAAGATATTTGCAAAAGCTTGAAAAAGAGAGATTTTTAGAATTGTTACAAAACAAAAAAACATATGACAGAATTTCTCATATCTTAGAAACTGGTAAACCACTACGCAACTAATTATGAATCAGTACAGGAAGGGTGAATTTAAATGCGAGACGCATATATAGTAGCTTACGGACGTTCAGCAGCTGGCAAAGCTAAAAATGGTGCTATGGCACATGAAAGACCAGATGAGGTTGCTGCAAAAGTATTAAAAGGTGTATTAGAAAGAGTCGGTGGTTCGTTTGAACCGAGTATGGTTGAAGATGTCATTGTAGGGAATTCATTCCCAGAAGGTTTACAAGGACAAAATATCGCTAGAACCATTGCTTTGCTAGCAGGTCTACCGAATGAAGTACCAGGTCAAACGGTCAATCGTTATTGCTCATCAGGACTTCAAACTATTGCACATGCAGCAAATCAAATTATTGCCGATCAGGCAGATGTTATTGTCGCAGGTGGTATTGAATTGATGAGCGCTGTGCCAATGGGTGGTAATGAACCAACGAATAATCCGATTCTTCAAGATGAAGATTCAGGCGTTTCATACCCGATGGGACTTACAGCGGAAATGGTAGCAGAAACATATCATGTTTCTAGAGAAGATCAAGACGCATATGCAGTTCAAAGTCATCAACGCGCAGCAGAAGCGCAACAATCTGGTAAATTTGATGATGAAATTATACCTATTGAAGTCAATCAAGTAACATATGATGACAATGGACCTGTTGTTAGTAAAGCAGTATTTAAAGAAGATGAACTCATTAGACCAGATACAAATAAAGAAACTTTAGCTAAATTACCAACCGTATTTAAGGCTGACGGTACAGTGACGGCAGGCTCCTCGGCCCCATTAACAGATGGCTCAGGTTTTGTCGTTGTGATGTCTGGTGACAAAGTGAAGGAGCTAGGCGTAGAACCTATTGCACGCTTTGTTGGATTTAAAGCAGTAGGGGTAGATCCTAAATTGATGGGTATCGGTCCAGCATATGCGATTCCAGAAGTATTGGAACAAGCTAACTTAGACGTTAATGATATTGATTTAGTAGAATTAAATGAAGCATTCGCTTCTCAAACATTGGCTTCTATGAGAGAAGTGGGATTAGATGCTGAGAAGACGAATGTAAATGGCGGTGCCATTGCACTTGGACATCCACTTGGTGCTACAGGTGCGATGTTAGTAGGGCGCTTATTGTCTGAAATGAAGAAACGCCCAGAAACACGATACGGTATGGTTACCATGTGTATCGGTGTAGGTATGGGCGCAGCTGGAATTTTTGAATATGTGAGATAACACATGGATTAGTAAATGAAGTTATAACAATAAATAAAATATTTGTGATATAAACATTTCAAAATAAAAACGACAATTTCTGCAGTAATGGAAATTGTCGTTTTCTTTTTATGCGAATGACATTTATGAATTTCAGTAAAAGATGCTATAACTATCTCGTAATAAATGATTGTTATTGTGACAGTACGTATGCCTTTGACATTTCAACTTCAACTCTATGATTATGATATCGTTTGATTTAAAATACGCGTTAAGTATGTTTTTTTAGTCGTTGTTTTTCAGTATGTGTGGCTTTGCTTACAGGTTCATTACCGAGTGCTTTGCCGAGACCGAAATCAGGCATATTGATATAAATATTTTCATATTGATGGGAATCTACATTATATGTTTCATGGTAAAAACCAACGGCTTCATTATGCATTAATTTTTTCGAGAATTTGCGCCAAGCTTTTAAATGTACAGGCATTTTTGCATAACTAAGCAATTTTTCGTTTGTTTCCCAATATTGAACGATCATAACACCACGATATTTAAACAACATTTCATAAGATAAACAACCGAGTGATTTATCCTTTGATAATTCCGAGAGCATTGGTGGCATAGCTAAAAGTACAGGCAACCAGTGATGGACTTTATACCACTTGTTGATGTGAAGGCCAATCAAAAATACAGTGACCGATTCATTAGGTAGTACAGTATAACGACCTTGATTCATATCAAATCATCCCTTCCGTTTTGAGAGCATGGTATTAATTTCGTCTATATCTTGTTGATTACGTCTTGTTTCAATACCCCAAATGATAAAATAAACAATTGTATAAATGACCACAAATAGTATGATTGCTGAAAGTTTAAGAGGAAACCATCCAGCTAATATAGCCAGTGGGAACATGATGATGAGCATTAAACTAAAGTGAGTTAATGTTTTAAACCATAATGTCTTTCGTGAATTCGAAAAGATAAGCGCGCCATAACTGAATGTGATACCGATTAATGCCCATATCACAACAGCAATAAACATAATTTGTAATTCAGTTAAATGTGCAAAGTAAATGCTACCCATCGTTGATTCTGGAGAAACTGGATGAAATTGGTGGTGCGCAAATAGTGTTGAAAATATTAAAGAGACAAAGACGCCAATCGTAATACCAATGGTTACACCGTGAAAGAATCGTTTCATAGCTTTAAAGCCTCCTTAATTAATGGTAAGTATCTTCTAGAAGAGTACGTAAATGATTGATCAGTAAAACGAATTTCAATCGTGCCATTTTTATTTAATGTTAGATAATCAATGAAGTTCACATTGATGATTTCAGATTTTGAAATTTGTAGAAAGCTATGATTAAGCTGTGCTTTTATTTCGTATAAACGTTGATTCATCGTATATTGACGTTGAGCGGTGATAACATTTAATATCTTATTTTCTATCCGAAAACAAATGATATCTTGTGGTTTAAGATAATAGATGGTTTCGTTGTATTTTCCGGGAAATAATATATTTTGAGATAATTGTTGAATTGAGTTGATAATATCTGATAAATTGTTGGCATCTTTACGCGTGTATAGTATGATTTCATCTTCGTCTAATGTTTGATCATAAACAACCTTTACTTTCATGTTCAGTCCCTCCCCTTACATTAAGTAAAACAAATTTTTGATTGTAATACTATATAGAACAGGCAAGTGGCTTCTATATGAAGCTAAGTGGCGCGATTAAGGGTAAAAACGTGTAAATAAAAACACCCAAAAGATTGAATTTATCATACAATCTTTTGGGTGTTTACTTATATCATCTATACTAACATTACTTAGTCTAAAGTGATCAATTGATAAACATGTTGCTCTGTTAATTCATTTGGCCATGTTATGTTCAAAGGATGCCAACTTTTACCACCATTGTCGGAAGAGAAGATACCTTTATTATTCGCAATATAAAAAATACCATCTCTTTCAGTGACAGCGGAGATAAGCGCGCCATTTGTGGAAGGTAAGCCTTCAGTTGCTTCAATCCAGGCATTATCTTGTGATTTATCAATAGCATAAATGGTTGAAAATGTATGACTTTCATAACTATGGGCATTCATTGGCGAATTTGATGTTGAGATGACGATATTCTCAGCATTATTTGAATTGATTGCCAAGCCATAACCATATCTATGCTCAATGCCATCTATAAATGTTGTCCATGTTTTACCGTAGTCATCACTTTCAATAAAGGTATCTCTACCACCATTTAAAAAGGCATCTCCGAGAACGCCATATAATTTGTTGGGATGCTCGTCATGACTTTTGAGTACGTGAATATCGATAGGCGCATGATCCGTTTGCGGTACTTCCCAATGTTGTCCAGAATCTGTAGATTGAATCAAACCACCAGCCTCAATTGTAAGAGAAATGATATTGGGCGAGCGATGATTGTTATCTAACCATTTAACGTGATGTGTGTGCGGTCTTGGAGGGAAAAACCATTGTTCTTTTCCAGGAATATGTGCGAAATCTGTCAGTAATTCAAATGAGTCACCTTGATCATAGGAAATAAAGAGTGCACTTGGTTCTGTACCTACTAATACCGCACCAGTATTGTTACCTGTATCTATGACTGAGACTGCAGTAATGGATGTCATAGGAATGTCTTGCTTTTTAAAAGGACTATTATACGTAAAGCGTGTGCCAATAGGTAACCATGAATCGCCTTTGTCCACGCTTTTCCACAAACCGCGATCAAACGTGCCACAATATAATATGTCAGGATTGAATGGATCCTGAGCGATGGCGGTGGGGTTCATTCCTTCTAGTTTCTTTTCTATATGAAAACGACCATTAACTTGTTTAACTAATAATAGTGTATTTGCATATGTTGCTATGAATTGACTCATCAGATTAGCCTCTTTTTTATCATTTTTTGAAGTCTATTTGTGATGTACTTAATATACATCACGTTGGTAACGTTGATTTTTAATCATTTCTGTCAAATAGGCTTCGGCTTCAGTTTCATCCAAGTTACCTTCTTTGATGAGTACTTTAATTAATGATTCGTGTACACCGCTTGCCATCTCATCTTTATTACCACACAGGTAAATTGTGGCACCTGCCTGAATCCATTTATAGAATTCAGCACTATTTTCTTCGATGCGGTGTTGGACGTAAATTTTATTTTCAGTTTCTCTTGAGAAGGCTAAGTCTAATTTGCTTAATACACCTTCTTCGAGCCATTGTTCCAAATCATCTTTATAAAGAAAATCATGATGATAATTTTGATTGCCAAAAATCAACCATTGCTCACCTTTAAGATTGAGATAAGCTCTTTCTTGAAGATAAGCACGATAAGGCGCAATGCCTGTACCTGCACCAATCATGATGACAGGTGTTTCTGTGTCATATGGAAATTTGAAATTTGGATTCTTTTTCAAGTATACAGGTAGCTTATCCCCAACAGACGTACGATCTGCTAATTGGACAGAACAAACACCAAAGCGTTCACGACGATGTGCTTCGTATTTCACAACACGTACAGTAATGTGTACACTATTAGGATTTACCTTGTTACTACTTGCAATTGAATATTCTCGTGGCGGTAATTTTCTTAACAGTTGTGGTAGCATGTTGGGTTCAAGCGCAACAGGCGTAAAATCTCTAATTAAATCAATGACATCTTTACCGTAAATATAGTTTTGGACCCATTCCGATTTTTGAATATTAGCATTTAACATGGGATTACCTAATAATTCTGCAGCATTTTTCATCAGCACAGGCGTTAATTTTGCAATTTCAAAATCATGTGTTAAAGCCTCTTTAAGCGAACGCATTGAATCACTGTCGTTCATTTGAATAGGTGTTTCAGCATCCCAATTAAGTGCATCGATGAGTTGGTTCACGAGTACAGGATCGTTTTGTGGGATAACGACTAAGCTATCACCGGGTTCATAGGCCTCACGATAACCTTCAAGTGATATTTCAAGGTGTCTTACTTCTCGAGAAGCTTCTGGTTGTGTAAGAATGGTATTTTTCAGTACTTCTGCTTGAAAAGGATTAGATTTTGAATAAGGTGCTTGAGGTTCTTCTATTGTGACGTCCTCATTTTCAACGCTAGGCGTCTCTTCATTTGTATTGGATGAGGCTTGTGTTAATAGCTCAATCATGTTGGTAATCCATTGTTCAGCTGTCTCTTCATAATCAAAGTCGCAATCCACTCTATCTGCCACTCTATTCGCACCGAGTTGACCTAAGATATGATCAAAGTCTTTACCAGCTTGGCAAAAATCAGGAAAATCTTGGTCACCAAGCGCTAGTACCGCAAAGTTGACTTGATCTAATTGTGGCGCATCATCACCGTGAAGGTAATCATATAAATCTAACGCATTGATAGGTGGTTCGCCAACGCCTTGTGTTGAACAAATAATAAAAAGGTGTTCAACCTCAGGTAATGAATCTCTCGGAAAATCATCCATATCCCAGAGATGGACATTTAAGTTCTGGGATTTGAGTTTTGTTTCAAATGTTTCAGCAATTTCTTCAGCATTACCAGTTTCAGTACCATATAGTACATGCACGTCTAGTGGTTCTGTTGAAGCTGATACAGGTTCTGACACGGACTGGTCAGTAGAAGTGCTAGTTTCTGTTTCGGTAATACCAGCCTCATTTTCTTGTATGTCCGTTTTGTTATCTGACACTGAAGTTGTTGCTGGATTGAGTAGATAACCACTTAACCAATGTTGTTGTTCAGGTGTTAACATAGGTAGTAGTTGATTGATAAGTGCCAATTGCTCCTCATTAAAAGGGGTGTTGGTTTGGTTCAGTTGCACGGATGTCACCTCTATTGATTATATTTATATAGAAAATAGGTGCATTTGCCCTATGATAAACTATATTGAATTTTATTGAATTATAACATTGATTGAATCATTTTAAATGATAGGAATTATCATTTATTTGAAAATCAAACTAATGACCTATACAGCTCATATATCCAGTACACTTAAATATGCCCACATCATATCGATAATGATGCGGGCATGTTATATATTTTAAAGGAGAATCGTAAATTAAGAAGTGCTCAAGTTCTTAATTTTTAATATAATGGCTAGGTTTTAATAGTAATAAACGAAATACGATGTTGTCGTATACGAATATATGTTTAAGGTTTTATAGCAAATGCGCGTACAGGGAAACCTGGCGCATCTTTAGGCTTAGGACTGATTGTGTAAATAATTGCCCCTCGACTTGGGAGTTGATCAAGATTTGTCAGTAGTTATACTTGGAAAGTATCTTGACCTAATACATAACGCTCACCAATAATGTCACCGTTTTTTGCGACATCGATAGAGGCATCGGTATCAAATGTTTCATGACCGATGGCTTTCACATGGCGCTCTTCAAATAAATACTTTAATGCGTCTAGTCCCCATCCAGGTAAATGGAGCGCACCAGCATCATCTTTATTCTCGAAAGCTTCAATGTTGGGCCAACGTTTAGACCAATCACTTCTAAATGCAACAAAGGTGCCTTGCTCAATAGGGCCGTTATCAGCTTCCCATTGTTCAATGTGTCGACGTGTTAAGATGAAATCCGAATTTGCTTTAACGCTTTGTGAAAAATCTAAAACAACGAGTGGTAGGGCAAGTTCTTTTAAATTTAATTCATGTAAATAGCGCGTATGTTCCACAAAATGAATCGGTGCATCAATATGGGTACCATACTGACTCACAACATTCCAATTTTGAACATAGAATCCGTCGTCTGCGACATTGAATAGTGTCGACACTTGGCCCGTTCAAATTCGCTAAAACACGGTATGGTTTCATCAAAAGTGTGGGTCAAATCGACCCACGTTGCTGATTTTAATTCTTCTAATTGCTTCCATAAAGGATAACTCATACGCATCACCTATTTAAGTTAATTTTAAACAGTTGCTGGATTTGTTGATTTACGTAATTTATCGACAGAATTAACTAACACACTTAAGGCTTCTTTAACTTCATCTTCTTTACGCGTCTTCAAACCGCAATCTGGATTTACCCAGAATAATGAACGATCTATTTCTTGTAATGCTCTGTTAATTGCAGCTGTAATTTCTGATTCAGTTGGAATTCTTGGACTGTGAATATCGTATACACCTAAACCAATACCTAAATCATAAGTAATATCTTCAAAATCTTGAATCAAATCACCATGGCTACGAGAAGTTTCAATAGAAATAACATCCGCATCTAAATCATAGATTGCATGAATAATTTGACCGAATTGAGAATAGCACATATGCGTGTGAATTTGTGTTTCATCAGCGACTGAAGATGTTGAGAGTTTGAATGAACGAACGGCTTTATCTAGATAGTCTGCATGGTATTCTGAACGAAGTGGTAAGCCTTCTCTTAATGCTGGCTCATCAACTTGTATGATTTGAATACCTTCACTTTCAAGCGCTAATACTTCTTCATTAATTGCTAATGCAATTTGGTCTTGAACCTCTTCACGTGGTAAGTCAACACGTTCAAATGACCAGTTTAAAATAGTGACAGGACCAGTAAGCATACCTTTAACTGGTTTATCAGTTAAACTTTGTGCGTATAATGTTTCTTTGACAGTAAGTGGCTCTGTCCATTTAACATCACCATAAATAACAGGTGGTTTAACCGCACGTGAACCGTATGATTGTACCCAGCCATATTTTGTAACTAGGAAACCTTGAAGTTTTTCACCAAAGAACTCTACCATGTCGTTACGTTCAAATTCACCATGTACCAGAACATCTAAACCGATATCTTCTTGAATTTTTATCCAACGTGCAATTTCATTTTTTAGAAATGTTTTATATGCTTCATCAGTGATACGGTTATTTTTCCAATCAGCACGGTATTTACGTACTTCTTGAGATTGTGGGAATGAACCAATCGTAGTTGTTGGTAAATCAGGTAAATTTAGGCGTGCGTCTTGTGCTTTTTTACGTTCTTTAAATGCTGATTGTCTAGAAGTTCTGACGCTATCAAAGTCGTATTCAAGATTTTTAAATGATTGGTTTTGAAAGCGTTCATAGCGGGCTTTCAATTCATTGTATTTTTGATCATCGTCTTTGTTGAATAAACGTTTTAACGCATCGAGTTCATCTAGTTTTTCAGTAGCAAAACTTAATCCTTCTGCAATAGAAGTATCAAGTGTTTCATCATCAAGTGATACTGGAACGTGTAATAATGAAGATGAAGGTTGAATGACAAGGTCATCTGTATAATTTTGTAATGTTTCGATAAGCTCTTTTTTAGCTTCTATATCAGCAGCCCATACATTACGACCATCAATAATACCTGCATAGAGTGTCTTCGTACGATCAAATTGGCCGTCTTCAATTTGTTTAAGATTAAAGCCGTGGTCGTGTACGAAATCTAGACCGATACCTCTGATTGGTAGGCTGTTTAAGAATGATAAGTTTACGCGTTCAAAGTAAGTTTGAACGACTAGGTAATCACCTAAGTTTGCTTCAGAAAAATAATTATATGCCGTTTTTGTGATGTCTTCGTAATCTACGCTATCGTCCGTAACAAGTGCAGGTTCATCAATTTGAATATACTCTGCGCCTGCATCAACGAGTGATTGTAAGACTTCTTTATATAATGGCAATAATGTTTGTACTTTTTCTTCAAATGATTGGTCGCCACCTTTAGATAACTTAACAAACGTAATTGGACCAACGATCACAGGGTGTGCGTTGACGTTTAATGATTTTGCATAGTTAAAGCGTTCTAATAATACATTTTTATTTAATTTTGGTTCAGCATTGTCCCATTCAGGTACAATATAATGATAATTTGTGTTGAACCATTTAATTAAGGCACTTGCAACATCTTCTTTGTTACCTCTGGCAATATCAAATAGTAAGTCATCATCGATATCTCTACCTTGGAAACGTTCAGGAATGATATTGAAAAGTAATGATGTATCAAGAATATGGTCATATAAAGAAAAGTCGCCAACCGGAATACTAGATAAATTATAATTTTTTTGTAGTAATAAATTCTCTTTGTGCAAATCTGTTAATTGTTGATGTAATGTTTCTAAATCATATTTATTTGCCCAGTAGCCCTCGATGGCTTTTTTCCATTCTCTCTTTCTACCTAATCTCGGAAAACCTAAGTTTGATGTTTGAATTGTCATAATATTGCCTCCTGTTTAGTTGAAGTAATTGATTTTGAATAATTTGCAAGTTCCAGTGTATAATCGACCTTTTGGAATGGTGTAATTAAATACAAGCCATTAAAATATTCATGCACTGTGTCGATCAATGCTTTTGATAATTCAATGCTCAATGATTTTGTTTTTGCTTTATCATCTTTAACAGCTTCAAATTGTTCGAGAATGTCTTCTGACAATTTAATGCCTGGTACTTCATTGTGTAAAAATAATGCGTTGTTATAACTAGTGACAGGCATAATGCCAATAAACAATGGCACATCTAAATGTTTGGTTGCTTCATAGACTTCTTTAATTTTCTCTTTGCTATAGACCGGTTGGGTTATAAAGTAGTGGGTACCACTTTCTAATTTTTTCTCTAACCGTCGTACAGCACCGTCTAATTTTCTTACATTTGGATCAAATGCCCCTGCGATGTTGAAGTTCGTCTGCGTCTTCAGCGCATCACCGTCTGTGTTAATACCTTGATTGAAGCGTAAAGCAATTTCAGTTAACCCTTTAGAATTCACATCGTATACATTGGTTGCGCCTGGAAGGTGCCCAATCTTTGAAGGATCACCTGTAATGGTCAAAATTTCATTAATACCTAAGAGTGATAGGCCAAGTAAATGTGATTGTAAGCCAATCAAATTGCGATCACGACAAGTGATATGGACTAAAGGTTCGATGTCATATTGTTGTTTAATGATACTCGCTGCGGCAACATTACTGATTCTTACTGTGGCTAACGAATTATCAGCTAAGGTTACGGCATCAATCTTGGCATCGTCGAGTTTTTTGATATTTCTGAAAAATAAGTCTGTGTCAAGATGTTTCGGTGTATCTAGTTCAACGATAATTGTAGGTCTGTGTTTAACCTTTGATGTTAGATTTTGTTTTTGTGTTGGTTTCTCCGAATGACCCGTATATTTAGCGATAGGAATGACATTTTTTTGGTTTACCGGTTTTAAATCTGAGACCGATGATTTGATGTATTGAATATGCTCAGGTGTCGTGCCACAACAGCCGCCAATTAAACGAACGCCTTCATTGATGAGTTGCTCAGCTACTTTTCCAAAATAAGCTGCATTATCACTATATTTAAATTGACTATTTTCAATATCTAATAAGCTTGCGTTTGGATAACATGATAGATAAGCACCATCGGGCAATTCAATATGTGAAAACGATTGTTGCATATGGTGGGGACCGTGATGACAATTCAGTCCAACAATATCAGCACCGCTCTTAACAACTTGTTGCAAGGCTGTATTGATTTCAGTACCATTTCTTAAATAGTTTGTATTTAAAGCCGTGAGTTGAGCAATAATCGGAATATCATATTTACGTTTAGTAGCTTTGATAATGGTTGTAAGCTCTTCTAAATCGTAATATGTTTCAAATAGAATGCCATCAACACCTGCATCGATTAATGTCTCAATTTGTATTTCTGTATGATATTGAATCGATGATAATTCTAAATCTTCTTGTTTGATACCCCTGAATCCACCTACTGTGCCTAAAATAAAGGTGTCGTCGTTTGCAGCTTGTTTAGCAATTTCTACTGCTGCGTAGTGAATGTCTTTAACTTTATGCTCAAGACCAAAAGGTTTTAACTTTTCAAAATTAGCACCATACGTATTGGTTTGAATAATATCGGCACCAGCGTCTATATAAGAACGATGAATGCGCGCCACTTTATCTGGATGTGTAATATTATAGGCTTCTGGGCATGTATCTAGACCTTCTGAATATAGAATGGTTCCAATCGCACCATCAGCTACTAATATGTTGTGCTTTAGTTTGTCGAGTAGTTGACTCATTGAAGGCCTCCTTAAATGCATAATTTAGATCAGAGATTAATTCATCTGCAGTTTCTAATCCAACGCTTAATCTAAATAATCCAAAAGTGATATTTCTGGCTTCTCTTACTTCTTTAGGTACAGCTGCATGTGACATCGTAGCAGGGTGTGAAAGTATTGTTTCAACACCACCTAAGCTGACGGAAACTAAAGGTAAGGAAAGGGCATCTACAAAATCTTGCGCTTTTGTCTCATCTTTTAAGCGGAAACCTAATACAGCACCGCCATGACTTGCTTGAGATAAATGTAAATCGCTATTTCCAGGGTAATAGACTTCTGCAATTTCATCACGTTGTGCTAGATACTCATAAAGTTTTTTAGTGTTTTCAACTGATTGATTAAAACGTACAGGTAATGTTTTTAAGTGTTTAGCCAGTGTCCAACTATCTTGAGCAGATAGGGCAGTACCTGTACCGTTTTGTAATAAATATAATGCATCGGCAATCGTTTGATCGTTTGTTATTGCTACGCCTGCAATAATATCAGTATGTCCACTTAAGAATTTGGTAGCACTATGCACGACAATATCAGCGCCTAGAGCTAAGGGTGATTGTCCTAGTGGTGTCATAAACGTATTGTCTACGGCGAGTTTGAGATGATGTTTTTTAGCAATATCGGCTGCGCCTCTAATGTCTGTAATTTTAAACAGTGGATTAGAAGGTGTTTCAATATATATCAGTTTAGTATTATCTTGAATAGCCTCTTCAATTTCATTTAAATGCGTCGTATCAATAGTTGAAAATTGTATATTAAAACGAGTTAGAATTTGTTCTGTTAATCTAAACGTACCTCCATAAACATCATCAGGTAAGATGACATGATCACCTGCATTTAAAGTTAATAACACAGCTGAAATGGCTGCGATACCTGATGCGTATGCAAAGGCATGACTTCCGCCTTCCAATTTAGCTAATTTTTCTTCTAATAAGGCACGGTTTGGATTACCACTTCTGGCATAATCATATTGTGCACCGCCGCCAAGCGTTTTTTGATGGAAAGTTGAAGAATCATATAAAGGAGGATTTGCAGAATCGTAATCTACACCTCTATGTGAATCGAATATTACTTCAGTTTCTTTTGATAAACTCATGAAATCACTCCTTGTTTAGATTTTTCTAATGCTTGAATAATGTCTTGTTCGATATCTTCATAGTCTTCGATACCGATGGATAACCTAATCAAATATTCATCGATGCCCCGTTTGTCTTTCTCTGCGTCTGGCATATCTACATGTGTTTGTGTATATGGAAATGTGATAAATGTTTCTGTACCACCAAGACTTTCTGCAAAAATACAGACGTTTAAATGTTCTAAGAATTTATCCACTTTATAATCTTTATTTAAACGTAAACTCAACATACCTGTACGTCCGCTATAAAGCACTTTGTCGATGGCCTCTAAGTCACTACATCGTTCTGAGAGTAATTTCGCATTATATTCTGAACGATCCATTCTCAAATGGAGTGTCTTTAAACCACGTTGGAGTAGGTAGCTATCGAATGGTGACAAAGTAGCACCAATCATGTTGTGTAACTGTCCTAATTGTTCTGCAAGTTGATTATCTTTAACGGTTACCACACCAGCAAGTACGTCGTTATGTCCGCCAATATATTTTGTAGCTGAATGTAAGACGATATCTGCACCATCTTCTAATGGCGTAGAAAGGTATGGTGTTAAAAATGTATTATCTATAATAGTTAATAAATTAAATTTTTTGCTTAAGATATAGAACGGGTCTACATCTACTTCAATCATTTGTGGGTTTGAGATTGGTTCAATGAACAATGCTTTAGTATGTTCTGTAATACTTTGTTCCACTTCTTCATAATTGAGGAAGTCAACATATTTGAAATGGATACCATACTGTTGTTCATAAAAATCGAAAAGTCTAAAGGTACCACCATATAAATCGAAAGATACCAATATTTCGTCACCAGATTTGAACAGATTACATATTAATTGAATAGCAGACATGCCACTTGATGTTGCAAATGAAGCTGTGCCGTGTTCCAATTTGGCAAATGCCTCTTCAAATGCTGAGCGTGTTGGGTTCTTAGTTCGTGTGTAATCATATCCTGTTGACTCACCGAGATGTGGGTGTTGATATGCTGTTGATAAGTAAATTGGATTGGCTATGGCGCCTGTATGATCATGTGACAATGCGATTTGTGCTAGTTCAGTATTTTTCATAATTGTTAACCTCCTTGTAAAAATAAAAAAAGCTCCCGTCCTTTAAACCCGAAAATTCGGATGTAAAGGACGAAAGCTTAGCTCGCGGTACCACCTTTGTTTGTTACATTATCACTAAAGTAACCTTATCCAGTACGCTAAATTGTTGTATATGTAACGTTGACTGAATCGTGTTATCATTTTTCGTAAATAAAAAACCCATTCTATAAATAAAATGAGTATTAACGAGAAGATAACGTGTGGAATAATCCAGTACGCCATTTAACAAAATGTTAATACTGTAGCGCTATAACGGGCGCGCCCGTTGATACCTCATATTGGCATCAACACTCAAAGGCCATTTTCAAACTTTCTTTCTGTATCTTCTTTCAGCGTTACGAAGACTCTCTGTGTCAGCAGTGTAAGTTCTACTTTCCTTGTTACTGTGTTTCTATTATTTCGAATTTGATATACCCAAGATTACACATTAAAATTACTTTTGTCAACAACTTATCTGAAAATTTCGATTAAACTAATTATTTGTCCTATATTCTTTGGTAGATGAGTGATGATATAATAGGCACATCTAATAATAAATCAAATTAAACGAGCTAGAGAAAATAGAAAGTAGGTGTTTGACAATCGAAAATCATCAAGATGAGCAATTAACCATAGAAGATAACGAAAATATTCAAAAAATAGCTATGACTACTGTTAAGGCAAATCCATATCAACCACGTAAAACATTTGATGAGGAACGATTAAATGATCTTGCCAAATCAATTAAACTTCACGGCATATTACAACCCATCGTTTTGAGAAAAACGATTTCTGGCTATCATATCGTTGTCGGCGAAAGGCGATTTCGTGCTGCAACAATTGCGGGATTGACTGAAATACCTGCGATTGTTAAATCACTTACGGATGAAGATATGATGGAACTTGCAATCATTGAAAATTTACAGCGTGAGGATTTAAATGCAATTGAAGAAGCGGAAAGTTATCGTAAATTGATGGATGACTTAAATTTAACGCAGCAAGATGTTGCGCAACGTCTAAGTAAATCTAGACCTTACATTGCGAATATGTTGCGTTTATTAAACTTGCCACAGACTGTTTCAAATATGGTGAGAGATGGTGCGTTATCAAGCGCTCATGGCCGCACATTATTAAGTGTTAAGGACAAACAAAAAATGCAACAAATTGCCAAACAAGCTTCCCGTGAGGCATGGAGTGTAAGAGAATTAGAACATTATGTCACTACACATTATAGTGATAATAAAGATAAAGTAGAGGCTACACAAAAGGCAACAAAACCAAAGTTTATTAGACAACAAGAACGTCAACTTAAAGCGCAATATGGTGCAAATGTAGCTATTTCCACTAAAAATAAAAAAGGCCAAATTACGTTTGAATTTAAATCAGAGGATGAATTTAAACGATTAATTCATCAGTTAAATGCTAAATATCAGCATGATGAATAAAAATTTAAAAGAGGTATGACTATGATATTTGTTTTTGATATAGATGGCACGATTTGTTTTAATGGCAAATTTATAGAATCACGGTTAAATCAAGTGATACAGCAATTGAATCGGCAACACGATATCATATTTGCGTCAGCACGACCTATACGTGATTTGTTACCAGTTGTTAGAGATTACAGTAATCATTGGCTCATTGGTGGAAATGGCTCTATTATTTCAAAAGTTGGAGAAATTCAAACCATGGCTTATATCCCGAATGATTTATTTGAAAAGATTGTGAAGTTAATCAGCGATTATGATTTAAAATATATTATCGATGGAGATTTTGACTATGCTGCTAACGTAAGTGAAAGCCATCCAATTTATAGACAATTAGATCCAGATGGTTTAGCAAAGAATGTGAAGGTTGCTCATATTCAACATCCAATTAAGGTGATTCTATTCGCGACTGAGGAAAAAACATTTAAAGCACTTAAACAATGGTTTCAAAGTTACGAGGATGTATTATCAATCCATATACACGAAGTGGATCATAGCATAGATATTACAGCCATAAACATTAATAAGCACTCTACCTTAAAGTACATGATTGGTGCACAAAACTATATTGCTTTTGGAAATGATGTGAACGATACGCAATTATTAAACCATGCCCAACAATCTTTTTATGTGACTGGCACATCAGGCTGCTCTGAGGCTTATGATGTGTATATTCAAAATAATGCTGAATCCGTAGCAACAGTCATAGAAGATTTATACTTAAGTGAAAAATAAGAATAAAAAACCACGCTAAAAAGTAGTGAAGTACAGACTTTTTAGCGTGGTTTTAGTTGACTAATCATAGTGGATTAAAGTTTTAGATCATACAATATACGATTTCAATTTATAAAATGTGAGCAAATCAATACATACCAAAGAATTTGAATTTATACTTTTTTTAATTAGTTAACATTTTGTGAACTATGCATTTAGAAAATGTTTGAATTAATTGTTAATGATTGTAAGTTATATTATTTCGTACAATAATAGTGGTGAGAAGTAATTAGGAGGTATAATATGTTAACAGAAAGAGAAATTCAAACAATTAGAGATACAGTGCCATTACTTAAAGAAAAAGGACAAACTATTACGAAAATTTTCTATAAAAGGTTATTTGAAGTGCATCCAGAATTAAAAAATGTATTTAACCAAACAAATCAAAAAAAGGGACTGCAATCATCAGCACTTGCTATGGCAGTACTGGCAGCAGCGGAAAACATTGAAGATTTAACACCTATCGTACCAGCAATAATGCCTGTAGTTTATAAACATTGTGCTTTACAAGTGCAACCGGAACATTATGATATTGTTGGAGAAAATTTAATTTGGGCAATCCAAGAAGTGACAGGTTTAGAAAATAATGATCCTATTATTCAAACATGGATAAAAGCTTATGGAGCTATCGCTGATGCCTTTATTGGCTTAGAAAAAGATATTTATAAACAAATGGCATGGGAAGGTTTTAAACCATTTGAAGTTACAAATATCACTGAGGAGACAGAACTTATTAAATCATTTACTGTCACATCAAATCGCATTGATTTAAGTCAATTTATACCAGGACAATATATAACTGTAGATATTTCTAGTGAAAAATTACCTTATCGTGCAAAAAGACACTATTCCATAGTTGATGGAGATGAAAGTTACTTAACATTTGGTGTAAGAAGAGATGTTACTGAAACGCACGAAGGTGAAGTTTCTACTGTGTTACACGATGAAGTAACTGAAGGTGACATTTTAAATATATCTGCACCAGTAGGTGGATTTAAATTAGAAAATATAGAAAACAAACAATTATTTTTGGGTTCAGGTGTAGGGGTTACACCGCTTGTCTCAATGTTTAATGAAGCCGTTAACATAGGTACACCAGCTATTTTCTTACAATCAACATCTAACGCACAAAATGTTGCTTTTGAAGAAAAATTAACTACAATTGCAAATCAATCAGACCATGCCCAGTTTGATATTCATTTTCGTGATGAAGATGGTTTTATCGAATCAGAACAACTGCGTCAATATGTGGACAATGAGACGGAGATCTATGTGTGTGGCGGTAACTCATTCTTAAAAGCAATGATTGCTGAATTACAAACATTAGGTATTTCTATGAATCATGTTCATTTTGAAACATTTATACCAAGACTCAGTTTTTCAGTATAATATAAAAGGATTAAAGATTTAAGGTATTAGAGATTTAATCATTTTTGCAACGCAGGTATATAACATCAAATTAAATATTTGATGTTATATACCTGCGCTTTTTGTTTCTAGATTAGAATTATTATTAAAATTTAAAAAATTTTTAAAAAAATTTAAAACATGATAACCATAGGCTTTAGGGCGATTTGAAAGTAACTAGATTATTATGACTATTGTGTGAAAATAATTATTATAAAACGTTTTAACTTCGCTTTTTAAAGCGGTTTCAATGGTGTATTTTGTCAAAAAATTAATATAATTATTTTAATAAACACAAACTTGACATAAAAAATTTCAATGAGTAAAGTGTGTAGCATAATTATTTTCAAATAATTCAAAAAACGAAGTATAACTTGAATTTAAGTAAGCGTACATTAGAAGAAAAGGGGTGGACCCGTTAATGTCAGAAACAAAAATTACGTATGATGATTTCAATCCACACGCTTTTGAAACACTGGATATCACTGATGAAACTAAAGGTGCACGTGAAGTGATTAGATGGGCTTACGATGTATATGGTGATTCTATTATTTATTCATGTAGTTTCGGTGCAGAAGGCATGATTTTAATTGATTTAATTTCTAGTGTGAAGAAAGATGCGGAAATTGTATTTTTAGATACGAATCTCCACTTTCAAGAGACATACGATTTGATAGACCGTGTTAAAGCACGTTATCCGGAATTAAACATTAAGCTTAAACAACCGAGTCTTACTTTAGAAGAACAAGCGGATCAAGTTGCGCCAGCTTTATGGAAACAAGATCCAAATCAATGTTGTTATATTCGTAAAATTAAACCGCTTGAAGAAGTGCTATCTGGGGCGACAGCTTGGGTTTCAGGTTTAAGAAGAGAACAATCACCGAGTCGACAGGCAACTAATTTTATTAATAAAGATGAACGATTCAAATCAGTAAAAGTGTGTCCTCTGATTCATTGGACTTGGGATGATGTGTGGGATTATATTAAAGCGCATGATTTACATTATAACGAACTACATGATTTCAATTTTCCAAGTATTGGTTGTATTCCATGTACTGAGGCCGTTTCTGGTAATGGTGATTCAAGAGCAGGTAGATGGACGAATTCTACTAAGACGGAATGTGGTCTACATACGACGAATAAACCATAAATTAAGTAGATTCTTTTTTTTACACTAATAACCTAGTATTCGTATCGGAAATATAATGAATGTTGTAGAAGATATAAAATTCGATTGCTATATCGTTGATATGGCAAGAAATGAAATTGATTAAACCTATTTAGACAATAATTATAATTTATCAAATAAATATCGGGGTGAATGCATTGTGAATTTATCAGTATCAAATAGTCCTTTTGACCAAGAACAAGCAGCACAGTTAAATCAAATTTTTCAGACGTTAACTGCTGAACAGCAAATATGGTTAACCGGTTACCTTACAGCGCAACAAGGGGCTGTAGCACAAACAACTGAGGCGCCACAACAGGTGGCAGAATATGTTTTAAATAATGAATCCGAAAGCCAAACAAACAACGATCGTCACATTACCGTAGTTTATGGTTCAGAAACAGGTAATGCACAAAGTTTAGCTGAAATATTTGCAGATCGACTGGTCGAACATAATTACACTGTTAAGTTAACGGCAATGGATGAAATTAAACAAAAGGAATTTAAAAAAGTGGAGGATTTATTTGTCATTACTGCCACGCACGGTGAAGGTGATCCGCCAGACAATGCACTTACATTTCATGAATTTATACATAGTCGTAAGGCACCAAAATTAGAAAATGTAAGGTTCTCCGTGCTTGCATTAGGAGACGAGTCATACGAGTATTTCTGCCAAACAGGTAAAGACTTCGATGCAAAATTATTAGAATTAGGTGCTGAACGCCTTACGGATAGACAAGATTGTGATTTAGATTTTGATGATTTAGCTGAAAAGTGGATGAATAAGAATATTGAAATTCTAAATCAATCTACAGGTCATGGTTCAACGGTGACTTCTACTGAAACAGTACAATCTGCCAAAGAAAAACGTTACTCAAAATCGAATCCTTACAAAGCTGAAGTGTTAGAGAATATCAATCTGAATGGTCGAGGTTCTAACAAAGAAGTTAGACATGTTGAATTGCTATTAGATAATTACGGTGAATCATTTGAACCTGGAGACTGCGTGGTAGTCTTACCTCAAAATGAACCAGAAATTGTGACACTACTGATTGAGACACTGGGTTGGGATAAAGATATTGAAATTCCAATCAATGATGATGGCGATACATTGCCATTGGAAAAAGCGTTAACTGAACACTTTGAGATTACTAAGCTGACGAAACCATTACTTCAAAAAGCAGCGGAGTTATTTGGCAATACGGAGTTACTTAGTCAAATAGACAATGCAGAATGGATACAACAATATGTTGATGGTCGCGATGTCATAGATTTATTAATAGAATTTCCAACTTCAGAACTGAAGCCAGAAACATTTTATAAATTACTAAGGAAATTGCCAGCAAGAGAATATTCTATCGCTAGTAGTTATGAGGCCACACCAGATGAAGTGAATATAACCGTTGGCGCCGTTCGATATGAAGCGCACGAACGCACGCGTAAAGGTGTGTGCTCTGTCCAACTAGCAGAACGGATTCAACCTGGAGACACATTACCGATTTACCTTAAAAAAAATCCAAACTTTAAGTTTCCATTTGATGAAGAAACGCCAGTCATTATGATAGGGCCAGGCACAGGCGTAGCACCATTTAGAGCTTATATGCAAGAACGTGAAGAGCTTGGGTTATCTGGCAATACGTGGTTGTTTTTCGGAGAACAATATTTTACTACAGACTTTTTATATCAAACAGAATGGCAGGCATGGCTGAAAGATGAAACATTAGCTAAACTGGATCTCGCTTTTTCACGAGATACAGAAGAAAAAATTTATGTTCAGCATCGTATTGCCCAACAAAGTGAGCTATTTTATCAATGGCTACAAGATGGTGCAGCAATATATGTTTGCGGTGATGAAAAACACATGGCAAAAGATGTACATGACACCATTCGTAGTGTTATAGAGCAAGAAGGTGACATGTCAGAAGCAGATGCAGAAGCCTATCTTACTCAAATGAAACAAGAAAAACGTTACCAAAGAGATGTTTACTAAGAAAGGAATGATTACATGGCTGAAACAAAAGTCAATTTTTCAGACAAACTGGATGAAATGGAACGTATCAAAGCACATAGTGATTATCTTCGAGGATCGATTGTTCAAGGTTTGGCAGATAGAGTAACAGGCGCTATCGCAGAAGAAGATACGAAACTTTTAAAATTCCATGGTAGTTACATGCAAGATGATAGAGATATACGTGATGAACGTAGAAGACAAAAGCTAGAACCTGCGTATAGCTTCATGATTAGAGTGCGTGCGCCAGGAGGTGCATCAACAGCAGAGCAATGGATAGCGATGGACGATATTGCTAATACATATGCGAACGGCACAATCAAACTAACTACAAGACAGGCATTTCAATTTCACGGTATTTTAAAACGCAATTTAAAACAAACGATGAAAGATATTAACCAGTCCTTATTAGATACACTTGCGGCTTGTGGTGATGTGAATCGTAACGTTATGTGTAACCCTAATCCATATCAATCGGATGTGCACAGTGAAATTAATCAAATTGCCAGTGATATTAGTAGACATTTATCGCCGAAAACACAAGCCTATCATGAGATTTGGTTAGACGGAGAAAAAGTCTTAGATACTAGCGATGAAGAACCAGAGCCAATTTATGGCAAAACATATCTTCCTCGTAAATTTAAGATTGGTATCGCAGTACCCCCATCTAATGATATAGATGTTTATTCTCAAGATATTGGATTAATCGCTATTTTAGAAAATGAACAACTTGTTGGCTTTAATGTCGCTGTAGGTGGCGGTATGGGTATGAAACATGGTAATACAGCAACCTATCCACAAGTTGGCAGATTGATTGGTTACATTCCTAAGGAAGAAGTCGTCGATGTATGTGAAAAGATTTTAACGGTTCAAAGAGATTATGGTAATCGTGAAGAACGTACGAATGCACGCTTTAAATATACAGTAGATAGACTTGGCGTTGATTGGATTAGAAATGAAATCAACAATCGCTTAGGTTGGCAATTAGAAAACAAGCGTCCTTATCATTTTGAACATAATGGTGATCGCTATGGGTGGACTGAAGGTAGTGGTAAATGGCACTATACACTCTTTGTTCAAAACGGACGTGTAAAAGATACGGAAGATTATAAATTAAAAACGGCATTAAGAACGATTGCAGAAGTTCACACAGGTGATTTTAGGTTAACACCGAATCAAAACCTTGTGATTGCGAATGTAGCTGCACATAAAAAGAATGAAATTGAAAAAATTATCACAGATTTTGGTATTACAGATGGTCAACATTATACAGGTTTAAGACGTAATTCTATGGCTTGTGTTGCTTTCCCAACATGTGGACTGGCGATGGCAGAGTCAGAGAGATATTTACCATCGTTGATTACGAAGATTGAAGATTTACTTGATGAAGCAGGTCTAAAAGAAGAAGAAATTACGATTAGAATGACAGGTTGTCCAAATGGCTGTGCAAGACCAGCGTTAGCAGAAGTTGCATTTATTGGAAAAGGTCCAGGTAAATACAATATGTATTTAGGCGGTGGCTTTATAGGTGATAGATTAAACAAAATCTACAAAGAAAATATCGGTGAAGCAGAAATTTTAGAAAGTTTAAGACCTATTTTATTACAGTATGCAAAAGAAAGAACAGAAGGCGAACATTTTGGTGATTTCGTTGTACGTGCTGGCATCGTTGAAGAAGTAAGAGATGGGCAAACATTCCATAGTTAAAAATTGAGAAAGTGGTGACAGGATGGGGAAAGTATTTTTAGTAGGCGCAGGGCCTGGAGACCCTGATCTAATTACAGTTAAAGGGTTAAAAGCAATTGAACAAGCAGATGTCATCTTGTATGACCGATTGGTGAACAAGGCGTTGTTAAATCATGCATCGCCTTCAGCGAAATTTATGTATTGTGGGAAAGATCCGAATCGTCATTCATTACCACAAGAAGATACGAATAAATTACTCGTCAATCTAGCAAAGAAAGGACAAACCATCACAAGATTAAAGGGTGGAGATCCATTTATCTTTGGTAGAGGTGGAGAAGAAGCAGAGATATTAGCCGAACATCATATACCATTCGAAATCGTTCCTGGCATCACTTCAGGTGTTGCAGCACCAGCATATGCAGGTATTCCAGTAACACATCGTGACTATAGTTCATCTGTTGCATTTGTAACAGGTGTGATTAATAAAAATATAGATAAAGAAAGTTACTGGAAACATCTTGCACTTGGGCCGGAAACGCTATGTATTTATATGGGTGTTAAAAAATTACCTGAAATTAGTGAATTATTGATGAAACATGGTCGTTCATCTGAGACACCTGTCGCTTTAGTTCATCTGGGAACATCTGAATTTCAAAAAACTGTGGTAGGTACATTATCAAATATTGTCGAAGTAGCAAAGGATATTGAAAATCCAGCGATGATTGTTGTCGGAGAAGTAGTCAAACTAAGAGAACGTATTAGTTGGTTTGAAGAAATGCCTGTTGAATCAGCAGTAGCGAAATTAACATATCAATAGAAAGTAAAATAGGTGAGTTTATCGCTATAAATAAGGAGGGGTAACTATGCGAGGTGTCTTATATGTGAGTCATGGTAGTAGGGTTCCAGATGCAGTGAACGAAGCGACAGACTTTATTGATTTAGTCAAAGCGCAGGTCAATGTGCCATTACAGGAAACATGTTTTTTAGAATTAACCAGTCCGAATTTGGCACAAGGATTTCAGCGTCTAGTAGATAAAGGTGCGACAGAGATTTCAGTTGTGCCAGTGTTGTTATTAAGTGCAGGGCATTACTACAAAGATATTCCAGCAGAAATTGAACATAGTCAGCAAAGATACCCTAATGTACATGTGTCCTATGGCAGACCGTTAGGCGTACAACCGAGACTGACTGAGATATTAAAGCAGAGAATTGAAGAATCTGGCGTGACGCCTAATTCGGATGCAAAAGTGCTCATTATCGGTAGAGGCAGCTATAATCCCCAAACACAAATAGACATTTCTACGATCAAGACACAGTTGTATGAACAAACTGAAATTGAAGATATCGAGACTTGCTACTTAGCAGCTTGTAAGCCTGCATTCAAAGATGCACTAAACAGCGCAGTACAAACGGAATGTTCCCAAATATATATTGTGCCTTATTTATGGTTTACAGGTATTTTAGATCAACAAATCATTGATACGGTTACAGAATATCAAAATGATAAAGAGATTATATTGTGTAAACGATTGGGTAAACATCAACATTTACAAGATGCATTGAAAGCACGTGTTGAAGAGACTTTTGAATATGTGACACAGTAATTCATTTTAACAAGGAAGTGATGGTATGCCATTCATACCACTTATGATAGATATTTCTAATAAACGCGTCGTGATTGTGGGCGGTGGACAGGTTGCTGAACGCCGTATTGCCACATTAGTTAACTATACAACCCATATTAAAGTTATTAGTCCTTCACTTACAGTTGCACTATATCACCGCTACGAACAGGGTGAGATGAGTTGGTGTGCTAAAGCATTTGAAGTAAATGATATCGCGGAAGCAGATTTAATCATTGCTGCCACGAATGATAACCGCGTAAATCAACAAATCGCTGCTTCTAAACCGCAACACGCATTACTAAACATGACGTCTAAAGCACATACTGGTGATGTTGTATTTCCAAGCATATTAAGAAGAGGGCGATTAACGCTGAGTATTTCTACGAATGGTGCAAGCCCAACGCTCACTGCACAAATTTTAGAAGAGTTTAAAGCACGTTTCGATCTCAGTTATGAAGCGTATGTGGATTTTTTATATGAATGCAGACAGCATATCAAACGAAGTAATTTAACGACGCAAGAAAAACAAGATTTTTTGAAACATGTGTTAGATCCATCCTATAGAGATAAAAATAAACAAATCAAAATGATAAAGAAACTTGAATCACTAAACTAAAGTCGGAAGGGGCACGACAAATGCATAAATTATTTATCTTTGCACTTGCAGGATTCCTCGCTCAACTCATTGATGGATCACTAGGCATGGGCTTTGGTGCTTCATCATCATCAATATTACTCACATTTGGTATCGCACCAGCAATTGCATCCGCGACAATACATTTTTCAGAAATTGCAACAACGGCTGCTTCTGGTACCTCACATCTGAAATTTGAAAATGTACATAAACCTACCATGATTAAGTTAGCAATACCAGGTGCGATTACATCATTTATTGGCGCAGCGTTTTTAAGTCATATACATAGTGACTTGATTAAACCTTTTATAGCAATATTTCTATTAACAATGGGCATATATATTTTATATCAATTTTTATATAAACGTCATCAAACAGTTGTTAAAGATCCTTCGACGATCGGACGTTATGCCATGATTCCGCAAGGCGCAGTTGCAGGATTTTTAGATGCCATTGGTGGTGGCGGCTGGGGCCCAGTCAACACACCTTTATTATTAGCACAGAAAAAGCTAGAACCGAGATATGCCATAGGTACAGTATCTGCAAGTGAATTTTTTGTCACTATTTCAGCATCCATCAGTTTCATTATCTTCTTGGGATGGAGCCAGATTAACTGGGGGTTAGTGATTGCGCTAAGTATTGGTGGTTTGATTGCTGCACCTTTTGCAGCATGGTTAGTTAAAATTTTGCCGATGAATATATTAGCAGTCTGTGTCGGTGGGATGATTATTTTTACAAATAGCAGTTCACTAATTAGTGTTTTTCAATTAAATGCAACAACTTCCATAGTGATAAAAATTGCAGTCATACTGCTTTGGATAGGCTTAATTATTTTCGCTTTATATCAAAATAAAAAGCTACCCATAGATTTTTCTAAAAAGAAAGTGAATGTTAACGCAAATGAGATAGATTAAAAGGAGTGAATCAATATGGCATTAACAAAAGAGATTATTGAAAATACGATTCAACCACATGGTGGTACATTAATTAATAGAGAAGTTAACGCTGAGCTGAAGGAAACAATGTTGGAAGTATCGCATTCCATGCCAGCCATTACACTGAACCCTTGGAGTTTATCAGATTTAGAACTGATTGGCATTGGTGGTTTTAGTCCCCTTACAGGTTTTATGAATGAAGCGGATTATAATGAAGTCGTTGAAAATCTCCATTTGAAAAACGGTCTAGTGTGGAGTATACCGATTACGTTGCCGGTTACGGAAGATAAAGCAAATGAGCTTGAAATCGGTGAAAGCATTGCGTTATATGGTGAAGATAATCATTTATATGGTGTGCTTGAACTTGAGGAAAAATATACCTATGACAAGGAGAAAGAAGCAGCATTCGTTTATGGTACTACGGATATTGAACATCCAGGTGTATTGAAGGTATATGAAAAAGGCAGTGTCTATCTTGCTGGACCCATTCACCTAGTAGATCGACCGAAACATGATGAATTTGTCGATTATCATTTGGACCCATCTGAGACGAGACAATTGTTTTATGACTTAAATTGGAAAACGGTTGTTGGGTTTCAAACGCGTAATCCTGTACACCGTGCACATGAATATATTCAAAAAGCAGCTTTAGAATCTGTAGATGGTTTATTACTGAATCCTTTAGTAGGTGAAACAAAATCAGATGATATTCCTGCAGCCGTTCGCATGGAAAGTTATGAAGTGATATTAAAAAATTATTACCCGGAAAATAGAACGAGATTAGTTATTTATCCAGCTGCGATGCGTTATGCAGGTCCACGTGAAGCGATATTACATGCCACAGTACGAAAAAATTATGGTTGCACGCATTTTATTGTAGGACGTGATCACGCGGGTGTCGGTGATTATTATGGAACTTACGATGCGCAAACACTCATCGCACAATATGAAGATGAATTGGGCATACAAATTTTGAAATTTGAACATGCTTTTTACTGCAATGTTTGTGAAAATATGGCAACAGCCAAAACATGTCCACACGATGCTTCAGAACATTTACATTTGAGTGGCACGAAAGTTCGTGAAAAATTAAAAAACGGAGAGTCCTTGCCGAAAGCTTTTTCAAGACCAGAGGTAGCGGATGTACTTATCAAAGGATTACAAGAAAAATAAGATCAAAGGAGTTTGAACATGGCCACTTCAAATCATATTACATGGCATGAATCAGCAGTTACGAAAGTAGAAAGACAACAACGTAATCAACATCGCAGTGTTGTCATCTGGTTTACGGGTTTATCAGGTTCTGGTAAATCTACGATATCAGTAGCATTAGAAAAAGCATTATATCAACAACAAGTACATACGTACCGACTAGATGGAGATAATGTCAGACATGGCTTAAATAACAATCTTGGCTTTAGTCCGGAAGATCGAAAAGAGAATATACGTCGTATTGGCGAAGTAAGTAAACTCATGGTCGATGCAGGATTAATTACGATTACAGCGTTTATATCGCCCTATCAAGCTGACCGAGATGAAGTACGAAACTTATTAGACGACAAAGAATTTATCGAAATATACACGTCTTGTAGTATAGAAACGTGTGAATCTAGAGATCCTAAAGGATTGTATCAAAAAGCAAGAAACGGAGAAATTAAAGGATTTACTGGAATCAATGCGCCTTATGAAGAGCCCAATAATCCAGAAATTATTATAGATACAGAGCAAGACAGTATTGAAACAGCTGTTAATCAAATTATTGACTATTTAAAAGTACATGACTATCTTGATGTGAAACCAGTATAGGTTAAGCATTGATGTTTGGGAGAACGTGATAGAGATGTGCGAAATAACTGATGCATACAGAAGGTCAACATGTGAATCGTACGCAAAGGGGCATTGATATGGGCATTTTAAATATAATTGCATATTGTTTGATTATAATTTTTGTACTCGTCGTGGTTTTAGGTGTTTGGCTTGTAAATAAAGGACAAGATAGAAAATATTTTTTGACTGAATTGAAAATTGTTGTCACGCTACTCATTATGAGTTTTGTTGGTTTAGGTATTTCACTAGTCATATTAGGTTACTTAGGTGAAATATGATGTCTATTTTTAATCAATGTTATCAAGCTATGTAGATAATGTTTATTGTATAATAATGGGGAAGTGATACATCAACCCCAGAAAAAGAAGCGCTCAGGTGATTTAATTCAATGGATCTGAGCGCTTCTTCTTTATTTAATTTTTCGTATGGTTGGCTCACTTTCTAAGGATCCAGCTTCAGTCTGAGGTCTTTAGCTTGTCCTGTTCCTTCAAGCGTCTCGCCCAAAATACATTGTATTTATATGACTATACATCATCAGACACTGCTTTTTGGTTATACTTAATTTAAAATGAGTTGATTAAAAATGATGGCTCAACGTTATGTCGACATGTAATTTGAGTCGTAGCAAAGTTAAATGCATCATGATATAGTAAATAGATAAATTTTAAACATAATCAAATGTAGGTAGAGGTAGGTTCTAAGCATGAATAAGTCCATAGAAGAAATTGCCAAGGTTGAATTACATTGTCACCTAGACGGTTCAACAAGTGTAGAATTGATTAGACAACTTGCAGATGAACAAGGTGTTAACTTAGATGAATCAAAATTATTTGTCAGTAGTCAGTGTGATAGTTTAGATGACTATTTACAGTGTTTTGATGAAATATTAAAAGTACTTCAGACAAAAGATAGTTTGAAACGTGCGGTTGTAGATGTTGCCAAGCAAGCATATAACGATAATGTGAAATATATTGAAATTCGTTTCGCACCATTATTTCATATGGATCAAGGGTTAACGATGACAGAGGTGTTGGAAGCAGTAGAGTTAGGTGTTAATGAAGCGGTTAATACATTAGGGATAGGCGTTAATTTGTTAGTATGTGCGATGCGACAACATCATACTGAACAAAACCAAGCACTTTTTGATTTTATTCATCAACATCATCATGAAGCAATTTGTGGCATTGACTTTGCAGGTCCTGAAGTAGGATTTCCTACTGAAGCGATTGAAGATACAATAAAATATGGCTTAGATAAAGGTTTCAATCTTACGTTACACGCTGGAGAGTGCGGTTGTATGCATAATGTGATAGAAGGTATTAAATTAGGCTCGAAACGTATTGGACATGGTGTTGCTATAAATCAAGATAAACAATCATTGCAGTTTGTTAAAGAAAATGACGTACTCTTAGAGATGTGTCCAAAAAGTAATATTCAAACCAAGGCCATTACAGGGTTAGAAGCATTAAATTTACCTTATTTGCTAGAACAAGATATACCTTTTTTAATTAATACAGATAATAGAACCGTTACACAGACATCATTAAATGAAGAATATACTTTACTTATAGAAAATGAAATGATGACATTAGAACAAGTCAAATATATTAATGAAAGAGCAGTAGACTATGCATTTTTAAGTGACGAAGAGAGAAAGCAGTTACACTTAAAAATGTAAAAATTATTTAAAACCCGAAGCAATAAATATACTAGCATGTTGATTCATAAAAAGATGATCACCAGCATAAAATGTATGAGCCTGTGTTTGTGATAACCCTATTTGAGCAAAGGTTTCTAGAATATCAGATTGCTTAAAGCCATTGTAAACTTTTGGATGCTGAACATTTTCATTTTTATCAAAATCAACTAAAATCAGCATGCCTCCTGGATTGAGGTGCGTGTAAAGTTTATCCAATAAAGCTTTATAGTCACCACTATGAAGTAAGACTAAAGATAAGAAAATGACATCATAGGTTGATTGGTTTAATGGATGATCATCAGCCAAAATATCGCCGACAAGTGTTTGAATAGAAGTCTTTTCTAATGCTGATATTTTTTCATCAAAAATATTTACCATTTGAGTTGAGGCATCCATAAGTGTGACTTGTTCAAAGTGATGATCTATATTTAATGTTACGAGTCCAGTGCCACCACCATAATCTAATAACGAATGGTAAGTTGTATGATTGAGCAATTGATTTGTTGCTTGGGCAATGATTTGTGCTAGGTGAATTCTGTCAGGGTGGTCATACTTGTGGGCCATTTGTTCAAACTGGTCTTTATTCAAGGTAAAACTCCTTTAGTATTATAATAGTTATTGTAGATACTTTAAGTCTTTAATTGATTTTAGCATAAGACCATGCAAGGATACAAATCGTTTTATTCAAAATCATATACATTATAAATATTATGATTTTATCATATTAATATTTATAAGCCTAAAGTAGGATTGAGTAAATTGAAAATACTTGGTTTACTTATTATATAGAAGAATGCGTTATGGAAGGAATAGTCAACGTGAATAATTATTTAAAAATGACGGTAGGCAGTCTGTGTCTCATTATGCTAATTATATGCATTGCGTTTAACTTAACGGAAAATATGGATGCTAGCATATATCAATTACTACATCGTACGATGTCTTCAGAGATAATCGTTCAATATTTAACAATGATTTCAACAGTATTTTCACCTATTGCCTGTTTATGTATGGTGTTAATCATATTACTAGGTTTACTGATTTATGATAGATTTAAATGTGTTTGGTATGGATTTTGGTGTTTTAGTGTCTTTGCTATTGGAACATTTTTAAAATATGCTATCCAACGTCCAAGACCGAGTGCGATCATCGACGGTTATAGTTTTCCTAGTATGCATGTTTTAAGTGTATGTATCTTAGTTAGTTTGATTGTATTATTAGCGAAACATAAGGCTGTCATCTTTATAGGCGCGATATTAATCTTATCGATTATGATATCTAGAATTTATTTACAAGCACATTATTTCACAGATACGATAGCTAGTTTATGTGTATTGTATATATTAATACAAACACTATATATTGAATTTGAAACTAAAGGTATTTTTAGTGTGATTTTTAAAAAAAGTAATAACACTTGAATTTTAAATTGCTTGATATATAATAGAAATATAAGTAAATGAAAGCTATAACTCATTACTTTGTGAAGAAGGTGAGTCAAATAGAATCACATAAAAAAGAACAACAATTTTCAAATTTAATTCGTTCTTATCGTAAACAACATGTAGGTAAAGGGCCTGAGAAAGTACAAGTTTCGTTTAAAGGGAAACTGGGCTATTGCCTATATGACGGACGCGTTAAGTAAAGTTGAACAGTTTTATTTAGGCGATAAACAAAATGAAGTCATGCTTCACTATAACCGCACTGAAAAGATAAAACAGTTATACAGCGATATTAAATTAGATGAAATTGGAAACGCTCGTTGGAGCTAAATTTGTTAAATTATTTACAGATATTGATTTAGCCGATGATGAGGTTGTATCAATATTTGTATTCGATAAATCAATTGAATAAATACGGAATGGTGTAAGGTACTCGGTGCTATTTGCTAACTACGTTTTGAATGATTCATTCAAGGAGGTGGTATGTGCAAATCGTATCGAGTATTTTTTTGCTTCGAAGATGCACATAAGTTCAGTAACATTGCACAGTTTTAAAAATAAATTATTAGGAGAGATAAGCATGAAAATCGTAGCATTATTCCCAGAATCCGTAGCAGGCGAAGATAATCAATTATTAAATACTGAAAGAGCAATTGTTTGAAACCATTTTTAGAAGAAAAAGGGCACGAATTCGTTATATTAACAGACAATGAAGCTGATTTAGATAAACATTTAGCAGATATGGATATCGTTATTAGTGCGCCATTTTATTCAGCATATATGACGAAAGAACGTATTGAAAAAGCACCTAATTTAAAATTAGTAATCACTGCTGGGGTAGGTTCAGACCACGTCGATTTACAAGCGGCAAGTGAACACAATATTGGTGTTGTAGAAGTCACTGGTAGTAATACGATCAGTGTTGCAGAACACGCAGTTATGGATTTACTCATCTTATTGAGAAATTACGAAGAAGGTCATAGACAAGCTAAAGATGGCGAATGGAACTTATCAAAAGTTGGTAACCATGTGCATGAATTACAAAATAAAACAATTGGTATCTTTGGTTTCGGTAGAATTGGCCAACTTGTAGCCGAAAGATTGGCACCATTTAATGTAACAATCCAACACTATGACCCAATCAATCAAAAAGATAATGAGCATTCTACTTTTGTTAATTTTGATGAATTAGTATCAACAAGTGATGCGGTTACAATCCATGCGCCTTTAACACCTGAAACAGATAACTTATTTGATTATGATGTGTTAAGCCGTATGAAAGTTGGCAGCTATTTAATAAATACTGCACGTGGTAAAATTGTAAATACAAACGATTTAGTGGAACTCTTAAATGCGAAACATATTCAAGGTTACGCAGGTGATGTTTGGTATCCACAACCAGCACCAGCAGATCACCCATGGAGAACGATGCCTAGAAATGGTATGACAGTACATTATTCAGGTATGACCTTAGAAGCACAAGCGCGTATTGAAGAAGGCGTCAAAGATATCTTAACGCGTTTTTTCAATAACGAACCTTTCCAAAACAAAGATATTATTGTGGACGCTGGTAAAATTTCAAGTAAAAGCTATACAGCAAAATAAAAATAAAAATAAAACAAAACTGCTAAGATAATATCTAGTGAATCCTTAAAGTTGAATTTCAAACTTCAATTTCAAGGGTTTTTTAAATGGTGTGAAAGAAGTTGTAGAGTTTAAGCGTGTTAGAAAAGTTAATTTATATAACTTAGACAGTAAAATTACTTATCAAATAATAATATAACGTAGATTTAAAATATATTTATTTCAAAAAATTTTAAGAGAAATTAATTTAATATTTGAAACGCTTACATAATAGGAATATACTGTAATTAATTTTAAAGGGGATGTTAAATTTGAAAGTAAATAAGAGTTTGATTTTCATATTAGGGGCACTTGGTGGTTTGTTATATGGTTATGATAATGGGGTTATTTCAGGGGCATTGCTTTTTATCAATGATGATATTCCATTGAATAGTTTTACAGAAGGCTTAGTTGTAGCATCCATGCTTGTTGGTGCTATTATTGGTTCAGGTGGGAGTGGACCGCTGTCTGATAGGATTGGTAGAAGACGTTTAGTATTAATTATAGCCATTGTTTATATTGTCGGTTCATTAATATTGGCCGTTGCACAAAATATGCCGATGCTTGTAGTCGGTAGATTGGTTATAGGTTTAGCAGTCGGTGGCTCCATGGCAACTGTTCCGGTTTACTTATCCGAAATGGCACCTACGGCTTATCGTGGCTCGCTAGGGTCATTGAACCAATTAATGATTACAATAGGTATTTTAGCAGCATATTTAGTGAATTATGCTTTTGCAGATATGGAAGGATGGCGTTGGATGCTCGGATTAGCTGTCGTACCATCCGTTATTCTATTAATTGGTATTGCATTTATGCCTGAGAGTCCTAGATGGTTGCTAGAGCATAAAAGTGAAAAAGCTGCGCGTGACGTTATGAAAATTACGTTTAATGACGACAAAGAAATAAATACAGAAATTAAAGAAATGAAAGAAATTGCAGCCATTTCAGAATCAACGTGGTCTATCTTAAAATCACCTTGGTTAAGACCTACGTTAGTGATTGGTTGTGTATTTGCACTGTTCCAACAAATCATCGGCATTAATGCGATTATATTTTATGCGCCAACTATTTTTAGTAAAGCGGGTCTAGGTGAAGCGACATCTATTCTAGGTACTGTGGGTATAGGTACGATTAATGTACTTGTGACGATTGTCGCAGTATTTATTGCAGATAAAATTGATCGTAAAAAGCTACTTATCACAGGAAACATCGGTATGGTCATGTCACTCCTTGTAATGGCTATCCTGATTTGGACGATAGGTATTGAATCTTCGGCCGTTATTATTATCGTATGTTTATCACTATTTATTGTGTTCTTTGGCTTAACATGGGGACCTATTCTTTGGGTTATGTTACCAGAAATGTTCCCAATGCGTGCACGTGGTGCTGCTACTGGTTTAGCAACACTCGTATTGAATTTTGGAACGCTGATTGTGGCACAATTATTCCCAGTATTGAATAGTGCCCTAAGTACAGAATGGGTATTCTTAATATTTGCATTTATCGGCATCTTGGCAATGTATTTTGTAATTAAATACTTACCAGAAACACGAGGTCGTAGTTTAGAAGAGATTGAATATGACTTAAGAGAAAGAACCACGGGTGTGGATCTAGCAAAAATTAAATAAGTATCATGAAACAAGCCCAACAACACGCAATCGTTGCTGGGCTTATTTGTTGGAACATTATTTGTCTATAGATTAGATATGGCTCAAGACAACTAGCTAATAGCTACGGTATAAGAAATAAATTTAAAAAATAAACGAGATAAGTGCTAGTATAGGGAGACCGCCTTGCTTAAGCAGGATGGTTTTTTGACTTGTGATTGCACCATATAATGCTACAAGGATCATATAAATCAATATGCTAATAATAAGCTCTCTGGGGTGGTCAGAAAAAAATAAACCATATAACAATAATATTCCTAAAAGACCATTATAAACACCTTGGTTTTTCATAAGCGTTTTTAATTTGTCTTGTTGAAACACTTGCTGTTCGATTTTGAAAAGTTGACTCGTTTTTTTCGAAGTTGTTAAAAAGGTTTGCAAAACGAGAATGTATAAAAATTCTATAGCAACGAATAAAGTTAATATGAAAGACAAGGTACTCATATGGATAACTCCTTTGTGTATTAAATTGAAAATGCACTGTCTTCATGATTATATAGAAAGCGTTAAATAAAAGAAACACAGAAAAGAATAAAGTTATACTAAATAAAAGCAATGCTCCCGTTTAAAGTAAACATTTAAAAATGACAACTTGAACGGGAGTATTTTTATAGCTTTTAATAACTAAAAATTAGACGGATAATAATGTAATTTAAATAATTAATAAAAGTTTTCGATTTTTACCATAGCTTAATAAATCATTAGCTAGGACGAGGAATATCTACAAAGTCTTGTTGATTTAAAGTAACGGATTCGCCTTGCTTATACATTTTTTCTACATGAAATTCTCCCCAATAGCAAAGTGATGAAAGAATTTTACCCAGTGTTTGACCGTATTCTGAAAGTTCGTATTCAACTTTTGGAGGCACTTGATCGTAAACGATGCGATTAATAATGCCATCTTTTTCTAGTTCTCGTAATTGTTGTGTGAGCATCTTTTGAGTGATTGTTGGTATGGCACGTTTTAATGCAGACGTACGCATGCGGCCATTATTTTGTAAATGGCAGAGCATGACCGGTTTCCATTTGCCTCCAATAACATCTATTGTCGCTTCGACACCAATATTATATGTTTTACTCATTTCATTAGCTCCTTTATAGACACTAAAAAGTACCTATAGTACTTTAAAGTGCGTACTTCCTATTTTTATATGTGTGAATTATAGTAACACAATCAACAAAAAATAAGGAGCGAAAAAATTATGAGAAAAAATAAATTTGCAATCTTAGCATTAGCCATGTCTGCATTTGCTATAGGCATGACTGAATTTATAAGTGTAGGTTTATTACCATTAATCAAAGATTCATTTAATACGACGATTTCACTAGCAGGATTAACGGTTTCACTTTATGCCGTTGGTGTAACGATTGGTGCGCCATTGTTAACGCCAATGACAAATAAAATAAAACGTAAGCATTTGCTGATAGGGATCATGCTGATTTTTATTATCGCTAATACATTAGCAGCATTTTCAACGACATTCAGTATGTTACTTGCTATGCGCGTCCTTTCGGCATTAATGCATGGTGTCTTCATGTCTATCGCTACAGCCATTGCTAGTGATCTAGTGTCACCTGATAAACGTTCAAGTGCCATTGCCATGATGTTTACAGGTTTAACGGTTGCGACAATCACAGGTGTGCCACTTGGAACTTGGATAGGTCAACAATTTGGTTGGGAAGCTTCATTTATAACAATTGTGATTATTGGCTTTTTAAGTTTAGTAATTAATATCATATCTGTACCGAACGATTTAAATGAATACGAACAAGCATCTATGTTAGAACAGTTAACCGTTTTTAAAAATAAATCATTGATGATGGTATATTTAATCACTGCACTTGGTTATGGTGGCACTTTTGTTGTGTACACTTACTTAACAACACTACTGACTGATACTTTACATTATAGTGATGATGCAGTTGTTATATTGTTAGTGATTTATGGTGTGATGGTAGCCATTGGTAATACGCTTGGTGGTAAATTAACGAATAACCGTCCAATGCAAGTGTTAATCGGTATATTTTTAATTCAAGCCATTGTATTGTTAATTGTTGGTGTGACGGTATCACATCAAATTTTAGGTACAATCGCTATTTTAATTATGGGACTGTTTGCTTTTATGAATGTACCAGGTCTGCAGTTAATCGTTGTACTTTTTGCAGAACGTAAAAATAAAGCGACTACGAATTTTGCGTCTAGTTTAAATATTGCATCATTTAATATAGGTATTACTTTGGGTTCTGTCATTGGTGGTTACGTACTTAATCATTTTTCAATTACTATGACGCCTTATTTTGGTTTCGCGATGGTATTGATTGCGAGTGCAATGATGTATATGGTTTATAAAAATGAAAAATCAACAGAATTGAATATAGCGTAATGCTAAGATGCATTGATAATTCATTTTGAAAAATATTCATAAAAAATGTAAAGTTTTTAAAATTTAAATTTATATTTGAATTAATTTACTATTAAATTTAAAATTGTTGTAGAGTGATATGTTTTAAATTTAATTGAGAGAAGTGAATGTTTATGAATGTAAAAGAAAGTTTATTTGAAAAATTAGAAGCAAAAAAAGAGGAAATGGTGCAGCATCGTCGTTATTTACATCAACATCCAGAATTATCTTTTCAAGAAACGGAAACCGCTGCTTATATTCAAGATTTTTACAAAAATAAAGATGTCACAATAACACAACCCGTTGAGGGTAGTAATGCAATTATTGTTGAGATAACAGGCCAATATCCGGGTAAGACAATTGGGTTGCGTGCTGATTTTGATGCGTTACCAATTGAAGAAGAAGCGGACGTCCCATTCAAATCGTTAAACCAAGGCGTGATGCACGCATGTGGACATGACGCACATACTGCCTATTTATTAGGATTAGCGGATGCGCTGATTGACATCAAAGACCAACTTTCAGGCACAATCAAAATCATTCACCAACATGCAGAGGAAATGCCTCCAGGAGGGGCGCAACAAATCATGGCATCTGGTGCACTCAATGATGTGGATGAAATTTATGGTATTCATGTTGTGCCCGTGGCAGGACCAGAAGTGATTGGTTTCAATAAAGGCAATGCATTTGCGGGTAGTTCCACTTTCACACTAACAATCAAAGGATTGGGTGGTCATGCTGCTAGCCCGCACAAGACACATGATGCATTAGTTGCGGGAACAAACTTTGTAAATACGCTTCAAACAATCGTATCAAGACGTATTGATCCATCAGAAATGGGAGTCATAACGGTAGGAGCTTTTGAAGCGCCAGGTGGTGCGAATGTCATTCAAGATAAAGTTACAATTAAAGGGACTGCACGTTATCAAAATGATGATTTAGAACAATTTATGTATGAAGAAATTGAGAAAGTTGCTCAAAGTGTCGCTGTCGGATTTGATATCACATATGATTTGGATTACCAATTTGGATATCCTGTACTTTATAATCATCCAACACAAACCAATCATGTTGTTGATATATTATCTGCAAGTAAAGGTGATTATTTTGAACAGCTTGTAGAAATTCCTGCTGTATCGGGATCAGAGGACTTTGCATATTATTTAAAAGAGATTCCGGGTACCTTCTATATAGTTGGTTGTAAACCAGAACAGGTGACGTCACCATATATGAATCATCATCCGAAATTTGAAGTAAATGAGGATGCATTAATTGTAACAGCCAAATCGCTTGGGGAAATAGCAATTAATAGACTGACAGCTACTGATTGATTTTAATAAATAATCAGTGATTAAGAATTGTGATAAATAAAAAAGCACTTACGAAATGCATGACTGAATGCATCGTAAGTGCTTTTTTAATTATTTAATAACCATTAACCTAACACATAGACTACATTGTTCTGCGTGAAGGTTTGCTATCATCGGATAATTTGGCTGATAATATCAATGCTACAAATGAAATTGCTGCTGCAACCATAAATGTAACGTTAACACCATGGATGATACCTTCAATACCATCACTAGGGTTTGATGAAACAGACATTAATGTAATAAATAATGCTGTACCAATTGCCCCAGCCATTTGTCTAAATGTATTGTTCATTGCAGTACCATGTGCGATAAGGTGATTTGGCAATTGATTGATTGCTAAAGTTGTCATCGGCATCATTACCATAGCGAGCGACACCATACGAACGGCATTCGATGTAGCAAGATAAGTAAACGACGTGTGCGCCGTTAATACTGTAAATGGTAATGTGGATAGAACTAAAATGAGTAGTCCAATACGTGCAAGCCATTTACCTCCGAACTTATCGAATAAATAACCTGTAATTGGGTTCATGATACCCATAATAATAGCGCCAGGCAATAATACGAGACCAGACTCTAAAGCAGAGAACTGTAACATATTCTGCATATATAACGGCAAGATAATGTTAGATGCGATTAATACACCAAAGACAAACATACTTAATGCTGTACCTAAAGTGTAAATATTATAACTAAAGACTCTAAACTCAAGCATAGGTTCTTTTAGTTTCAATTGACGACGAATGAAAACAACTAATGAAACAATGCCAATGATGAGTGGTGCAATGAATTGAACACTGCCCCATCCAGCTTCGCCGACTGAACTAAAGCTGTAAAGGAGTCCACCGAAACCTAATGTAGATAGAATTACAGATGTGATATCCAGTTTTGGATGTGATGTTTCGGTAACGTTTTTCAATAGGAAAATTGAAGCAATAATTATAATTATTGCGATAGGGAACACAACGTAGAAGACACTTCTCCAAGTAAGATGTTCAACTAAAACACCTGATAATGTTGGTCCAATTGCTGGCGCAAATGCGATGACGAGTCCGAAGAGACCCATAGCAGTCCCACGTTTTTCTTTAGGGAAAGTTAGGAATAAGATTGTTTGCATAAGTGGCATCATAATACCAGCACCTGCTGCTTGTAGGACACGACCAATCAGAAGCATTGAAAAATCTACGCCCACTGCACAAAGCAATGTACCTAAAGCAAAAATACTCATTGCAGTTAAGAATAACTGCCTCGATGTATAACGTTCAATTAAAAATGCTGTAATAGGAATCATTATTCCGTTTACTAACATAAATATGGATTGTAACCATTGTACGGTACTTTCAGATACTTGAAGATCTTTCATAATTGGCGGTAAAGCCGTACCAAGTAACGTTTGGTTTAAAATAGTAATAAAGGCCCCTGATAGTAGTACGATAAATAAGGGGATTCTTTTTTCGACATGGAAAGTATCGCTTGCACTCAATTAACTCACTTCTTTCATAAAAATTAAACAGTATTATATTATAGCACTATACAAAATTTAAAACTAAAAGTTGAACTGGAAAAATTAAATTTGTAGTCAAACAGAACGAGACAGGAATGAAATAGTTTTTAAAAAGGCGGTTTAAAAGGTAGTTCTTTAGGTAAGTAATGATTGATATTTGTGTGAATAATGATTAGAAAATGCACAATAACATTTTACAACTGTATGTTAAAAATACTACATGAGATGTGAGGCAAATGTCAAAGTTATCATTCAGAGATTTTAGTTGGCACATCAGGCATGACATTACTTTTAAAATTCAGAATATTTTCAAAATTAGTTGTAGTTGTATTATAATAGGAAAGTATTCATTACTGAGTAGCCGTAATCATATTTTTTTACATGCAAAGATAATAAAATTATGATGACAATGGACTAGAATATTTAAATGAAATATTAGGAGTTTTTAATCAATATAGATATAGAACCGAAGGAGAGTTAATAGACAATGGATAAAAAAGATTTAATCGCCCCTGAGCAATATAATATTGTCAGCGAAATTGAAAAATTTGCGACTGATGCAATGAAGAAAGCAGTGATTTTTGAAGACGCGGGTGGCGAAACAAAAGAAATCACATATAAACAATTAATTAAGCACGCTAATAAAGTCGGAAATATGTTTTTAAAACATGGACTACAAAAAGGTGACAAAGTCTTGGTGATGATGCCGCGTTGCATTGAAACATATGAAATTTATCTCGCAGCATTGAAATTAGGCCTCGTTATTATTCCTAGTTCAGAAATGTTACGTACTAAAGACTTACAATATAGAATTACGCATGGCGAAGTGAAGGCCATCGTCGTAACTTCAGATAGTATAGATGAATTTAAAGCGGTAAAAGAATACGCATCGCTTACGAAATTTATTGTCGGCGGTCAAGAAGCGGATTGGTATGCTGTTGAAGATGAAAAAACAACAGTTTCAGATCAATTAAACACTGTTGAGACGTCTAGAGATGATATCGCCTTACTGTCATATACTTCTGGAACTACAGGTAATCCTAAAGCGGTTGTTCATTCACACGGTTGGGGCTATGCACATATGCAAATGGCGCCGAAACATTGGTTAAGTATTAAAGAAGATGATGTTGTTTGGGCAACTGCTGCACCAGGCTGGCAAAAATGGGTATGGAGTCCTTTCTTATCTATTATGGGTTCAGGTGCAACGGCTTTTGTTTATAACGGCAAGTTTAATGCAGAAAAATATTTAGAATTACTGCAAAATTATCAAATTAATGTACTTTGCTGTACACCAACAGAATATCGCTTGATGGCGAAGTTACCTAATCTGACTGATTATAATTTAGAACATTTGCATAGCGCAGTGTCAGCAGGAGAACCACTTAATAGAGAAGTCGTTGAAAAATTCCAAAATCGTTTCAACCTTACAGTGAGAGATGGTTATGGACAAACAGAAAGTACATTATTAATTGGGTTCTTAAAAGATACAGAAAGTCGTCCTGGTTCTATGGGCAAAGCAATTCCTGGCAGTCATGTTACAGTAATCAATGATGAAGGTGAACTTGCCGAAGTAGGTGAAGTAGGTAATATTGCAGTGCCGTTAGACTTACCTGCACTGTTCAAAGGTTACTATAAAGATCCGGAACGTACAGCGGAACCTAGAAAAGGTGAATATTATATTACAGGTGACTTAGCTAAATTAGATGCAGATGGTTACTTCTGGTTTGAGGGACGTAAAGATGATATTATCATCAGTTCTGGTTATACGATTGGGCCATTCGAAGTGGAAGATTCTCTGACAAAACACGAATATGTGAAAGAATGCGCAGTCGTTGCGAGTCCACATGAAATCAGAGGTAATATCGTCAAAGCATTCGTGATTTTACAAGATGATGTGCCAGCAACGGATGAAACGGTTAAGACATTACAAAATTATGTGAAACAAGATGTAGCACCTTATAAATATCCACGTGCTATCGAATTTGTTGAAGACTTACCTAAGACAAACTCAGGTAAAATTAGACGTATTGAATTAAGAGAAGCAGAACAAAATAAATAATCTATGATACTAAAAAATCCCTTCACTACAATTGTAGTGAGGGGATTTGATGTTTCTATGGTTAAAAATTATTGGAAGGCAGCGCCTAAGAGTGAGAAACCGATAACTACGACAAGATAAACAATAGACCAAATAATGGACGATTTCTTAGAGAAACGACTTGTTGCAAAAAACAAGATTCCTAAAACATAAGCACTGATAAGCGTTTGTAAGTCAAACACGCGAAGTATAGGATTACCCTTATCAAAGATATTTAGGCTGGTAATTGAATAATCTGTGACTGATAGTCCTGCAATCCATTGTATAAGAACAACAATGAGTGCGATGGTACTGGTAATAATCGTATAACTTAAAGTTGCAGAAAAAATAGATTTAGCACTAGCATCTGATTTCATGATTTTAGAGATAATTAAAATGATTACAAAAGTAACACCAATCGTAAGGATAGAGCCAATCACACCACTAACAACACCGATAATTTTTGCGAATTCAAGTGATTGGTCAAGCTGTTGTCCACTTAATCCAGCATCTTCGAAATTTTGTTTGAAGTCCGTAGTTAATGCAACAATCGTAGCTGATAACGCGACGATAACGATTGCAATAATAAGTTTTAAACCCCAAGTGGGTTTTTCACGTAAACTAGAAAAATGTTGCGCTAAAGGTAAATTAGATGATTCCATATGTATAGTGCCTCCTATTTATAGCGTTTTCAAAAGCATAACATGTGTCACAATATTTTAAAATACTATAATAAGTATTTTTGAATAATTAATATATAATAATAAAGATGAAAAAGAAAATATAGGACTATAGTAAAAGTGGCTTGTTATATGTGATTATAATAAATTAATTAATAAAAACATGAGATTAATTATGTTTTTTATTGTGTTATCGTGTTATGGTTTAAGTGAAGCAAGTAGTCAGTTTATTTATTCAAATCATAATTAAGGGAGCAATGGGTTGATACATTATTACAAATTATTTTGGATCAATGCACTTAATATCAAAGGTAGAGCGAGGCGTAAGGAATTTTGGTATCCTTTTTTAATGAATATCCTAATTAATATAATGCTTGAAATCATTTTTTTCTTATTACCAATTCCAGCAATAATAGAAGATACTGTTGGTTGGATTGTGTATATATTAATCCTAGTCGCTATGTTCACTGTTACAGTTAGAAGGTTTCACGATGTTGGTATGACGATGCTAATACCCATTATCATTTTTCTAATTGCGGTTATTAATGATTTTAGTGAATTTATAAATTCAGATATTCCAACACTCGATAATTCTGCATTAACAGTTATTGCTGTTATTTTTGGAGTCGTGTACATTGTGATTTTAATTGTTTCATTAGCAGTTTGTTGTACAAGCGGTCAAAAAGAAACAAATCAATATGGTGTAAACCCTAAAGCAGTTGAATAACATTTTATGATGTCGTTTGTTTCACGTAAGCATTGAAAGTGATACGAAGCATGAAACGTTAGTATCACAAAATTCAATTACTGAAAGAGGTTTTTATGATGTTCAACAACAAGAAAAAGCGTAAATGGGATAAAGAAAGTAAAGAGAGCATATTTTCTATAGACCTTTTTTGTGTATCAATTATCCTTCATCCTTTTTGTTATAAATTCTAAGTAGTTTCTTTTTTATATATCCAAAATTATCTAAAGTAACAAAATTTTCGTTTTCCAAGATTCTTGCACAGATAATATTCAATGTGTTTTCATAATTGGCAGGTAGTCGTCCTTCTAGGGGTAATGTATTTAGCCATTCATCAATGCCTTCAAAAAATTCATCTTTTTGATATACAAAATCAACAACTAAGTAATCAAAGCATTGGCAATATTTTTCCAAATAATTAATAGCTATATCAGTATCTTTTTTTATATAATATAAAGCTAATTTATGATAGCAATTAATACTTAGATGGGGATATAAATAATCTACATTAAATGCTTGATTTAAATGATAAAGTTTTGATTCTAATGATTCTATTGGAACAGTATGTAAATCATAGATAAGCATTAAAGCGAAATCATGCATATAAATCATTAAAGACTGATACATATCTGTTTGAATTACATTTTTAGCTTTTGTTTGGTTTCCATTTTGTACATAAGCTAATGTTAATGTTGCATTTTCACCAATTTTTAAATCAAAATCTGGCGTATTTTCTATAACTGCTGAGTAATCACCTTCAAACATATACATTAAAGTTTGATATCCTTGTGCATGTCTTTTTAAGTAAATAGAGTTTGAATTATCTTCTGTAATTTTGATTATTTCATGCGCTAAGGCGGTAGTTTCTTTTATTTGTGTTTCATTCTCACAATATAAAATATTATTTGCTAAAATGCCTAACAATGAATTAAGAAATTTAAATTCATCACAATAATTAAGATAATAGTCTCTAACAGAAAATAGGTATTCAGAATAACTCGTGTGATTAACCATTTTAGAAAGAGATATAGAGATCTTTTTAATTTCTTCATCTGTCATAGTGATACTATAATTAAGTAAATCATCTACTGAAATATTAAATAATTTTGCTAATTTGGGAAGTATCGTAATATCGGGATAAAGTATTTCGCTTTCCCACTTAGAAATAGTAGTTTTGGTTGTATTAAGATATTCAGACAATGCTTCTTGGGTCATACCAAGTCTTAAGCGTTCTTTTTTTATTGTTTTAGATATTTGAATCATTATTAACACCTCTCGTATTTAATGTTACTAGAAATTTTTAATAAGGTATATTGCTTATATATCAACATAAAGAAACAAAGTTTCTGCATAAGAAACTAATTTTTTATATGATAGTTAAGATAAGCAAATAAGTGATTTTTATAGAGATAATCAACACAATATAGACACCAATCTATATAGATGTTAGTCTATGTATTGTCTAGGAGGTATATAATGTCTTATAAAGTATTGTCATCTATGTTAAAAATCTTGTCAGATCCAAGTAGATTAGAAATATTAGATTTACTTTCTTGTGGTGAACTATGTGCGTGTGATTTATTAGAACACTTTCAATTTTCTCAGCCTACATTAAGTCACCATATGAAATTATTGGTAGCGAATGACTTAGTTACGACACGTAAAGTGGGCAATAAACATATGTACCAACTTAACCACACATTATTAGAATCAATTCAGCAAAATTTAAACGTGATTCACACGTCTAATCAAGAATGTGTATGTAAAAATATGAAATCAGGTGAATGTTAATGATGACTATTTTGGCAATTGTCATTTTTTTATTAACGTTAACGTTTGTTATCTGGCAACCTAAAGGATTAGATATCGGTATTACAGCACTAGTCGGTGCTATCCTTGCATTAATTACAGGGGTTGTTCGTTTTTCAGATGTGTTAGAAGTAACAGGTATTGTATGGAATGCCACATTAACATTTGTGGCGGTTATCCTTATTTCATTAATATTAGATGAAATTGGATTTTTTGAATGGTCAGCGATACATATGGTGAGGGCTTCTAAAGGTAATGGGTTGAAAATGTTTGTGTTTATTATGTTACTTGGTGCAGTGGTTGCAGCATTTTTTGCTAATGATGGCGCAGCATTAATCTTAACGCCAATTGTACTCGCTATGGTGCGAAATCTAGGTTTTAATAAAAAAGTGATATTTCCATTTATTATTGCAAGTGGATTCATCGCAGATACAACGTCATTGCCATTCATTGTAAGTAATTTAGTTAATATTGTTTCGGCAGATTATTTTGATATTGGCTTTGTTGAATACTTAAGTCGAATGATGATTCCTAATCTATTCGCGCTCGTCGCGAGTATTGTAGTGCTTTGGATATATTTCAGAAAATCAATACCTAAAACGTTTCATACAGAAAATCTCCAAACACCTAAAAATGCGATTAAAGATGAAAAATTATTTAAAATATCGTGGATTGTATTAGCAATTTTACTCGTAGGTTATCTTATAAGTGAATTTGTTCAAATACCTGTATCGATTGTCGCAGGTATGGTTGCTTTAATCTTTGTATTGTTGGCTCGCAAATCACATGCTGTACATACGAAGCAAGTTATTAAAGGCGCACCATGGAATATCGTGTTATTTTCTATTGGTATGTATTTAGTAGTATTTGGATTGAAGAATGTGGGTATTACAACCATTTTAGCTGATACTTTATCTAATATTTCAAACTATGGCCTGTTTAGTAGCGTTCTAGGCATGGGCTTTATAGCCGCATTTCTATCATCAGTCATGAATAATTTACCGACCGTACTTATTGATGCTATTGCGATTGGCCAGTCCAATGTAACAGGGATAATTAAAGAAGGTATGATCTACGCCAATGTGATTGGGTCAGATTTAGGTCCTAAAATCACACCAATCGGTTCGTTGGCAACATTGCTTTGGTTGCATGTATTGACTCAAAAAGGGGTCAAAATTTCATGGGGAACGTATTTTAAAACAGGTATTATAATTACGATTCCAGTATTATTTGTAACACTTGTCGGTTTATACCTTACGCTCATATTATTTTAAACTTTATTGCGATCTGCATTGATAGCCAGGTTTAGAATAATCAGGATTTAAAAAGACATATGATAGTCAGAACGAATAGTATAACTTGAATTTTTAACTAAATATAGAAAAATTACAATGCAACATTATCAATTATACCGTCATACGTTTTGCCCCTTGCTATTTCAAATAGCAAGGGGATTTTTCACGTATTATAAACGATTACGTTTTACTTTCCAGTATTTTTTAATATTCAATGTTTTTGATAATTGATCAGACAGCAGTAAGCCTAAGGCGATGGATCCCGCGATAAGGATAGTTCTAATAAACGTATTGTTAGCTTCAGTAAAGTTTAATGTTACCAATTGTTGCATCGCTTTATAGGCTAAACTACCAGGCACTAAAGGGATGATACCGGGAATCATAAAAATGACTACAGGAGATTTAAGGATTCGACTCATGATATGACTCATCACACCTAAAGTTAAACTGCCAAGCAAACTAGAATAGATACTATCAATTTGTAATAGGTCATTTAATATAAAACTAATAAGATATCCTGATGCACCTGCTAATCCAGCAGCAAAGAATAAATTTTTAGGCGCATCATATATTACTGCGAAAAAGTAAGAGGCAGTAAAGCTAAACAAGAATGCATAGATTAAGGTCATGATATACGCCTCCTAAAATAGTAAATAAGCAATAGAAATGCCAGATCCTATAGCGAATGCGATAACGAGCGCTTCTAAAAATTTGGCTGTAAATATTAACATGTGTCTGCTAAATAAGTCTTGAATGGCTGTGGTAATTAAGACACCTGGCACAATCGGCATAATAGAAGCAATCAAGGATGGTCCTATCGTTTGATGAATGTTGAATAGTTGACTACCTAGCAGGACAATGACGCCAATAACGAAAGATGCAACGAATTCTGGTATGAACATGGTCGTAGATTTACTTTGCATACATTCAACGATTAGAAAACCAAGTAACCCAGCAATAAATGTAATCACAATATTTTGAAAATTCCCGCCCTGTAAATATAAAAAACTGAGTGATATCACACCTGCAGCTAAACACTTCTTCCACAATTTAATACTAAGTGTCGCTTGTTCAATATGATTTAGGCGATCGAAGGCCTGGGTAATTGAAATTTGATTACTGGCTAACTGACGTGAAATAGAATTGACTTGAAATATTTTTAACAAGTTTGTGGTATTTTTGTTGATCCTGATAATGCGTGTATCATGATTTTCACTTAGGGAAAAATTGATGAAAATATTAATCACATAACCCTGACTATTATGGTAGCCCATACATTGTGCGATTCGTTTCATTGTATCTTCTATACGAGAAATCTCCGCGCCTGAAGATAATAATATTTTCCCTGCAAGTAAAATCACACGCATAGTGATTTTATCTTGAGCATGCTCCATGTTTACACCTCCAAATGCGTCATAGGTAAAGTTATCATTCGTAATACAAGAATAGTCGATAATAATAATCGGATAAATATATATTGATTATATTAAAAAAAGTTATTTGTTTCTATTATTTTATGTATTTTCCACTTATTATCAGTATGAATGAATATAGCTATTCTTGACAATGACGAATAATGATTATATATTAGTAATATTAAATAAAAATAAATATAGTCGTTGAAGGACGCGCTTTAATTGATATTACGGCTTTAGCAAGATGTTAATAGAAATATTGGCAAATTGAAAAAGTGGACGAATAAGAGTTAAAAGTTCAAATCATACGACATATTGCGTGAAGTAAAACTTTTATTGTTAAATTTAAAAACATGAAATTATATATTAGGTAGCAAAGCAAAACACTTTAGATTTAAAAAAGTGCGTTGTTATGAAGCCGGCAATGGTAATGAATCGTTCAGGGTTTATTATATATTGTCGGCTTTTTTGTGGTGTGCTACGCAACCTATCATGTAATTAAGTAGTCTGCACTACATTATATCTTACAAAGGAGAATCTGAAATGCTTACATCGTTTAATGCATCTATACTGTTAACTATCTTTTTCATCACCATTATTATTGCTGCACTGAGCGGAATTATATTTTTAAATAAACGTATTCCAGTTGCTTATGTGCGCATACATATTTGTATCGTTGCTTTACCACCGTTGCTAGCATTTATCGGACTCCTATTTACTTCAAATCAGGTTGAAGCTGGTTTGTGGTATTTAGATATTTTAGCTTGGTTAATGGCATTTTTTGTTTTATTTATTGGATTAATTATTCAACGCTATTGTATACGATATTTAGCAGGAGATAGAAGCTATCGAAAATATTTCATGTTATTTACATTGACGACAAGTTTTGCGGCAATGGCATGGTTAACTGGTGACATCCGCATAATGGTTATAAGCTGGGGTTGTACTTTAATAGGGCTAACACTTTTAATTAGTTTGACGAGTGCTTGGAGAGTTACTAGAGCCGCAGCAATTGTGACAGGTAAGTTGTTCTTCTTAGGTTGGATAGCTTTAGCAATCGCTGTTGTTTGGATCGGCTTAATAACAGGAGAATGGCATTACACTGCTATATTTACAGAGAGTAATTTAGCGCAGATCAATGCTTGGTCAAAATTTGGAATCAATATATTAATTATATTAGCGGTTATGGTACCAGCTGCACAGTGGCCATTCCAAAGATGGTTGATTGAATCTGTAGCAGCACCTACACCGGTATCAGCAATCATGCACGCGGGAATTGTTAATGCGGGTGGTATTATGCTGACACGTTTTTCACCACTATTTAATGGTGACATCGCAACGATGGTCTTACTTGTGTTTGCAAGTGTATCTGTTTTAATTGGTGCGGGTATCAGTTTAGTGCATGTTGATTATAAACGATTACTTGTTGGATCAACGATTGGTCAAATGGGCTTTATGTTAATTCAGTGTGCATTAGGTGCCTACATTCCTGCAATCATTCACTTAATATTGCACGGTTTGTTTAAAGCGACGTTATTCTTACGTTCTGGTTCAGCGGTGCGTCATTTTAACGTTCCAAGCCGAGTTAATGAACGCATGTCTTATCTATGGATTCTAATTGGTCGAGGTCTTGCAATCGCAATCGGGTTAGGCTTTTGGTTATCAGCGCCAGAACAGGGTTATCGACTAGTAAGTGGTTTGATTTTAGCATGGTCGTTATCAGTATCATGGACACAACTTGTTGCGTTTGGAGAAGGTCGATTTGGTCGCATGATGGGCTTGTTTGTACTCATTGTGGTTGGTGCAGTCTATTATATTGTACATCACTTTTTCAGTGGTGCTTTACATACAATCACATTCCATAGCGCACAACCACCAATGTTTGCAGTAGTGATAGTTGCAGTATTATTGCTATTTGGTAGTTTGATGAGTACTTGGGTAGCACGTAATCGTTCGTCAAAAGCATTCTCGATATTATACATGTGGATTGTACGCTTAGGTGATGCGAAACTTGAATCAGTAGAACGACACCCTAATTATTTGAAATCATATTTATCTAAAGGAGGGCATTAAAATGGGCGTATCAAAGATAGAATCAACGCAAGCGTCGACATATATTGATGATATACATGATAAAGTTACACGTGCGAGTAACGTAATCGTACCATTGTCACCTATTTCAGTGTTCGCTGCTAGAAGTCCGTGGGCAAGGCTAGAACATAAATCATTTGATGAAATTGCCCATTGGCTAAAAGAAACGCGCAAAGTAGATATGTATCCTGCACGAATGACCATTTTGGAAGCCAATCAAAAAGGCGAAATTGATGATGCGTATGTAGAACAATTTTTTCAACAATGGTTAAATGATACAGCATTAAAGATTCCAAGAGAAAATGCAGCGCAATATGGCCGTAACGCATTGAAATTGGAGACGTTGGAAACACCTACGGATATTAAATCGCAGCTAGAAGCGTTAGCTAGTGATTTAAATGAACAGGTCAAATTTGAATCTGAAAATACTGTACCGTTAAAGAGTACCTACATTTTAGATGAAAAAAATGAACGACTGATTGATACGGTGGATTACCATACGATTAAGTGGTGTAAATTATATATTGATGATGCACAATCTGGATGGACAATGCCAAATCGTGACAAGGGATTATTCTATGCTTGGCGTAGATTAGTAGCGTATGATCCTGCGTTAACCAAAGATCAACGCGCACGTTTAAAATCATTACCTAATGAGGCAGAGGATTTAATGCAACAAGCATTAAGCTATTTAAATATCTCAGAGGCAGACGCGCAAACATATTTAGAAAATCACTTACTATCTTTACCTGGTTGGGCTGGCATGATGCTATGGCAAGATGAACATAATCACAAAGTGCATGACTTACTTTTTTCTTATCTTGCTATCCGTATTGCTATGGAATGGGCAATTGTTGAGCCATATTTGCCTGTATCACAGCCTGAAGATTTAAATGATATGAATAAAGAAGAGCTGATTGCATCATGGATCCAGTGGGGCAATTTTTCAATTCAATCTTGGAAAGCTCTATCTATCGAAGCACAACAAGCACATATTCAATTTGCGTATCGATTCAATGAACAATTTTGTAGAAAATTATGGTTAGACGCTTGGGAAGCTACTTATAATCAACAATTGAAAGCAATGATCGGACCGAAATCAAGCGTTGAGGATGAACAACAATCACAAACATTAGTACAAATGGCATTTTGTATTGATGTGCGTTCTGAACCGTTTAGGAAGCACATTGAAGCTAATGGTCCATTTGAAACTATTGGTATAGCTGGATTTTTCGGTTTACCAATCGAAAAAGCGGAACTGGGTAAAAAGTATAGTCATCCATCATTACCTGTAATGAACCAGCCACAGCATAAAATTAAAGAATATACTCATGAGCACGAGCCTAATGCATTCCAACAACGTAAACATGCATTAGAATCAGTGACGTATACATTTAAAAAAATGAAACAAAATGTCTTGCCTAGCTTACTATTACCAGAATTAAGTGGTCCGTGGTTATCGCTACAAATGTTTACACGTAGTTTTATACCGAAAAGTGTTGGCAGTGTTATTCGAAAATTTTATACAAGTTGGTTAAAGAAACCCAATGATACTGCATTGACTTTAAATTATGAACCACAACATCAGCACAATCATCGCCACATACATTTGGAAGATGATTTGCCGGTTGGTTTTACAGATGAAGAAAAAGTGAACTACGCTCTACAAGCACTTAAACTAATGGACTTAACAGACGATTTCGCACCGTTAGTTGTCATGTGTGGACATGGAAGTCAGAGTGCCAATAATCCCTATGCAGCGTCATTAGATTGTGGTGCATGTGGTGGTGCGGCGAGTGGTTTTAATGCAAAAGTATTGGCGCAGTTATGTAATTTGCCAGAAGTGAGACAAGGTTTGTTGCAAGAAGGTGTAGCTATTCCTGAGACGACAATCTTCGCTGCTGCAGAACATCAAACTTCTATTGATACATTGACATGGATTTACGTACCTGAACTTACAGAAGCGGCACGTAATGCATATGAAAATATTGAAGCGGCCATGCCAAAAATTAGTTATCAAGCAAATAAAAAACGCCTCTCTCAATTGCCGAATAATAATTTAACTAATCGCAATCCGAATCATGAAGTGTATCGATTAACGAATGATTGGAGTGAAATTAGACCAGAATGGGGTCTAGCTAAAAATGCAGCGTTTATCATTGGTCAGCGTGAATTAACTAAACAGAGTGATTTAGCAGGAAGAGCATTTTTGCATAATTATAATTGGAAAAACGATGAAAATGGCACTATTTTAGAAAATATTATTGCGGGTCCAGCACTTGTAGCGCAATGGATTAACTTACAATATTACGCATCTACAGTTGCGCCGCACTATTACGGAAGTGGTAGTAAAACAACACAATCAGTGACTGCAGGTATCGGCGTGATGCAAGGTAATGCAAGTGATTTATTGACCGGTTTACCATGGCAATCCGTGATGTCAGCAGATAATAAGATGTATCATTCACCGATTAGATTAGTTGTTGTAATCCAAGCACCACAAGCCTTTATTAGTCGGTTATTAGAAAATGATGAAACATTTAAGCAGAAAGTCATGCATGGTTGGGTTCGTTTAGCAAGTGTTGACGAAGACAATCACTGGCATGAATGGTCAAACGAAGTTAAAAAATTTAGTTAATGCGAACTGAGCATGATGGATCATAGCATTTGTTAACGTATGACAACCAATGTTATTTCCTAGGGAATATGACAGAACTATGGAGAAAGTGATTAAAAAATGGTACTGTTATCTTTGTTAAAATGAATTTCTAATTTTAGTTCTACAGGAGATGCATATTTTATGAAAATGACCAAAGGTCGCTATGAGTCTGAAATCAGCAAAGCAATTACCCAATGGGAAAAAGACTTCCTTGGCCGCGGCTCTCTGTCAGTTAAAACGGATATATTACGTGACATGATTATTGTGAGTTTACATGGCGTATTGACTCAAGCAGAGTACAAAGTGTGTGAAACGAATGAAGGTTTGTTAACTATAAAAAAAACACGTTCTAAACTGGTTGAATCTGGTATTGAAGCGCTTGATGAAATCGTGCTGTCTATAACAGGCGAAAAAGTGAAAAGTTTTCATACAGATTTAAGTTCTAGAACAGGTGAAAGAATTATCATTTTTAAATTGCATAATGATTTAGAAAAACAAATTATTGAATAATGGAAACAAACATGAAACCGAAAATACACATGTCATTTATTGAAATATGAGGATAAATGATGTGTGTTTTTTACATGGAATGCGCATGGCGTCGGGTAATCAGCAAAGGCATTTGTATTATCAGTATTTTCAATTTTAAAGGGCTGCAGAGACAGTATAAGTAATATAAGATAAAAAACACGCACATACCGTTGTAAGGGACAGTATGTGCGCTTGGTTCATTACTCATAAATGTTAGAAAGTGCAATACATTAAAGTAATTACTTATCATATAAATTTGGGTGTTAAAGCATCATAATCTTTAATTAAGATTCTTTTATTAAGATATAACAATCGTGCTCAAATCGTGCTCAAAATCAATTATTAGGTTGTAAACTAAATACAGTTTGAGTTTGTGTTCTTAACATGCGTAAAGGACGCTCATCATGTATGTAGTTTAGGTTTGGTGCACAACAACGACAACGAAAGGATTCATGTAAAGCAGTGCTCAAATTATTTTAAAAGCGACTTGAAAATGAGTTCAATAATGTTTTCAATCATTAAAACCCCTCCTTCATAAATTGTACGTGACAACTTGTGCGTTATTCAATTTGGTCTAGGATTAAAGAAAGAGTTTGTTCTACTAAGTTAGCTAGCATACGACACACCTCCTTTATTTGAATATTATAACAATTTAATATTTTTTTGTAACAAAATTCCTAGATGTATAAAAATAATGCTAGAATATTAATATTATATATTTATTAAAATTCAATTATATTTAATTTGATTATTTCAGTTCATGAGTGCGGGTCATTAAATATAATAAAATTAATGTAGTCCTCAGGATATTTGAATGAATGCGTTTAAATCTTATAGGAGTTATAAATTAATTAAAAAGACTTGAATTATATAGGTTTAATATAGTAATATCACTAATTGGGTGTTAAAGAATCATAATTTTTAATTATGGTTCTTTTTCTTTTGTCTTTTTTTAAGTATAAAAATTAAAAAATGTATCTAGCATTGCTAAAATACTTTGCTAAAGCCTATATTTTTAATAAACTAGAAAAGGTTAAACTTTATATAAGCATAAGCAATGCGTCCACTTGTTCATTTTTGTATACTAAAGCGCAAGTTGGATTTGTTTCATTGCTAAAATGAGTATAATACAGTGATAAAGAGACTTATATTAGGAGGGAATATGGTTGGGTCAAATTAAAAGTATCCTATATTCAATTATAGAACCTTTAACAAAGCCGGAAACGTATCAAGCTTTACTATCTAATCTGATTATGATTATTGTATACGTTGTCGCGGCATGGATTATTTTGCGCTTTGTGAATAAAGCGATTGCGCAGTTCTTTAAATTTCAAAATAAAGGCAAAAGTGGGAATAAAAAGCGTTCGAAAACTTTGATATCATTAGTTCAAAATGTAGTATCCTATGTGGTATGGTTTATAGTACTGACGACCATTTTAAGTAAATTCGGTATAAGCGTAGGTGGCATTATTGCCAGTGCGGGTGTCGTTGGTCTTGCAGTAGGTTTTGGTGCTCAAACTGTTGTTAAAGATATTATTACAGGTTTCTTCATTATTTTCGAAAATCAGTTTGATGTTGGGGATTATGTTAAAATTAGTAATAGTGGTTCTTCCGTGGCAGAAGGCACAGTGAAATCGATTGGTTTAAGATCAATGCGCATTAATACCATTACAGGTGAATTAACAACGCTACCGAATGGGAGTGTTGGGGAAATTACCAATTATTCAGTTATAAATGGTGAGGCAATTGTTGAAATTCCAGTATCTATTTCAGAAGACATTGATCATGTGGAAGAAGTACTGACGACATATTTTGAATCTATTAGATCTAAATATTACTTATTTATCTCGACACCAGAAGTAGTAGGTGTTAATTCGATTACAAATAACGAAATCGTATTGAGTGTGTCTGCAGAGACAATTCCAGGCGAAGGTGCGTCAGGTGGGCGTATTTTAAGAAAAGAAATCTTGAAATTATTTAAACTTAAAGAAATTAAAACACCACAGCCAACGATGGTACAGTACGATGCGAACCAGCAAAAATAATGATTAAGACGGTCGGAGGTGTTACAGAATGACATCCAATTACGGTTTAAATGATATTGTAGAAATGAAAAAACAACACGCATGTGGCACGAATCGTTTTAAAATCATTCGTGTAGGTGCTGACATCCGAATAAAATGTGAAAATTGTCAAAGAAGTATCATGATTCCAAGACAAACTTTTAATAAAAAAATTAAAAAAATACTAGTATCCCAACAAGATACTGATAATAAGGAGAATGAATAATGGCTTTAACAGCAGGTATTGTTGGATTGCCCAACGTAGGTAAATCGACACTTTTCAATGCAATTACAAAAGCAGGTGCTTTAGCAGCAAACTATCCGTTCGCTACGATAGATCCGAACGTAGGGATTGTCGAAGTGCCAGATAGCAGATTAGATGTTTTAACGAAGATGGTACAACCTAAAAAGACAATTCCAACAACATTTGAATTTACGGATATTGCAGGTATTGTTAAAGGCGCTTCAAAAGGTGAAGGGCTAGGTAACAAATTCCTATCTCACATTCGTGAAGTAGATGCGATTTGCCAAGTCGTTCGTGCATTTGACGATGATAATGTAACGCATGTTTCAGGTCGTGTAGATCCAATTGATGACATTGAAGTCATTAACATGGAATTGGTGTTAGCGGATTTAGAATCTGTTGACAAACGTTTACCAAAAGTGGAAAAAATGGCTCGCCAAAAAGATAAAGATGCGGTTAATGAAACACGTATTTTATCAAGAATTAAAGAAGCTTTAGAAGAAGGCAATCCAGTAAGAAGTCTGGAATTCACAGAAGAAGATCAAAAATTCATCGACCAAGCGCAGTTGTTAACATCTAAAAAAATGCTTTATATTGCTAACGTCGGTGAAGATGAAATCGGCGATGACGATAATGAAAAAGTAAAACTGATTCGTGAATATGCAGCAAAAGAAGATTCAGAAGTGATTGTCATTAGCGCAAAAATTGAAGAAGAGATTGCTGTCTTAGAAGATGAAGATCGCGAAATGTTCTTAGAGGACTTAGGCATTGAAGAGCCAGGTTTAGATCGTTTAATCCGTACAACTTATGACTTGCTAGGTTTGGCAACATACTTTACAGCCGGTGTACAAGAAGTGCGCGCTTGGACGTTTATTAAAGGCATGACAGCACCACAATGTGCGGGTATCATTCATACAGACTTTGAGCGAGGTTTTATTCGTGCCGAAGTAACGAGCTATGACGATTACGTGGCATTCGATGGTGAGAATGGCGCTAAAGAAGCAGGAAAACAACGCCTAGAAGGTAAAGAATATATTATGAAAGACGGAGACGTTGTACACTTTAGATTTAATGTATAAGATACAAAGCAACCCCTCATTACAACGAGTAATGAGGGGTTTTTTCTAATCTATATATTAATGTTAGTGACATGCGGTGTGCTTCAATTTGAGATGTTAAAAATAGAAGTACAGCGTTGATAAAGAAAACGCACTTTTAAAATAACATCAAGGTTAAAATTTTTACGAAGTGAACCAAGATGTTTCAACACCAGGTCCTACATAATTTGCATCAACATCTTGATTTAATTCAGGAGATGCATAGCTATCTGTATATTGCCAGAGGACGTGTTCACGTGTAGGTTGACCTGGATTATAATTTGCCAACCAGTAACCATCATATTGACCTACAGAATTAGAAGCATTTTCTACCATGAAATTTTCATAAGAATAAAATAATACTTTTTTATCGCCAGCTAATCCTTTCATTTCATCATACCAAGCGTCTGTGCTTTCTTCAGGCGTACCAGAAGTTACAGTATTTTCTTCAAAATCGTTGATATAGAAACTCGCTTTTGGAGCACGATTGTAAAGTGTCTGCGCCTCGTATCTTGCGTCGTCAGGATTTTCATACATACTATAGGAATATACACCAAAGTCTAAACCGTTTTTATCTAATAAAGCAGAATTGTGCTCTAATGCAGCATCCACTTTTTCTGAGCCATATTGAGCTCTTATAATAATGAAATCATAATTCTCTTTTAAGTCTTTGACTTCTTGTGTCGTTAACTCACCTTGCCATTCAGAAATATCCAACACACGTTCACCAGATTGCGTTGTTCCAGATTCGGCTTGCATGGATTTAGAGCCACTTTCTTGTTTTTGTTGAGAGGCTTTATCTGGATGCTTTTCTAAATATTGTTGATAGCCATAACCCATTGTACCTTTTTGGTTAGAAGGGTTATCGGAGGCGTAAGTTGTATTGATAATGACTGTTGATGCAAAAAATATACTTCCTGCAAGTAAGCCTTTTTTGAATTTTGAAAACATAAGCATCCCCTTTATCTATGTAGATTATTGAAATTTATTTTGAAAAATAGTAAATATGACATCAAAAAATAATATAGATGATATGCTATTAGAATTAAATATACTTTTCAACCTTAACTTAAAATATATTTAAATTTTATTGATATTAATTAGTATTTGAATAATGATTTAATTTGAAAATATAATCGTAGAAGATGTCATGTTTATTTAACTTGAATGCTTTGGTAGATATCATGAATGGCTATATGTCATAATGTTTCATATGAAACAACTATGAAATTTAACGTGCTATAACGTGGTAAACCCATTGTAAAATGTAAAGGCATGTGCTATAATTCTTGATTGTGAGTAATGAAAATTATTCCTTGCTTATCACATTTGATGATGAGCCGCATAGACCACAAGGAGGTGCAATTATACAATGAGAACATATGAAGTTATGTACATCGTTCGTCCGAATATCGAAGAAGATGCTAAAAAAGCAGTCGTTGAACGTTTCAACGGAATTTTAGCTTCTCACGGTTCAGAAGTTTTAGAAGCTAAAGACTGGGGTAAACGCCGTTTAGCTTATGAAATTAACGATTTCAGTGAAGGTTACTACAATATCGTACGTATCCAAACAGCTGATAACGAAGCTACTGACGAATTCCAACGTTTAGCTAAAATTTCTGACGATGTAATCCGTTATATCGTAATTCGTGAAGACGAAGATAAAACTAGAAAATAATAGATGGGGGTCGCTTAAATGATAAATAGAGTTGTTTTAGTCGGTCGTTTAACTAAAGATCCAGAATATAGAACAACACCCTCAGGCGTGAGTGTTGCGACTTTTACTCTAGCAGTAAATCGTACGTTTACAAATGCGCAAGGGGAACGCGAAGCGGATTTCATTAACTGTGTCGTTTTTAGAAAACAAGCAGAGAATGTTAACAACTACTTATTTAAAGGTAGTTTAGCTGGCGTTGACGGTCGCATTCAATCACGTAGCTATGAAAACCAAGAAGGTCGTCGTATATTTGTGACTGAAGTAGTTTGTGATAGTGTTCAATTCCTTGAACCTAAAAATCAAAACCAACGTCATGGTCAAGAAGGAAATAACAATAATTTCCAAAACTTTGGCGGACAACAATCAGGACAAAATACGTCATCTTATCAAAGTAATAACAACAATAATTCATCAAACAATAATCAATCTGATAACCCATTTGCAAATGCAAACGGACCAATTGATATTAGTGATGATGACTTACCATTCTAATTATATAGAACATATAAAAATGAAAATTTCTTAAAAGGAGGCAGTTACCATGGCAGGTGGACCAAGAAGAGGCGGACGTCGTCGTAAAAAAGTTTGTTATTTCACAGCAAACGGAATTACACACATCGACTATAAAGATACAGAATTATTAAAACGTTTTATCTCAGAACGTGGTAAAATTTTACCACGTCGTGTAACAGGTACTTCAGCTAAATATCAACGTATGTTGACATTAGCTATTAAACGTTCTCGTCATATGGCATTATTACCATATGTTAAAGAAGAACAATAATAGATATTGTATCTGAAAACCCCGTAGGCATATACCTACGGGGTTATTTTTTTGGTTTGAGAATTGGGAAAGGTATGAAAAATATGATGCAAAGAATTTAAATGAAAACAATTTTTAACTATTAATCTTCTTCTTTCTCTAACCCAATAATAACCATTATGACTACTGAAATTAGCATGAATGGTACAAAAATAGGAGTTACTAAAAATCCACCAATCATGATTAGATAAAACTCATCAATTTTGTAACTACCAACCTTCATGTGATTTCTCCAATCCAATTATTTTGTCTTTTGTAGTTTATATATGCATTAATTGTAAGTGTTAACATAGAAGTGAAAATGATTAAACTAAATATAGAGAGCGATATAGCGATTGTACTATCTTTAATGAATATATTATAAATCGATAGAACAATGAAGAATAAATGTAATAAAACGGTAATTGGGAATGTAGTTGTCATCAATTTAGAATTCGGCATAGTACTTTTATGTTTCATGATATCTCTCCAATCTAAGTTATATTATTTTTTCTTATAGTCATCTATAGTAACGCCATCATTTTCAATTTTCTTTCTGTTTGCTCTGATTAATAAAGCGGCATTAATTGTAATTGAAATGGCTAGTATAATTGAAACTGGTAAGCTTAAAACATTAAAATGATTTACTATTATTAGAATGATCATTAATACAATATTAAGCGTGTGATGGGCAATTATTGCTTTATTCATTTTAAACCCTCCTTAAATTTTACCCCTTTGTCTTATCTTTACTTTTAGACAATTTACTCAATAGCTTTGATGTTTTTCGTTCGAAAATGCTAACTATGCTCACAATAATATCTATTGTTTTAATAAGTAATCCGATGAGTATATCCAAATTAAAACTCCTTTTTATGTATGTCATTTTAATTTAACTAAAATAACTTATATAAATTGCAGAAATCACCATAAGAATAGCGGATACTGCATGAACTAACAAAAGAACATAGAATGATTTCTTAGTCATTGGTTCGAAATTGTTACGTTTAACTCTTCTGTTATTTTCCCATCGGAATATAAACACCCAAAAAAAGCGTAGATAGGTACAAACATGATACCTAAGACAATAGCGACTGGTAAACTCATAGCAAAGCTTCTTTTTTGTAAGCGTAGCATAAAAACTATTTATTGTGAACGAGATGAAAAGTAATACTTTTTATCTATATAGCAATATCTCAAAGAATATAATTATGTTTTTAAAATCTATTATGTAAATATGATTATATTGTGGATAATATGGTATTTATATAGTAAGGGAGCGTGCTATATGGATATCATTGGAAAAATAATAACCTTTATTATGAGCGTCATATCTAATTTAATCGGTAGCAGATCATTGATTGAGGATATTAAAAAAACTTTTGTAGAAAATTTCAAAAAAGATAAATAGTATAAATATGACCCATTAACTCTAAGTGTTGATGGGTGTTTTTATACACAATACATGTTCAATAGAATTTATGTTAACATATAATTAAGTTGCGAACTATGTTTTTAAGGGGAGATAGTATGACTAAAGATAATGAACAGGAACGATATAAAACATTAGCATCTATTGCCAATACAGCAGGGATAGTAGCTTTAGTCTTAACATTAGGTTCATTAGTACTAGCTATCATATTTGATTGGCAGTTCTTAGACTATATCGTTAAATTTTCTGGCGTACTCATTGTACTGAGCTTGATAATAGATTCAGTACCACATTTCGAAGAAAAAAATATTAAGAAAATCATATATAACATTCTTTTTATCATAGTACTGGTATACATCATTTTTGGATAATTTTTTAATTCAATAATGGATGGGTTAATTTGAATAATAAATTCAAGCAAAGAGGATTTCACATGAGAATTATTAGAAAAATATTTGCGACGATTACATCAATTATATAAAAACCAAGCAGGATTGATAACCTCATTTTATTATTACTGTTGCATTTCTAGTTTTTTTAATGGCTTATGAGGAACTTTATCTTTAGAGATTTCATTGTATGATTTCGCTTCTCCTAAGAATAAAGAGACCTTTAAATAAGCTCTTTTTTTAGTTTTTTCATTCCGTTAAAAGTAACTGTATGACCTACTCCATCTTTATCGAAACCATCGGTCATATAAGTATATGCTCCGACTTGATTTTTACCATTTTTCTTAAGTGGATTACTTACTTGTACATAATAGTCAGTTTCTCTAATCAAAGGATTGAATTGAGCAGCCTCTCGTATATTAGTGTTATTATAATTGCGTTCAGCATAAATTTTCCAAGCAAATAAAGCAAGGAAGATGAATGCAATGATAACAATGACTGTAGTGATCATAATGATGAATTTTTTAGAACGGGTCATAATAGGAACTCCTATGAAATTTATTTTTGATATATTTATTTGGATGCTTAGTAATTATTTTGATAAAAGCTTGATACCTCGAATTAAATTAAAGATAAATAGCATAACGACGATAACTGCAAAAAGTAAACCTAGCGCGATAGAGGTATAGGAAATCGTCATGGGGTTATCAAAGGGTTTCTCATAGACTTCTTTAGAAAATATAAAGTCGATACTACTTAAAAAATAAAAAATTGCCACACCTATATGGTTTAATAGTGCCTTTTTGACATGTGTGGTTACTGGTTTTTGAGTGAATATCCAAACAATTATAGGAAATAAGATTGGCGCAAAAAATACACTAAAATAATTTAATGATGAAAGTACGTTTTGATTGTTATCATGATCTAAGATATTTCACCTCCGATAAAACAAGTAAAACACAAAAAAATAATGTAATAAACAATGCATTACTCAAGTGATAACATTGTAAGTCATATATAAATTTTATGTAAATTTATTAAAGATTATACATAGTTGTATATCTTTAGTTGTTGCCATAAACTATAATTATAAATCGATACGCTTCAGTTTTTATGATTAGGAGATGTTACATGCGCAATTTAATAAAAGTGGAAAATGCCTTTGTTTTAATTCTAGTCATTAGTTTATATTTTATGTTTGATTTTTCTTTTTGGCTCTTTTTAATATTTTTATTAGCGCCAGATTTAACTGCCATTGGCTATGTATTTAATAAACGGATAGGTAGCATGGTCTATAATATGGGATATACGTACGTGTTGCCAACCTTAGTAACAATATTATACTTATGGGTTAAAGAGCCTGTTTTAATGCAAATTGCACTTATTTGGTTCACGCATATAAGTATGGATCGAACGCTTGGTTATGGATTAAAGTACGCTTCAGATTTTAAAATAACGACCATACAAAAACTTTGAAAAATTCCTTTTCAATAATAAAAGATGGAGGCATGAGACATATGTTGGATAAGCAATTATTAAAAACACAAATTGAAAATTTATACCAAGATATCCTGATTAATTTGGATACTGAAAAAATAGATCATTATTTTGCAGCTGAGTATATACAAGAAACAGATCATGATACGTTAAATTTAACGGAATTTAAGTTGCATCTTCAAAAATTAAAAGAAGTGGTAAAGACTTTAACAATAGAGCAATTTAAAGATATGTTGATAGACGAACAACAACAAACTATATTTTTAAGATATGATGTTAGGGTAGAGAAAAAAGATAGTTCGAAAGGCAATATTGAAGTCTATGCGATATTTAAATTTAATGAGTCTGGTAAAGTCACTTCATGTCGTGAGTTGACTAAAGCATATCACCATGATGTACAAGGCTTAGCCAATATATAAATTTTGCATTATTGTATTTACTGATTAAAGGGGTGGGAATGATGTATATTCCTAAATATTATGAAATGAAAGATTATGAGGAAATCAAACGTTTTATCAACGCACATAATTTTGCGACAGTCGTTTCGATTGATGGGGAACAACCTGTTGCCACACATGTGCCAGTGAATATTTATGAGGATGATAAGCAGCTGTATGTTTCTGGACATCTGGCAAAAGGTAATCAGCAATGGCGAACATTGAATAACAATAAGTCAATTTTAGTCATTTACCAAGGACCACATGGCTATGTCTCATCTACATGGTATGAAAATGAAGATGTCCCAACTTGGGATTATCAAAGTGTTCATATTTATGGGGAAGGACAGTTATTAACGCATGAAGCGCTTGAGGCAGATTTAGCAAAACTATTAGATCGATACGAGGCACATCGAGAAGATGGTGCAACTTGGAATAATTTGTCGGATAATACCAAACAACAAATCAAGGGTATTGTTGGTTTCAAAATTAAAGTGAATGACATACAAGCTGCATATAAATTAAGTCAGAATAAATCTGAAAAAGATTACACAACGATTGTGGAACATTTAGCTGAAAGTGATGACGAATCTGAGCAACAACTGGCAGATGTTATAAAAGACCATAGACAATCTTAAGAGAAAGATGATCTAATGCTAAGTGAATTCTAGAATTTCGTTTCTGATTGTTATGAAAGGGGTATTTTAATACAAAGACTACGCGCAGACTAACCTTTATACGATGAAATTCATTATGCTTTTAAGTTAATAAGTTCATGAATGCTTAATTATAAACACTTGCGTTTGAATTTATATTGATCATATTAGGGGTGATGAACATGGCTACGTTTGTATTAATCTTCCACTTGATTTGTTTAGTGCTTGTAATAGTAGCAGGTATTGTGGCATTAAAAGAATTTAGGAAACCGCCTAAAAGTCGTAATCAAAAAAGAATTGATGCATTGCTCGTATTTGTATTAGTCATTGCATTAATCGCAATATTATCTAGTGTGTTCACTGATATATAATGAAGCCACCATCTTTGAAGATGGTGGTTTTTAATTTTCAAAATAAATTTATAGTGAAATCACCAAAAATAATAAGTAGTATAAAATAATAAAAATTTTTGTGAATGTTTGGATAATATTATAAACTAAAAATATAGGTGTTTGAATATACAGTGGCACTTCTAATATGGCTATGGTCAAAACAAAGGAGATATTTTATGAAATATAGGTTGAGTTTGTCAGTAGTATTGGCAACGAGTTTAATTTTAAGTACAACAGTCGCACAAGCGCAAGAAGGCAATCATAAGCAAACAACAGAAAAAAATGAAAAAGAGAATACAAGTAAGCCGATTAATTTTGAAAAAGCTCAAAAGATGAGCCCACAAGCGCTGAAGGACCAATTAACACCAGAAGATTTAAAATTACATAATAAAGTAGCAGAACATAATACTGTTGAAGCACGTACGTTTGCGAATAGAGCATACCAAGACGTCAATACATATATTGCAAATAATAATATAAAGCCAGCCCAAATCGTCCAAGATGCTAGAATGAATAATTTACCTAAATATAATTATAAGTCTGGAAAATTTATAGGCGTAGTTATTCATGAAACGGCCAATCCAAGCAGTACGATTGATGGTGAAGTGAACTACATGTACAACAATTACAATAGTGCGTTCGTGCATGCCTATGCAAGCAGTGATAAAATTATTCAAACTGCGCCGAGTAACTATTTAGCATGGGGTGCTGGTGCAAATGCCAATCCGTATTTTTATCAAATTGAATTAACACGATCTAATACGTTTGATGATTTTGCTAAATCTGTTAATAATCAGGCATACTTAGCTGCAAAAATGTTAAAAGAAAATGGTTTAACACCGTCACTTGCAGATAATAATCAGGGAACAGGCACAATTATTAGTCACAATGCCATCAGCCAATATTGGGGCGGCACAGATCACTCTGATCCAGTTGGTTATTTTAGTCAATGGGGATACAATATGAATCAGTTTTACAGTTTAGTTCAAAAACATTATAAAGCACTCTCTGGTGGGAACAATGGCGCTATTACAGGTGCGACTTATAAAGTGGTTAAAGGCGATACATTGTATAGTATTTCTAAAAGAAGTGGTGTAACGATTGATAATATTAAAAATTGGAATAACTTGAAGAGTAATTCCTTATCAGTTGGTCAGACATTAAAGTTGAAAGCACCAAGTAATAATAGCGACATATCCGGCGATACTCATACAGTTGTCACTGGTGACACGTTATATAATATTTCAAAGAGAAGTGGCGTCAGTGTAGATAATATTAAAAAGTGGAATAATCTTAAATCTGATAGCATTAGTAAAGGTCAAACACTGTATTTAGTTAAAACATATACCGTAAAAAAAGGTGATACATTATACAGTATTGCTAAAAATCAAAAGACTACTGTAGATAAAATTAAAGCAGATAACAAATTGAATTCCAATAGTATTAAAGTCGGTCAAATACTGAAAATGAAATAGATTAATAAAGACACTTCATTTAATTGTTAAATTACAATAGTGAAGTGTCTCTTTTAATTTATATAAAGATCTTAAAGCGTATGTCTAAATAGCATAAATGCAACAGTATGATATTTATCATTTGAAAATAAACCGTATTTTTCATAAAAATATCTTGTTTTATCAGTGTTATCCGTTAAAAGAACGACTTGCATCACATTTTGATATTTATTCAAAGTAGTAATTGAAAGAAGGAACGTTTGATATCAAACCGTTTCTGAAAATATAAAATGTGTTTTTGTATGGCCATATTTTTGCAAAATATCTATAAACGTTTCTACATCTTGCATGGTTTTAAATCTTGCTTTAAATAAAAAGCAGCTATCTCCTGATATACGATAACAAAATGCGACGTGGCTCTGTTCTGCAATAAAGGTTTTGAAATCTTTATATAAATTGTTTTTAATAACGATTTCAATGATGATATCTATATCATAGCCTAAAGCACTGTAATCAATATCAATGGTATAGTTCTTTATAATTCCTGAATCCTTCAATTTATTAATGCGTTCACGAACAGCGGGGATGGAAAGATTTGTAATTTCACTAATATCGCTTAATGATCTGCTACTATCTTCATTTAAACTTTGTAAAATTTTTCTATTTGTTAAGTCCATTTATAAAAACTCCTTAAATAATAAAGCATTTAACTATTTTTACTTAAAAAATAGCATTTCAATATAGTTAATAATGCCATAAAATAATGGATAATCAAGGAGTGATTATAATGGCATTAATTCAATTATCGGAAAATGGTACTACGCCTTTTCAAAAGTTGCTTGGATATAACAAAGATATCATGTTAAGTTGGAGTAATTTAAGTGAATCTCTAGAAACAGATAACCAACTGTCTAGCGATTTAAAAGAAGAAATAAGAAGCATGCTTGCTCAAAATCACGGATGCGCGTATTGTAAAGCAAAAGGGAAACCATCGGGAAAATTTACTGATGAAAAATCTATGATATGTCTTGGTTTTGTTGATGTTTATATGAAACTAGGAACGGAGATTCCTGATTATATTTTACAGACTTTAAACGACCATTTGACTGAAGCAGAAATGAGTGAACTTATTGCTTTTATAACGTTTACAACATGTCAGCAATATTTCGGAGCAATAATGAAATTAGAGGTATAAATTAGAACAAGCACATGTCCAATTGAATTGGATATGTGCTTGTTTATAACTGTACATTGTCTTTTGCATAATGGAATAATTGTTTCTTTTCACTAATAAATAATTGCACAAAAGTGAGGATGCCAATTTTACCAATAAGCATCGTTACAATAATAATGATTTTAGTTACAGTACCATAGTCAGTTGTGAAATTCATGCTTAAACCTACAGTGCCGAACGCTGAAATAACTTCAAATAATACGGTCGTATAGGATGTATGTGGATTTAGCACACTCACAATAAACGATATACTTAATACAAAGATAGTTGCTAAAAGCGTGATGGTAACAGCAATTTTAAGTGTACGTTCAGGTATAGATTTTTTAAATATAGCTGAATGGCTCTCGTTTCTTAATGTACTTTTTATAAATAATAGCGTCAGAACTAAGCTGGTTACTTTGATACCACCAGCAGAACTGATGGGTGCACCACCGATAAACATAAATAACATCATCATCATTGATGTAGGTGTGGAAATTTGTCCGATATCAACGGTATTAAATCCAGCAGTACGTGTTGTGACGGATTGAAAAAATGAAGCTCCAATTTTTTCAATCAAAGATAAATGATTTAATGTGGATGGATATTCTAAAATGAAAAACGAAATGCTACCGACGATGATTAATATGAAAGTTGTACTCAAAACGATTTTGGAATGTAATTTAAGTTTAGTTAATTTTTGTGTTGTTACTAAATCAAGAAATACAAGTGGACCTATGCCACCCATAATAATTAATAAGGGCACGGTTATAGTGATAATAGGGTCGTTAACCGCACTGATTAGGTTATCTTTGAAAAGTGCAAAACCAGCATTATTAAAAGCAGACACAGAAGTGAATATACTTAAAAACACCCCTTGTCCTAAGCCATACTTTGGAATAAAGGATAACGCAATACATAACGCACCTACAAGTTCAGTTACCAAACTATACAAAACAAATTGTAAGATTAAGCGGATTATGCCCCCAGGCGTATCAATGTTCCACATTGCCATGACGAGGTAGCGACTTTTATTACTAATTCGCTTATTGATTAATATAAAGGTTAAAAGTGTCACAGTGACGATCCCTAATCCACCGATTTGTATGAGTGACATGATAATCGTATCGCGCAACCAATTGAATTGGGTAGAGACATCTATAGTAGCTAACCCAGTTACCGTAAATGCACTAGCAGCTATAAAAAAGGCGTCCACAAAATCAATAGGATGTTTACCTGTGATTGGCAAATATAATAGTAACGCGCCAATCAGTGTTGTTGTAATAAAAAGTAATAGGTAAAAGTATAAAGGCTTAGTTAATTGTTTCATGATTCATTTCCTTTACTATTTTAATCAATTGTATTTTATACCTATACTTTAAAAAAGAAAGTAAATTTTTTAGAAAACTTTTTGAATTTAAAAAACCAGAATCGTCATATAGTTTTAACGATTCTGGTTAAGTTGCCTATTAATTTTTATTTGTTTGTTCCTTAATACCTTTTGTTACAGCTTCAGCAAAATCGTATATTGATTGTTTATAATCATTGGGATTTTCACGTGTTTTTCTATCGAGACGCCCATGATCAAAAAAAGATTTACGATACTGAGTTGAGATTTCTAATTGAACGCCCGAGCCCGTATCATTCTTATTGATGATATTTTTACTGGAATCTCCATTAACATAGTTGGGGCTCTTTTCAACATTAAATCCTTCTTTTTCGAGTTCTTTAGTAATTGATTTGGCCATAGCTTTATCTTTACCACCGATATAGACAACTTTCTTCTGTTCTTGTATACCGTGTATCGAAATCGATTCATTTGATTGATTCGTTAATTTAATTAGTTTGGGATCATCAAAACGGGTTGAGGTAATATGCAATTTTTGATTATTCGATTTCATTAAACCTTCAAAACTATATAAATTATAATCACCTTTTTTAGAAATAAGTTTAGCTAATTCTGAAGTGCCAGGCTCAATGCCTCCTCCATGAATCGCTGTAACGAGTATATCTTTGTTATTTGTTGTTTTGGCATTTGTTTGCCAATCACGATGTTCTTTAGTATCTGATTTAAGTTCAGTGAAATTTTTATAATGATCTTGATTTTGTGGTTGATCATTTTTCCAAACATATAAAAAATAAAGTGTAGCCAGAATAATTCCCACAATAATCAACATAATTAAATAATATAAATAAGAATGGAATGCGTTTTTCATAATACTCCCTTGTTAAGCATGAGCCTAAGACAGAAATAGATGTCACAGGCTCTTTTTCATTTAGGTAGTAGATGACTGAATTGAAAATGTAAAGTCTCACTGATTAATTCATTAAGTTAGTGAGACTTATGCATGAGCTTTAGCTCAGGTAAACATTTCAATCCTAGTCATCCTTGCCGGGGTGGGACTACGAAATCTCTATTAGAAAATTTGATTTCTGTCCCACTCCCAGAAATCAAACATTAATCGTGTCATATATTTATTACAATCTTGTTACTTTGGTAATAAAGTGATGAATGATAGACAGTTAGCCCATTATCAATATCAATGACAAATAAAATAGAACGGCTCAAACTATGTTGGAATCTAAACTTCTTTTACTGCAAAATAGTTGTTTTCTTCATCAGCAAAATTAAAAACGCGTCCCATAGATAATGTCATAATATCGCCAACAGTTACTTGGCTATCTTTTAGACGATTAAATAGTTCATCGAATTGTGTAGTAGCAAAAATCAAAGAGGGTGTATCAGTGCTAACGCCCATATCCATTTCATCTACTTTAGCTTTGTCTTGTAGAACAATGGCAGTTTGCGCATCGTCATTGGGTGCCAATTTAACCACACGCATTTGCAATTCTTCAGTATCTTCTACTACTTTGAAATCTAAATTTTTAGTCCAAAAAGTAATTGCTTTATCATGATTATAAACATAAATCATTACCTCATCTAATCTTTGAATCATTATATCGCCTCCATAATTTTGTAGTACTTAACTTTAAGTATATAAAATAAAACAAGTAATACAAAATAATTAACTGTTCAAACTATGTGAAGTCAAATCGTCATAAAATATCATGCTAAGTGCAAATCATGTCAAACATATGTAAAATTCATATTATATTATACAAATAGGAAGGACGTGGTTGGGATGGATATCATAACAAAAATGCAAGTTGATGTACCAAGAGAAACTGTTTTTGAAGCATTTGTAGATCCAGAGAAAATTGGAGGATTCTGGTTCTCTTCTAGTTCTGAAAGATGGGAACAAGGTAAGACCATTACACTCCGTTATGAAGAATATGATGCTGAGTTAAATATCAACATTGAGCGGGTGGAGGATAACCAGTTAATAGCGTTTACTTGGGGTGCACATCCTGTAACCATTCAATTTGAAGAGAGTGAAGCGGGCACTGTTGTAACAACAACTGAAAAAGACTTCGACACGCAATATGTGAAGCAATTATTAGGTCAAAAAGAAGGCTGGGTTTATATGCTCAGTTGTTTGAAAGTCTACTTAGAGCATGGCGTTACCATTAGAGCAGCCATTTTATAGTGAAAGTGATTGAGCGAGAAATAGAAATCTAAATTAATTAGATGCAATCTCGCTCTTTTTTTTATAAAAGTTAAAAAAGAGGGAATACAAAAATATAAGCAAAATACTTTTCAAAGTAAACGCTATGCGTTTTAATGTAATTATAAAAGTTACAATTAAAAGGTGATGTTCATGAATTTAGAGTTTAATATTGCTGTGCATCTTCTGACGTTTTTAGTGAAACATCCGGATGAACGGTATAGCAGTAGTGAATTAGCAGAACGAATTTGTGTTAATCCTGTACAGTTAAGAAGAGTCACAAGAAAATTGAACGATCAACAGTACTTGGATGCAAGCCGTGGTAAATACGGTGGCTATCAAGCGAATGATCAAACAATGAAGGTGAATCTCGCTGAATTATTTGTTGCATTTAGTGAAGAAAGATCGGATGGACGATTGTTTACAGGTGATGAAGGTAGTGACTGTGAAATTTCCAGGGAAATAGGTCATACAATGTCTAATTTTCATAAAAGAGAGCAAGCCTTACTAATTGATTATTATAAAAGTGTAACTATCCATGACGTATTAAATGAAGTATTAAAGGAGGATTCTCATGAAACAGTATGATTTAGTGATTATAGGATTTGGTAAAGGTGGTAAAACACTAGCGAAATTTGCTTCAGCACAAGGTAAAAAAGTAGCTGTCGTTGAAAAATCTCAAGAGATGTATGGTGGTACTTGTATTAATATCGGTTGTATTCCTTCTAAAACACTTGTACATGAAGGCTTAGACCATGGTTCGTTTGACCAAGCATTTTCAAGAAAAACAGATGTTGTCAATGCATTAAATAGCAAGAACTATCATAATTTAGCAGATGAAGACAATATTGATGTATTAGATTACACAGCTAAATTTAAATCGAATCGCGAAGTCAATTTATTAAATGATCAAGGTGATGTGGTAGAAACATTATCTGCAGAGCATGTAGTCATTAATACAGGTGCAAAATCAGTTATTCCACCGATTAATGGTGTAGAAAGTTCAAAAAATTTATATGATTCTACAGGTATTATGAATCTAGATTTCCAACCTAAAAAATTAGTTATTGTTGGTGGTGGCTATATTGCATTAGAATTTGCATCTATATTTGCCAATTTTGGTACACAAGTCACTGTCCTAGAACGTGGCGATGATATCATGCCGAGAGAAGACGAAGATATCGTTAAAGAAGTTAAAAAAGACTTAGCAGATAAACAAGTCGATATCGTCTTAAACGCGAATACAGAAAGATTTGAAGATGTTGAAGCAGGTACACTTGTTCATACGACAGATGGCACATACGAAGCGGATGCTGTACTATTAGCTACTGGTCGTAAACCCAATACAGATTTAAATCTTGAAAATACAGATATTGAATTGGGTGAACATGGTGAAATTAAAGTAAATGAACACCTCCAAACAACTGCAGCAAACGTTTATGCATTAGGCGACGTTAAAGGTGGTATGCAGTTCACATATATTTCATTAGATGACTTTAGAATCGTGAAAGATCAATTATTTGGAAATGGTGAACGTTCTACTGAAAATCGTGGCGCGGTGCCTTATACTGTATTTATCGATCCACCATTAGCACGTGTTGGTTTAACTAGTAAAGAAGCAAAAGCACAGGGATATCATATTATGGAAAATACGGTTCCAGTTAATACAATCCCTAGACATAAAGTAAACAACGACCCAAGAGGCTTATTTAAAGCAGTCGTTGATAAAGACAGCGAAACCATCTTAGGTGTGACGTTATATGGTAAAGAATCTGAAGAAATTATCAATTTAGTGAAATTAGCCATTGATCAAAAATTATCATATAAAGTATTGAATACAAATATTTATACACATCCAACGATGGTAGAGTCATTTAATGATTTATTTAATATGTAAATAAATCTAAATTTCACGTTCGATATAAGTATGCAAAAGCTCGGGTCTCATAATAGACCCGAGCTTTTTTATATGACTTTAACTAACCAAGGCTTTAATAATCTGTCCGATAAGGTAAAAAGCACCAATAATGATACAAACAATGCCGATACTAATATAACTTTGTTTTTTGCTTACGCCTTCCTTTTTAGAAGTCTGCTGATTTATGATGAGTAACACAATACCGACAATGATGAGTATGATTGAACCAATCCACATGATAAGTCGCCTCCTAATAAATATTCAGTATTGATTGCGTTGCGTGACAATGTTATCGCCCCGTTTAATATATATTTACCCGTCAGTCGCTAATAATTAACGTGTACAATGTATATTTCTATTTATACATCATGATCAGCGTTATACGTAATAATGAAATTAGTTAATATGTATTAAAATCAATAGATTGCTATGACATCCATTAATTTTTAAAGATTCATGTTAAAATATATATATTATTTAATAATTCATATATAAAGAACGATGTGGTTTATAAATATTGAAAATTATTTTGGAAGGTGTGCTAAATGGATATAAAATATGAGTATCAATTTGATATGAATGATATAGATGAAATAGTGCGCATTTATCATGGGAACCATTGGAATGGCCATAATCAAGAAGAAGTGATTACACTATTTAATACTGCGACACATGTCGTGATTGCAAAAAGAGAGGGCCAAGTGATTGGTTTCGCCAGAGCGATGTCAGATGGTGTGTTTAATGCCGCGATTTATGATGTTGTAGTAGATACCGCTTATCAATCTAAAGGCGTTGGCAATAAAATTGTTCAAGAAATGGTGAATTATTTGGGGGAACTTTCTTGTATTCATCTTATCGCAACAACTGGGAATGAATCATTTTACGAAGCGATTGGATTTCGAAAATTAAAAACTGGAATGGCTATTTATAATAATGCAAAATTAAAAGATGAGTATACTGTTTAATTCATAACAGATATACTCATCTTTTTGTTGTGTAAAGAAGATTATAAAAGATTGTGACTCACGTCCTCGTAGGCATAATTTTTAAGTAAAGAACAACCAAGTGGGTGTTGTCCATTGTCTACATAGTGATTTATTTCTTCAAGGACATCTAATATTTCATATTCTGGCGTCGTAACATCAAAAGTATATTTAAATAATTGCTTTTTGTCGGAAAGTACAGTAGCGATTAGTTCATCATTGTGCATTTTATAATTTAGTAATTGCATCGTTATCCCTCGCTTATATTATATTTCAATGCATTTGAAGCATTGATTGATGTAAATGAGAATAAATTTCAGCTCATCTTTATCTATATTATAATAATTATAATCTATAACTGATTATACATTAAAATTTATAAAATGTAGAGGGTTTTGACTTAAAAAATCTTAGAAATTTGTAAAATTTCACATGTAAACGCATGCTTAAGCCTTTTCTTAATAATAATTATTTTAAACTGGGTGAAATGAATGAGCATGCTTGTAATCGTTAGTGTAATTTGCTACGATACAATTAATCGAATAAAGCTTTCTAGGGTTCCGCAAGGTGATTACTTTGGTCTGGTCCGAGAGAAAGCCACATATTTTTATGTGACACGGAAGGATAAAAGCCTGGGAGATAGTAATTAACACTATCTCCCAGGCTTTTTTTATTTTAAAGGAGGACATAGGAATGAATTGGATCAAAATTATTATCGCAACATTTTTTGAAGTAGGATGGGTGATTGGTTTAACCCATGCGTCATCTTGGTGGGAATGGCTGTTTACGATGATTGCTATATTTGTAAGCTTTTATTTATTAGTAGATGCTTCAAAGGTTCTGCCTGTAGGCTCAGCGTATGCCGTGTTTGTAGGTCTCGGAACAACATGGGTTACGTTGTTTGATTTCTTGTTTTTTGGCGAACCGTTTAATGTTATGAAAATAATGTTAATTGTCATTTTACTTGCAGGCGTCATTAGCCTGAAATTAGTAACTACAAATAAAGGAGGAGAAGCATAATGGCATGGATCTTATTAGTTTTTGCAGGTGTCTTTGAAATGTTAGGTATAAATTTTTTAAATGCATATGTGCATCATCGTCAAAAACGAGATGCAATGGGACTCATTTTCTTTTTTGCTGTGAGTTTCATGGCATTATCTACCGCAATGATGTACCTTCCGATGAGCACAGCGTACGCAATCTGGACAGGTATTGGTGCAGTAGGTGGCGCAATTCTTGGGATGATCTTTTATAATGAATCTAAGGATATTAAAAGAGTAGTATGTATTTTAGTGATATTGGGAAGTACGATTGGTTTAAAATTAGTGAGTTAAAGTGAAGGACAATTTGGTAAATATTATACGGTCAAAAATGTGATGCGGTATTATTCAATTTTCAAGTTTATATAGGACGTGAAGGATCTCGAAACACAGTATTGCAGTGTAGACAATGTACGTTTATATAAAAAAAGACGACACATCCGTGCCGCCTTAAGAGTAATATGTTCATGAATATAAAAGACTAGTAGTCGGTTTCCAACTACACCTTTAATATATCATATCTAGTAATCAGGCTTCAATAAAAATGTAATATTGTCACATAAGCATTCATTTTTCCTCAAATCATATGAGTTAAAATAAAAACTGTTAATTACGATATTGCGGGGATATTTGGTAACTGATGCCTGAAGTACAAAGGTGGGATGTAGTCTATGGAAGGTTTGGCAGCATTTATTATCATAACATTAATGATTATTATTGTTCCGGGGCCGGATTTCTTTGTCGTAATGAAAAATTCAATTACCTCAGGAAAAGGTAATGGCGCTATGGCAGCCTTAGGTATTGCGTCAGGGCATATAGTGTATTCATTGTTAGCTGTGTTCGGTATTATTTTTATACTGGCTAATATGTATTATGTCTTTGTGACAATTAAGATTTTAGGTGCTATATATCTTATATATTTAGGAATTAGAAGTATCATCAGTGCAAGACAAAGTATGAACTTTTCAACATCTCAGATGAAAGCACAGCGTATTACTTATTTAAGTTCATATAGACAAGGTTTTTTTAGTACGATTTTAAATCCCAAAGCATTACTTTATTATATCAGTATATTGCCGCAATTTTTAAGTACTGGTGAAGCTGTTACATCTAAAATTGCTATATTAACTGCAATTGTGACCACAGTTATTTTGCTCTGGTTTATTTTCTGTGTTTATATTTTCAATATATTAAGATATTGTTTACTAATAGAAAAATAAAAGCAATTTTTGATTATACGGTTGGCGCAATATTGATTGGCTTATCACTTAATCTGCTATTGAGTAAAAGTAGTTAAATACCATGTATGAACGTCTGAGACATTACTTGATGTGTTGGACGTTTTATTTTATCCCATTTTAAATTACAAGTTACCATAGTCATAAATAAACAAAATAATTTAAATTGTAGATAATTGTTTTTAAAACTCTTTTGAAATATTCACAATTTATCTACACAATAATCTTGTTAGTTATTTATAATATTAAAAGAGAGAGGGGAAATAAACTTTTGAAAAATATATTTAATCCATTACAGAGGCTTCATTTCTATGCAGCGTTATTTATTACGCCGCTACTGATTACGTTAACAATTTCGGGCATTGGGTTTCTGTTTTTCCAAGAAGTAGAAAATAATATTTATAAGACAGAATTTTTCGGTGATAGTCCTGTAAAAGAACATCAATCACTTAATCAGGCAGTCGATCAAGTAGAAGATAAATTTGATGGTTTTTACATAAGTAAAGTTAGTATTTTAGAAGAGCCTTATAATAGTAGAATTACATTAGATGATATGGCAGGGAACCAACGTTATGTTTTTCTAGATCAAAATAATCAAATTGTTGCTGATCAAAATGCAAAACATACGTATGCGAACGTTGTACGAAATATACATAGCTCATTATTTACTGAAAATACTTTTATTAATTACTTGGTAGAACTGACAGCGTGTTGGACTATTTTCATGATATTGTCTGGAACGTATATGTTAATTAAGAAAAAATTAATTACAAATAAAAGTAAGCGATTAAGATTCCAAAAATGGCATGCTACACTTGGGATTATCATTGCCATACCGGTGTTTGTGCTTGTATTGACTGGCTTGCCATGGTCTGGATTTATGGGGGCTAAAATTGCGAGTGTTATGGATAATTCTGGAGAGTTGGGACAGTCAGAATTGGCAGTTAATCCACCTAAATCAGATGTGAATGAAATACCTTGGGCAACACGTAAAAATAAGCAACCAGAGTCTGAGAGCGGATCTGCGCATCATGGTAGTGGTGAAATGCCAAGAACAGATATTGAAAAACAAATTTCGATTGATAAAGTTGTTGCAGAAGCACAAAAAGATGGCATTACGAAGCCATTTTCAATTGTTTATCCAACGAGTGAAGAAGCGGCATTTACAGTTTCGAAAGGTAGTAATACAGGTGTGACAGGCTTAGACGTGTCACCTTACGATGAACAGACGTTATATATAGATCAATATAATGGTAAAGATTTAGGTAAGGTGAAATATCAAGAGTACGGCATAATTGGTAAATGGTTTACATGGGGTATTCCTCTGCATGAAGGTCATTTGTTCGGTATTGCCAATAAAGTGATTAACTTGCTTGTATGTATCGCATTACTTGCTGCGGTAGGACTGGGTCTAACGTCTTGGATTAAGAAAATGAAAGCAACGCAAATTAAAATACCAAAAAGAGTTAAAAAGCCAATGTCTATTCCATTGGTTATCATACTGGTTATATTAGGGATATTGATGCCATTATTTGGTTTTTCTCTTATTATCGTTTTCTTAATAGAGCTATTGCTTTATTTTAAGGATAAAAAGAATCGATAGTGCACGAACGGAATTTTACTGCTTTCAGACTGTCGACAAAGTCTCCGACTTTGTTGGCAGTTTTTTTATGCACACTTTCCGCGGCACTGCCTTAGCCTGTAGTCTTTGGCTAGTGCTATTCCCACAGGAGTCGACATAAATCACTGTCAATAAAATATTGACTTGATTGCATAGGTGAGCCTACGAGAACTCTATTAGAAAATTTGATTTCTGCCCCCACTCTCATTCTGTATTAAAAATAAGACTAATAATTAAAATAGATAAACTCCGCGCATATACTTGCGCAGAATTTGTCTACATTCAAAAAGCAGGAAGGTCTCTATGAGCCTCCCTGCTTTTTGTGTAGTAATCACATTAAATGTATAGATTACATTTCCATTTCATGTATTTTCATCATTAAACCATGTGGAATATCGTCGTGTTTTACAACTTCTTGTTTATAGAATGTTTTGCCGTCATCTTTAGAAACTAATTTAACAAAGTCACCTTTTTTAGGTTTGAAATCGTCATTTTTATTGTCTATTTTAACGTTTTTAGTCACGAGACCATCTTTTTCACTGACTACTTTTTCAGCAGTTGTACTATCTGACATATAGCCATAATATGTGCTCTTTTGACTCGATGTAATCATAAAGATGGTGAAGACGACACCAATAATGACTAAAATACTAATGATAGAAATTGTTAATTTTTTATTCATATACTCTGTCTCCTTTTATGTTAAGCATAAAGGATTAAAGTAAATTCGTATATAACCTTTTAAAATGTTGCTAATTTTGTCAAAAAATAAATTGCTATTCAGTTTAGGGATGGAAATAAGCGTGTTCAGAGATCAATACTCTGACACCACGATAAATATTTTTGATCGTATACCAAACGGTTATGACGAATAAAATAATTGCCACTGTAATCATTATCACACTGGTAATGGTAGAACTATTATTGATTAAGACGCCACCAAATCCAATGCTGAGAATTAAAAGTATCGGTCCAATATACGTTATAATATGATAAGCTAACGATTTAGCTGCGTGGTTAGAAGTAGGTCTATCAGCAAAAATCCATATAAAAATAGGTAATATGATTGGTGCAAAAAAGATACTAAAATAACTCAGTGCTGCGAGAACACGTTCTCCTTGTGTACTGTTTTGTATAACTCTGTCATTCATTTGTATCACCTCAGTTAGTATACTAACAAGGTAGTTTCAAAAAATATAGAGTAAAAGCTTAACATGACAGTATTGTTAGTTAATCCAATTGATTATGGTAATCATGCGCATATGCATACGAAAAGAGAGGATGGTTAATATGAAAATATATTTGGTAAGACATGGTGAGTCACAATCAAATTATGATAAGAAACAAGGGAAAAATTATTTCTGTGGACAATTAGATGTACCACTTACTGAGAGAGGCACATGGTCAGCTCAATTATTACAGAGCTATTTTGACAAAAAAGCAATAGATCATATTTATATTTCGGATTTATTACGGACACGTCAAACTTATAATGCGATATTTGATAAATCGATTCCGGTAAGCGTGACCCCTTTGTTAAGAGAGCGTTCGCTTGGTGTTTTTGAAGGTAAAATTGTTGAAGCAGTGGAACAAAATTCATCTTATACACGCTATTTTGAAGATCAAAATTATCTTGAATTTCGTCACAGTTTTACGCAAAAGGCGCCAGAGGGAGAAAGTTATGCGGATGTTATGGAACGTGTTAAACAATTTTTTGAAAATGAAATTGATGATTCACTCGATTCCATTGCTATCGTAGCACATCAAGTTGTTATACGTTGTTGCTTCGTATATTTAGGATATGATTCGGAAGCTACAGTGATTGATAGAAAAATTGAAAACTGTTTACCTTATGAACTAGAAAAATAGCCATTAACATAAAAAGCCTGAACTACGACATCGTCGGTTCAGGTTAATATCTTTTAGCTGCTGTTAAGCTATCATGAAATCCTTGGAATAGCGTGTTGAAATTGTCTAAAAAACTTCCGACAATTACGGCAAGTATGACGTAAGTTACACTAAGTGCGATTGTTTTATAAGAAACAACGCCATATTTTTCTTTCTTCTCAAAGAGATTAAAAGCTATGAAGATAGCAGCCATGGCACCTATTAAAATTGTTAATATCATAAAGGTGTTCCTCCTTAAAATTATTACTTGATTGGCTGAGCTTCGATGCATTTGTTCTTTAACTTATAAATAAGCATAACAAATGTTACTTTGTGAAAAAAAGGGATATCATATTAAAAAACCTTACAATTAAGTAAGGTTTTTTACAGAAATAAGTCATAGACCATGGTTAATATGGATATAAATAGGCTTGAGCCCTTTATAAATTTGAAAAGGTGTCATGTAATCTCTTTGTAACTTAACCGAATATTTTGTAAATACTTAGGTAGCGACAGAGTTGGAAAACATATCTAAACTATAAGTTTGTCACTTATTTGTCGACGGCGTCAGATTTAATACCTTTATCTTTTAAGAATTTTTTGATTTTATCTTGTTGTTTCCCGTTAACATCTCCAGCATATTTTGTTGGTACATCTGCAACATTAAGTTTGTTTTGTGGCTGGTAATCTAATTGCTCAATGTCTTCGTCAGCATTTTTGATTGTGCTATTTAAGGCTGTAAAGTAATTAACGATTCGATCGAGGTTTTCTTCATACCCATCTGGGAATTTGTTGTTTTTTACGAACTTTTTGAAACGCACATCATTTTTAACTGAGTTATGTGATAGTTCGGATAAACGTTTTGCTTGTTTATCGGTAATCTTTGTATCTGTACCTGTTTGCTTATCTAATTGGTATTGGATTAGATACTTATTGTCTATAATATCTGAGTTCACATCTAGATATTTTTTAATTGCTTTATTAGCTTCTGCTTCGCTTAGTGTTTCGCCACTTTTGTCTGAATTAAAGATGTCTTGTTCAGTAATTGTTTTAACATTTTTAGGTGCGTTTTTTCCACTATAACCTTTGTCATCATCGGATTCATCATTTGAACATGCTGCGAGTATCACAGTTAGCACTAAGACCAATGAGAGTAATATACTTTTTTTCATAAATAAAAACTGCTCCTTTAAAAATAATCATACGTATATAACAAACTAATGAATGTATAAACACGTTCTTAAAAATTATAACTTAAGCGTATCATGTAGTGCTATTTATTTGAATGATGTATTAAATAATAAAATGCACAATCTTTTGAACAAAATATAAAAGAAAAGAGATGAACTTAGTAATTTTAAAAATATTCATTAGATTTTCATAATAAAATGTTACTTAGATATGTGCTGTATTTCAATTAATCATCAAATAAGCTATATGATGTGAAAAAGCATATGGGAGATGAATACCTCTAGTTGACACGGTGATTCGTTTTACAATGAGATGTCAGTCATTTCCTTATGTGAAAAAGTCTTAATTTTTGGGCATTCATATATTGTAGTGATTTTGTAATTTGCTGACGCCGTGGGGAAATAGTATGAGTGAGAGACTATAGATTTGAACCAGATTTTAGGCAAACATGGACGGTCTAAATAGTGAGATTTTAAATATAAAGAGGAGCCTAAAACATCTATTTATGTCTCAGACTCCTCTTATTTGAGAATGGGGGGATTTATATCTCAAATTTTTAATTTTCAGTGACGATAATGGGTATTACTAATGTCTGATAATATAATCAAAAGCATTTAATGCTGCATTAGCACCTGCGCCCATTGAAATAATAATTTGTTTATTGCGATCATCAGTGACATCGCCTGCCGCAAATATACCTGGGATACTTGTCGCATTCGTGCGGTCTACTTTAATTTCTTTGGCATCATTTAGTTCTACATAATTGTTTAACCACTCTGTATTAGGTAGTAATCCAATTTGTACAAAGATACCTTCTAAATCTAGCGTATGTTCCTCACCTTGTGCCTTATCCTGATATTTAATACCAGTCACTGCATCGTCTCCAAGTACTTCGGTTGTTTGAGCATTTTTAATAACTGTTACATTAGGTAAGCTGTTTAAACGTTCCTGTAAAACATTGTCTGCTTTAAGGTTAGCGTTACGTTCAAGTAATGTAACATGTTCAACGATGCCAGCTAAGTCGATTGCAGCTTCGACGCCTGAATTTCCGCCACCTATAACAGCGATATTTTTATTTTCAAATAATGGGCCGTCACAGTGTGGACAGAATGCAACACCTTTATTGATTAATGCTTCTTCACCTGGGACTTCTAGTTTACGCCAACGCGCACCTGTTGAAATAATAACCGTCTTACTCGTCAATTGAGCACCATTATCTAATGTTACGACAATACCGTCATCCGTTTTTTCAATATCACTGGCACGAATACCTGTCATGACATCGACATCATATTGTTTAATATGATCTTCTAATGCAGATGAGAATTTAGGCCCATCTGTTTCTTTAACAGTGACAAAGTTCTCAATGGTAGCTGTATCGTTGACTTGACCACCGATACGGTCTGCGACGATACCAGTACGTAAACCTTTACGTGCAGTGTAGACTGCAGCGCTACCACTTGCAGGACCACCACCGACAATTAATACGTCGTATGGTGCTTTATCGTTAAATTCAGCTGGGTCTGCTTGACTACCAAGATTTGCTAAAATATCTTGGATCGTCATGCGTCCATTTCCAAATTCTTCGCCATCTAAGAAAATAGCGGGTACTGCCATAATATTTTCAGATTCTTCTCTGAAAATAGAGCCATCTATCATTGTATGAGAAATATTTGGATTTAATAAACTCATCAAGTTTAATGCTTGAACTACGTCGGGACATTTTTGACACGTTAAGCTAATATACGTTTCAAAATGTAGTGGACGATCGATTGCTTTAATTTGATCTATAATGGCTTGTTCTTCTTTTGGTGGACGACCACTTACTTGTAACAAAGCAAGAACTAGAGAATTAAATTCATGACCCATTGGTAAACCAGCAAAAGTAATACCTGATGTTTCATTAGGTTTATCTACTGAAAAGCTTGGTGTACGTTTCAAGTCAGATGCTTCTATAGTAATGTAATCGGACGCGGCAGATACTTCATCTAAAAGTTCTTTCAGTTCTTTAGATTTATCATCTGAACCAAGGCTCGCTTTTAGAACTACGTCGCCTTCCATCAATTGAAGTAATTGTTGCAATTGTGATTTAAGCTGATCATTTAGCATTTAAATCAATGCCTCCTTAGATTTTACCTACTAAGTCAAGACCAGGTTGTAATGTTTCTGAACCTTCTTCCCATTTTGCTGGGCAAACTTCGCCTGGGTGTTGACGTACATATTGTGCTGCTTTGATTTTGTGTACTAATGTGCTAGCATCACGGCCGATACCGTCAGCGTTAACTTCTGCTGCTTGTACAACGCCATCTGGATCTACGATAAACGTACCACGTTGTGCAAGTCCTAGATCTTCATCTAATACATCAAAATTGCGTGTGATTGTTTGAGAAGGGTCACCAATCATAGTGTATTGAATTTTACTAATTGCATCTGAATGATCATGCCAAGCTTTGTGTACGAAGTGTGTATCTGTTGATACAGAATATACGTTGACACCTAATTCTTGTAATTTATCATATTGACCTTGTAAGTCTTCTAATTCAGTAGGGCATACGAATGAAAAGTCTGCTGGGTAGAAGCAAACAACACTCCATGAACCTTTTAAGTTTTCATCTGAAACTTCGAAGAATTCATCCTTTTGTGGATCGTATGCGTTAGCTGTAAATGGTAAAATTTCTTTATTTATTAATGACATAAAAATATCCTCCTATTTAATAACATATTTTCAATTAGAATTAAGTAAGGGTAGATTTTTCTGTTTCTTAATTATAATAATTCTAATCTTCGTATTCTATTATTGCATTTCCCTCATTATTCGTCAACACAGAAGAATTTTGAGAAAACGCTTAAAAAAACCACTTTGACTCTGTGTTTCAGCATACAATAAAAATGTATTTTTACATTAAAATCGAGCGTTATACTTTGTAAAATAACGCTGTATAAATAATAAATAGCCTTTAAATTCTCAACTAAAACATGAAAATGAGAAGAAAGGCTATTTAAAAAAAGTATATTATTATTGGGTGCTGATTAAATTCATATAGATGAATATTTACGTGCTTATGGTCTGTTCATCTTTTATAAGCTATATAGCAATCAATGATTTCATTGTTTAGACGGATAGCAGACTGTCCTGAGCGGCGTTATTCAATTTGTTAAATAAAAGAACGCAACATCCACCAAATCATGCCCGCAATCGGGAAGAATAGCCACCAGTGTCCAGCTAAAAATTCCCAACCATTCATGCCTCTTTTTTGATGATGATACGATACAGGATCTTGGTATGTTTCAATGATTGTTTTTTTAAACTGTTTGTCGCCCTTGATTAGTTCATCTAAAGAGATATCAAACAGATCACTCATTTTAATGAGCATATCAATACTTGGATAAACTTTGTTTAATTCCCATTTTGAAATACTTTGTCTTGAAATATTCAATATCTCTGCAAGTTCGTCTTGAGACCAGTGTTTTTGTTCGCGTTTTTCTTTTATTTTTGATCCGATTTCCATAATAATCACTCCCTTTACGAATAATTTAATATAGAGCCTTTAATGCGTCACGCACCAAATCATATATTTTAAAGCAACCTAAAGGCGCATCTGTGATTTGAAAGTATTTCATAAAAAAATATAGAAAAATTATGTATAACATATCGCAATTATTGATTGAATGATTTTAATTATATTATACCCATTAATTGGATTTGTACCGTGATATAAAATAATTTAACTATTAATAAACCATGCATGGTGCGATTTTTTTATAATGATACGATTAATCTGTATTGCAATAAGTAAGTTATTTACCTCTAAGTCTTTTAATAGTAATGAAAACGGGTAAACATAATGTAAACAAAGCAGTCGCTGTTTTGTTATGCTATGAGTAACTTTATGTAAAGAGGAGCGGTTAACATTGTCTGAGCATGTATACAACTTATTGAAGAATCATCATTCAGTTAGAAAATTTAAAAAGGAACCAATATCAGAAGCGCATATAAAACAACTGGTAGAAGCTGGTCAAAGTGCATCAACTTCAAGTTATTTACAAGCCTATTCAATTATTGGTATCAATGATCCAGAAATTAAGGAAGAATTGAAAGAAGTATCTGGGCAACCTTATGTTGTTGAAAATGGCTATTTATTTGTTTTTGTAATGGATTATTATAGACATTCCATTATCAATGAGGAATCTAAACATGATATGCAAACATCATTTGAATCTGCTGAAGGATTACTTGTAGGCACTATTGATGCGACATTAGTAGCTCAAAATATTGCAGCGACAGCTGAAGATATGGGCTATGGCATGGTGTATTTAGGTTCATTGAGAAACGATGTGGAAAGAGTAAGAGAAATTTTAGAATTACCTAAACATACTTTCCCACTTTTTGGTATGGCATTAGGTATTCCAGAAGATGATGAAAATGGTAGCCCTAAACCAAGATTGCCATTTGAACATGTATTTCATGCTAATAAATATGATAGTGATAAAGATAGCCAACGTGAAACATTAAAAGCATATGATCAAACAGTGAGTGACTATTATAGTTCACGTACAAATGGCGAACGTACTGAATCATGGTCTAATCAAGTTGCTAACTTTATGAGCGCGAAGCAACGACTAGATATGTTAGAACAACTGAATAAATCAGGATTTATTAAAAAATAATTCATTGAAAAACTGAGATTTACTTATAATAATTTCAATATTTTTAATATCCTGAGATAACTCGAAAGGGGGGATTAAGTTGAATATGTTTGATAAGATTTTTAGAAAAAAATCAGATGCTTCGGAGCTTCAGAATAAAAATGAAAACTATATTTATTCATCAAATAGTAAACTCACGCCCGATGAAGCCCAACACTATTGGGAAAAGATGGCTCAAAAATTAATTGTCGGTGTTATTAATTCAGTAGATTATACGGCAGAACGCATCTTCATCTTGATCTCCTTTGATGAAAAAGACCCTACGATTGATATATTCTTCCAAATGAATGGACAGTTAAGAATGTGGAATGATTTAGATAATGAAGCGCACAAAAAGGTCATTTCAAATAGTATCGTTACTCAGGCGCCTAATATGGTTAAACAAATAAACTGTATATATAATAGTGTAGGTATGACGAGACTCGCGTATTCTCAAGTTCAATATGAATTTGAAAGTAAAGCGTGGTATCTTCACGACATTACCGAAGACAGTATAGAAGCACAATTAGAGAAAACACCTGCATTTCTAAAGTGGTTTGATGATGTGTCAAAATTAATCGATACACTGTCGCTCGATGGAAAACATAAAATCACGTGGGGACCTTTTAAACCAGAGTATTAGACGCAATTAGTGATATTAAATAAGAAGTTGATAAAAACTATAAAAAAGGTTGGAACACAACGTTCAACTATCTCTTGTGAGACAGTGAAACGAGCAGTATGTGTTCCAACCTTTTTCCATTTACTTGAATTATGACTAAACTTGCTACTCGGATTTAGTGATTAATTCAAGTATATTAGTTTGTAATCTCGGCATATTCATTGTCGTTATAAGTGTCTTTGTCTAGGTTGTTTGTTAATTTTGCTGTACCTGTACCTGCAAGCATAGAGTCATTAACATTCAATGCTGTACGACCCATATCAATTAATGGTTCAACAGAGATTAAGACACCTGCAAGTGCGACTGGTAAGTTTAATGTAGATAATACAATAATGGATGCAAATGTTGCACCGCCACCTACGCCAGCGACACCAAATGAACTGATAATAACGACACCGATGACAGATAATATAAATTGTAAGTTAACTTCTACACCAGCTGCTGGCGCTACCATAACAGCAAGCATTGCTGGGTAAATACCCGCACAACCATTTTGCCCGATTGATAAACCGAATGAAGCAGAGAAGTTAGCGATACCATCAGGTACACCTAAACGGTTCTTCTGAGTTTGCACATTCAGTGGTAATGATCCTGCGCTTGAACGAGAAGTGAAGGCGAACATAAGTACTTCGCCAGTTTTCTTAACAAATGTGACAGGGTTGAGACCTAAACCTGAAACAATGATTAGGTGAATGATATACATAACAATGAGTGCTGCGTAAGATGCAATCACGAACTTACCTAATGTCCAAATAGCACCAAAATCACTTGTCGCAATGGTAGATGTCATAATTGCTAAAATACCATAAGGTGTTAAACGTAAAACAAATGTCACGATTGCCATTACTAAATTATATAATGCATCGATACCACGTTTAAGTAAGTGTCCACTTTCAGGTTGTTTACGCATAACACGTAAAAATGCAAAACCGATAAACGCTGCGAAAATAACGACCGCAATTGTTGACGTTGTACGTTGACCAGTGAAATCTAAGAATGGATTACTTGGTAATAATTCTAAGATTTGTTGTGGTAATGTATTAGCAGCCATATCTTTAGCTTGGCTTGCGATTTCACTACCTCTTGAACTTTCGGCACTGCCTAAGTCAATAGATGAAGCATCTAGTCCGAATACGAGTGCTGAAATAATACCAATGATTGCTGCAATAGCAACGGTACCAATTAAGAAAATAAAAATATAAATTCCAATCTTAGCGAATTTGTCCCCAATTTTAATTTTAGTAAATGCTGAAACGATTGAAATGAAAATAAGTGGCATTACAATCATTTGTAGTAATGCAATGTAGCCATCACCAACGATGCTAAACCAATCCATGGACTGTTTAGTTACTTGTGAATCCACGCCGTAAATTAAATGAATAACGACACCAAAAACAATTCCTACCCCTAAGGCAGAGAATACACGTTTAGGAAATGATACATGTCTTTTAGCCATTACATATAATCCAACGAGGAAGGCCACAAAAATAATAATGTTAAGAATAGTTAATAACATAAAAAAAGACCTACACTTTCTTAATAATAATTTTTTGAAATCCGATACGTATACTAAGGATATTAGCAATTTCAATAATATTCAAGTCTATGACTCAAGAAATTCATGAATTTTAAATGACTTTATTTTCTGATAATTTAAAGGTAGCAAAACGATGATTTCACCGTTTAGAGAATGAAATAAAAAAACGAATTCTAAATCACATTTCTGTGATTTAGAATTCGTTTAGTTTGATAGTTAATTAGCACCATTTATTAAATAGTTTATAGATTGAATAGGCGTGCGAAGAAACCTTTACGTTCTTCTTTTGGTGTGTCATTTGCAACTGATGAAGACTGCGCATGTGTATCTTCAGTTGGCTGCGTTTGTGTGTTCGGTTTCGTTATTTCTTCATTAATAGATGAATTATCAGTAGATGATGTAGAAGTTTCATCTGTTTTGTCATCTGCTTTGACTTGTTCAGCAGAAGCCATTTCTCTTTTTGTAGCTGATGTTGAAGCATCTGTATCAGCTGTTGTCGTTTCAGTTGGTTGTTCGCTGATTTGAGTGATTTCAGATTCTTCAGTCGCAACTTGCGCAGATGATTTATCAGTTGGGTTAGAAGCAGTTGCATCAGTTGTATCAGCTACAGTTTCAGAAGTTGTAGAAGTAACTTTATCATCAGATTTTTCGTCATTGCTCGCACTCTCAGTTGAATGTTCTGTTAGCGCGTCGCTGTTATTCGTTGTTGTATTAGCAGTGCTAACATGTTCAGTTTCAACATTTGATTTAGCTAACTCAGATTGTTCTTTTTGAGAATCTTGGATAACGCTCTGTGTCGTTTTGATTTCATCTGTTGACGTTTGAATCGCTTTTAGAGATTCTGTATTTGCGTCTAATTTTGTAGTGATTTGGTTCTGCATTTCGTGTAATTCCTGTTGTTGTTGATGTACTTGGTTAATCATTTGACCAAGCATATGACGTTCATCACGCATTTTTTGAATTTCCGAACGTAAATCTTCAACAAGTTTAGAAACATTTTGATCTGTAGGTAAATGATTACCGTCATCTTTGACTAATACTTGTAAGAAGTCTTTTTCTTTTTCTAATTCTTCAAAAGCTAAATCATAACTATTTGTTTGTTTAACTTTATCGGCGATATCTTGGAATAGTTCGATATCCTCTTCTTGGAAATCTGTAGCTTCACGGCCACGGTATTCTGTTTTACTAAGTTGGTAACCGCGTTCTTCTAAATGCTGAACGATTTTACGGACTTGTTTTTCACTTAGCTCCACGCGTTGTGCAAATTCTTTGGTTAACATAGAAATAAGTCCTTTCATTAATTAATTTATGTATACCGACGTTTGTCTTCGGTCAGTGAAACGTCAGTCTTACCTCTATGTTAGTTTAAACTGTTTTAACAGTGATTTCAAGTGGTGATAACTATCGTTTGCGTAATTCCATTTGTTCAAGCAACGGATAAATAACACTTCGAGAAATTCTGTTTGCAAAAACATACTTGAGAATATAATTTGATTTCACGCTTGGTCCATAGATATCTTTTGTTAATTCAATATTTGACTTTATAAATAAATCCATAGGTTCGCCGCTCGCATAATCTTGGATATTAGGGGCTAAATAATCAATTTCATATTGTTTTTCAAAACCATGTTCATATAAAAATTGGCGTCTGTTATCCATGATTTGAACGACATCTTCAGAAATGTCTTCGGGTTCTTTAGGCACTTCCAACATAATGAAATTGACATCATGTGCATGCAGTTGATTCGACAGAATGTTTATTTCTTTTTGAATACGTTCAAGCGTTTTTGTGATAATTTCATCATGCTCGTGTTTATCTTTAGCAATTAAATAAATTAAAAAAGATGAATTTGTCGTAGCTTCATAATGCGCTGTGGCTAAACTCACTACTTCATCTGATTCAATGCCTACTAAAAAGATGTAATCATCTTTTGTACGTTCGTTTCTTAAGGACTGTTTAAAAATTTGTTCGTCTTCAGATAGACCGATATCAAATTTAGCATCATATAACTTCAATGCAGATTTAAATAACGGATCATCGATTGATGTTATTGTCTTAAACTCCATAGGTACACCCCCAAATTATTGCGTTCATTATAACATAATAGAGAAAATATGAATCGAATTGCAATTTAATTTAATTTGCAGTTAAACATAAAAAGGGTCGAGACATCAATATGTGTGTCTCGACCGACTAAATTATAAGGGCGTTATATGTTTACGTTAGTACTGCTTATACAAATGTTGTAGTATTAATCAAACAGTATCTCAGTACTTAATCTAACTTCGCAAATGCGTCTCAAAATGGTTTTGGTGAAATGAGAGTTTAAACTGACGCCTCCAGTACCATCTTTGATTTACGTATAACGTTTGGATTATGATTTTGGTCCGTTTGTTTCTTCGGAGTAATGGCTATTACTTTTAGTTTGGTTCGTTTCGAAAGCAACGTTGGCTTTGTCGGCTTCTACGTGTGAAGTCGTATCCTTTGTAGCAACAACGAGATAATTATCGTTTAATATTTCTTTCTTATAGCGTTCTAATTCTTCTTCAGGTAGCTTGTAGTGAGCCAATACGGCTTCTTCACCGTCTTCGCCAGTTAAAATTTTAGCCATCTTATCACTGAACGAACCACTTGTAGCAGTTAGATTGACTTCAGAATCATGTAACGCATCAATGTGTAATTTTGTTTTACTAATTACGGTCATTTCCGATTCTTTATAACCCTCTGATAGTTTAGATTTTATTGCATCGATAAGATCTTCTTTGTTTTGTACAATAGTGAATTCTGACATTTAGTGTTCCTCCGTTCATTATTATATGAATTATTTTGTGTTTACCCTTAAGTTATTATATAAAACGAATACAATTACATTGTATAATGAACTTACACAACTGACAAACGATATTTTCATGCATATGTGAATGTTTTCTGAAAAAATATGAAAAAGAAGTAAAAGCTTTTGTGAAGCGTTTACAATCAATAAGTGTATTGAAAATATTGCCAAAATTTGCTATCATCAGTTAATAATTTATCTAACTCATATAATCTGAAGGATACGGCTTTAGAAGTTTCTACCATGTTGCCATTAACAACATGACTATGAGTAACCAATACAATACACTAGCGATTCAAATTGAGAAGTTATGAAAAGTTGTGAAAGAAACTAGACTTTTTAAAGCGCTCATACATATAAGCTTTGTTCATTAAGAATACTTTTTTTACATAGTTAAAGGGAAATGAATGTAAAAAAATTAATTTTAAGGACATATATTGTAATTGAAACGATGCTGCTTTGGTATTGCACGTTCACTCATAGATCCTGAAACTAAGTTAGTTTAGGATTTTTTTGTACACAAAATGAGGAGGTTTTTTTCGAGTGGATTTGTTGAAGCAGAAAGTTGAAGCAGATGGTGTTGTGATTGATGAAAAGATATTGAAAGTTGATGGTTTTTTAAATCATCAAATAGACGCAAGGTTAATGCACGATGTGGGACAAACATTTTATGAGCAATTTAAAGATGAAGGTATTACGAAGATATTAACGATAGAAGCTTCAGGTATTGCACCAGCAATTATGGCCGCGATGCACTTCGACGTACCTTGTCTTTTTGCTAAAAAAGCGAAGCCGAGTACATTGAAAAAAGGTGTTTATCAAGCAGAGATTCATTCTTTCACAAAAAATACGACAAGTACCGTTGTCGTGTCTGATGAGTTTTTAGGTGAAAATGATCGCGTATTAATCATCGATGATTTCTTAGCCAATGGTGATGCTTCACTTGGGCTAAATGAAATTGTGAAACAAGCTAAGGCTACAACGGTAGGTATAGGTATTGTCGTAGAGAAAAGCTTTCAACCAGGCAGAGAACGTTTAGAAGAAGCTGGTTTAACCGTTTCATCTTTATGTAAAGTGGCATCATTAAGTGGTAATAAAGTGACGTTTGTAGGAGACGAAGCATGAAAACGTTCATCTTAAGCTTACAACATTTATTAGCGATGTATGCAGGTGCGATACTGGTTCCTATTATTGTAGGTACTAGCTTAGATTTCACGCCAGAACAAATCGCTTTTTTAGTAACAGTTGATATTTTCATGTGTGGTGTAGCAACCTTCTTACAAGTATGGAAAGGCACAGGAACAGGACTACCAATCGTATTAGGCTGTACATTTACAGCTGTGGCACCGATGATTTTAATTGGACAAACAAAAGGTATTGGTGACTTATATGGTTCATTATTCTTATCGGGTATACTAGTAGTTCTTATCGCACCATTCTTTTCTTATTTAGTTAGGTTCTTTCCACCCGTAGTTACAGGAAGTGTCGTTACGATTATTGGTATCAATTTGATGCCAGTTGCGATGAACTACTTAGCAGGCGGTGAAGGTGATAAACATTACGGTGATCCTAAAAATATCATCTTAGGTGTCGTTACGCTGATCATCATTTTAATTGTACAGCGTTTTACTGCTGGATTCCTAAAATCTATTGCCATACTTATTGGACTGATTGTTGGCACAGTATTAGCTGCACTCTTTGGTATCGTGGATGTTAATCAAGTTGGCACAGCACATTGGTTCTCTTTACCACAACCATTTAGGTTCTCAACGTTTAGCTTTGACTTAGGTGCAACGCTCGTATTCTTTATTGTCGCATTAGTCAGCTTAATAGAATCAACTGGTGTATATCACGCATTGAGTGAAATTACAGGTGAAAAATTGGAACGTAAAGATTTCCGAAAAGGTTATACAGCAGAAGGTATTGCTATCATTTTAGGGTCAATCTTTAATGCGTTTCCGTATACCGCTTATTCACAGAATGTTGGGTTAGTGTCATTATCTGGTGCGAAAAAGAATAAAGTTATCTATGGCATGGTTATCTTGTTAATCATTTGTGGTTGTATTCCTAAATTGGGTGCACTTGCTAATATGATTCCTCTACCAGTATTAGGTGGAGCGATGATAGCAATGTTTGGCATGGTCATGGCATATGGTGTTAGTATATTAGGTAATATTAATTTTAAGAATCAAAATAATTTATTGATTATTGCTGTATCAGTTGGACTAGGAACGGGTATAAGTGCAGTACCGCAAGCGTTCAAAGCTTTGGGTGAGCAATTTGCATGGTTAACACAAAACGGTATTGTTCTTGGCGCAATTTCAGCAATTATTTTGAATTTCTTTTTTAATGGTATAAAACAGCAACAAGATACGGAAGTTATGAAATAATGATGTTATCAAACAAATATTAGGAGGCTGTAAGCGTATGTGGGAAAATAAATTTGAAAAAGAGTCTTTAACTTTTGACGATGTGTTATTGTTACCAGCAGAATCAGATGTGTTACCGAAAGAAGTGGATTTAAGTGTGCAATTATCAGAAGGTATTAAATTAAACATCCCTGTTATTTCAGCAGGTATGGACACAGTAACTGAATCAAAAATGGCAATCTCAATGGCACGACAAGGTGGACTTGGTGTTATTCATAAAAATATGAATATTGAAGATCAAGCTGATGAAGTACAAAAAGTAAAACGTTCAGAAAATGGCGTTATTTCAAATCCATTCTTTTTAACTCCAGAAGAAAGTGTTTTTGAAGCAGAAGCATTAATGGGTAAATATCGTATTTCAGGTGTGCCAATTGTGAATAATAAAGAAGACAGACAATTTGTCGGTATTATTACTAACCGTGATTTACGCTTTATTGAAGACTTCTCAATTAAAATTTCTGATGTGATGACAAAAGAGCAACTCGTTACAGCTCCAGTTGGTACGACATTAGATGAAGCAGAAAAGTTATTACAACAACATAAAATAGAAAAACTTCCATTAGTTAAAGAAGGCCGTTTAGAAGGTCTGATTACAATTAAAGATATTGAAAAAGTACTAGAATTCCCTAATTCTGCAAAAGATGAACACGGCCGCTTATTAGTTGGTGCTGCTATCGGTATTGCTAAAGATACAGACATCCGTGCTCAAAAATTAGTAGAAGCTGGTGTAGATGCATTAGTTATTGATACAGCTCATGGTCACTCTAAAGGTGTATTAGAGCAAGTTAAACATATTAAAGAAACATTCCCACAAGTTACATTAATCGCAGGTAACGTAGCTACAGCCGAAGGTACAAAAGCGTTATATGAAGCGGGTGCTGATGTAGTGAAAGTTGGTATTGGTCCTGGTTCTATTTGTACAACACGTGTCGTTGCTGGTGTTGGTGTACCGCAAATTACAGCAGTTTATGACTGTGCAACAGAAGCGCGCAAACATGGTAAAGCAATTATTGCTGATGGCGGGATTAAATTCTCTGGAGACATCATCAAAGCATTAGCGGCTGGTGGCCATGCAGTTATGTTAGGTAGTCTACTTGCTGGTACTGAAGAAAGCCCAGGGGCTACAGAAGTATTCCAAGGCAGACAGTACAAAGTATATAGAGGTATGGGCTCATTAGGCGCAATGGAAAGCGGCTCAAACGACCGTTATTTCCAAGAAGATAAAGCACCTAAAAAATTCGTGCCAGAAGGTATCGAAGGTCGTATTGCATATAAAGGTTCATTACAAGATACAATTTATCAACTTATGGGCGGCGTAAGATCTGGTATGGGTTATACAGGTTCTAGAAACTTAGAAGCATTAAGAGAAGAAGCACAATTTACGCGCATGGGACCTGCTGGACTAGCAGAAAGTCATCCACATGACGTTCAAATTACAAAAGAATCACCAAATTATTCATTCTAAGTTAAAAGGAGATAAAAAAGATATGGAAATGGCGAAAGAGCAAGAGCTCATACTTGTTTTAGACTTTGGTAGCCAATACAACCAATTAATTACACGACGCATTCGTGAAATGGGTGTATATAGTGAATTACATGACCACGAGATTAGCATGGAAGAAATTAAACGTTTAAATCCTAAAGGGATTATCCTTTCTGGTGGTCCTAACTCAGTTTATGAAGAAGATTCATTCACAATTGACCCAGAAATTTATAACTTGGGAGTACCTATTTTAGGTATTTGTTATGGTATGCAACTAACTACAAAACTTTTAGGTGGAAAAGTAGAGCGTGCCAATGAACGTGAATATGGTAAAGCCATTATTAATGCGAAGACTGATGAGTTATTCTTTGGTTTACCAGAAGAACAAAATGTTTGGATGAGCCACTCAGATAAAGTGATCGAAATTCCAGAAGGTTTCGAAGTGATTGCTGATAGCCCAAGTACCAACTATGCAGCAATTGAAGATAAATCTCGTCGCATCTATGGTGTGCAATTCCACCCAGAAGTACGTCACACAGAATACGGAAACGATTTACTTCGTAACTTTGTACGTCGTGTATGTGACTGTATAGGTGAATGGTCAATGGAAAACTTCATTGAGATTGAAATTGAAAAAATTCGTAATCAAGTTGGCGACCGTAAAGTCCTATGTGCGATGAGTGGTGGCGTAGACTCATCTGTAGTAGCTGTATTGTTACACAAAGCGATTGGCGACCAACTGACGTGTATCTTTGTAGACCATGGTTTATTACGTAAAGGCGAAGGCGACATGGTTATGGAACAATTTGGTGAAGGTTTCAACATGAATATTATTCGTGTCGATGCACAAGAACGATTCATGAGCAAATTACAAGGTGTTTCTGATCCAGAACAAAAACGTAAAATCATTGGTAATGAATTCATCTATGTATTTGATGATGAAGCATCTAAATTAAAAGGTGTGGATTTCTTAGCACAAGGCACATTATATACAGACGTTATCGAATCTGGTACGAAGACAGCACAAACAATCAAATCACACCACAATGTGGGTGGTTTACCAGAAGACATGGAGTTCCAATTAATCGAACCCATCAATACACTGTTTAAAGATGAAGTGCGTGAATTAGGTATCGAGTTAGGTATTCCTGAACATTTAGTATGGAGACAGCCGTTCCCAGGTCCTGGATTAGGTATCCGTGTACTTGGTGAAATCACAGAAGACAAACTTGAAATTGTACGTGAATCAGACGCCATTTTAAGAGAGGTCATCCGTGAGGAAGGTCTTGAACGTGAGATTTGGCAGTATTTCACAGTGTTACCTGGCATCCAATCTGTAGGTGTTATGGGAGACTACCGTACATACGATCACACGGTAGGCATCCGCGCTGTTACATCGATTGATGGTATGACAAGTGACTTTGCACGTATCGACTGGGAAGTCTTACAGAAGATTTCTAGTCGTATTGTAAATGAAGTGGACCACGTTAACCGCGTTGTCTATGACATTACATCTAAGCCACCAAGCACAATTGAGTGGGAATAATCGTATAGAATGAAGTAACCCCTTAGGCATAGGCTTAAGGGGTTGTTTTTTTATGTTTTGAAATTACAAAAACCAAATTAAAATTTTCTGACCACGTATATATTACAAAAGTCGCTATCTAGCTAAAATATCCTATGTAAATAAGTAGTGACACAAATGATATGCCAGCTAATACAAAGAAGAATGCTTCGACGTAGATGCGTAGTTTAGACATCGATTCTACATTATAATGTTTTCTTTTATGATTATGGTGTTTGAGTGTTAATTTCATACCGATATAAGTATAAAGAATAACAAAAATAATTCCCAAGACAATCGCAATTGGTATTGGTAAATGCATGAATAGCCACCTTTTTTATCTAAGCGTAGCATAAAGATAATATGTTGTTAACAATACAATAAACATCTGTTTAAAAAGTGATTAAGTAAAATTGGTGAAAAATAACTATTAAAATAGCCGTTTTCAAAAAACTATTATGGATAGTTTTAATGTTGAATACAATGTAAATGGATTAGAAATATGTTATTGTAAACTTAATAATTTGATAAGAGGGGTTGGCTGCTGTTATGAAAAAGACTATTATTGCTACATTTGCCGTGAGTCTATCAGTTCTATTAGCAAGTTGTAATAACGAAGCTTCAGAAAATAACGAACCTAAAGAAAAAAGTGAAAATACAGATAACACGAGCAACTCAGATAAAGACAAATCGGAAAAGAACAAAGACAACAGCAAACAAAATGAACAAAAAACAGAGCAACAAAATACCAATACAAACAATGATGGACGTAATCAGTCTGCTCAAGACAAGAATGAAACAACTGATGAAGACGAAGGTGCTTTAAATCAATACAATAATGAAGAAATTGAGTATGCTCGCGTGTGGAATCAACTAGGACCACTGAAAAATAATATGGATGGTATGGATTCATTAAATGTAGAAAAATTGCCAAAAGGTTCTAAAGTAAATCCACAAGCTGAGGACAGTGCTGTCTTTAAAGAAGACGTTGTAAAATTAAAAGCTCCTATGCGTGTAGGTGGTTCAGTGACATATAGTAGCAATGGTGATGGGTCAATCAATGTATATAAAAATGTTCCATATGATTGGCGTGATTCAAGGACTGATGCAAATATGAAAGAAGCAACAACAAAAGCGATTGAAGAGAATGTTGAAACGGTCACGATTAATCAAGGGGATGACCAGACAATCGCAGATTTAGCTGGAAAAATTAAGTACAGCAATTAATTTAAAATCGCTTTAGATGGGGTATACAGTTTTGTTTGGAAAAGTATAAATTTTAATGAGGTATGGCAAGAAAGCTTAACCATTAAGGTTATTAATTCAAGGCGAGTGATTAATTAATAGTAAGTGGGTGTTTATATGAGTATATTAAAAATGATATTATACGTGGCATTGCTCGTTTCATTTTGTATTTTAATGTTCCAATCCATCTATTTTGTACTTGTATTTTGGAAATTGAAAAATAAGAAAATTAGCGAATATGATTATGAGCAATATAAACAAAAATATGAAAAACCAACGTTTATCAACTTAGGAGTTTTAATGGCTGTAACAGCGTTATTTAACTTATTAGAATGATGTACTTGGTGATTTCATTGAATGAGTAAAAAGCGTCTTTTCGAAATTAAAAAGGCGCTTTTTGATTCATAGATTACAAGTTTTAATCAGTAGTCTTGTATTTTTTCTTAACAAACAAATAGTTCAAAACCCCAAGTATAATCAAGGGAATTAAGACCGTGATTAGGGGGTACTTAGATATTAAATCAAAGTTTGTGTTTGACGGCCCTAAATACCTTGTGAGAATTGAAATGACTAAAAAATAAATGAACCAAGTGCAAGTTCTAGACAATGTTTCTAAAATGATTAAACGCTGTTTTTCACTGTAACGTGTCTTATCACGTTTATTAGCAGTTGCTGCATCCGGTAAATAGTTAATGATAATCATTGACCAAATCATTGAAAATACAAAAATTGTGACGAAGAATAATGCTGTTTTCAATATAAATACTCCTAAATATTTTATAAATGAAATTTAACGTATTTATATATAAAGTGTCAAACTGTGCAAAGGCATCATAATGAAGTGCGTCAAGAATCATTCAAGATCTATTTCTTTATTCACTTGATTATAGATAGCAAATTTTATATCATCTGCAATTGGTTTGAGTTCTGGTAAATAATTATTAGCAAAGCCAATGATAATTTTATGTTTGATATGAAGTGATAAGTCTCGTGGCATCTTGTCTTCTATTAAAGCTAGTAAATTCTTATATGAGATAGATTCTCCTTTATGCCTGCTCACATATTGTATGAATGATAGAAATAGTTTGTCAAAGTATTCATGTTCGATGTCTAGATCTAAAAATATGAGACTAATAGATTTAGTTTCAAACTGATTATCTCCCATTTCTGCTGCAAGTTCACTAATAGCTTGATAGAGTAATCTAAAACTTTCTTTGTTTTCTATCAAGATACCCCTCCTTAAATATTTCTACACTATATTTTAAAAATAACATATATTCAAAAGTAATTTAAATAACATCAAACCAACCATGTATATCATGAAATGAGGTAGCATGATTTTACAAAATCACGTTTATATTTATTCAATATTAGGCATTTAAATAAACAAATAAGCCTGAATTTTGATGATTATTTTATTATTGTTCACAAATTTGTTCACAATTAAAAAATGACCTTTAAAATACTTATATATGCGTAAATAACCTTTGGTGACAGGGTTTATCAGTTTATAACCCCTTTCAAAATAATTTATAAATTCTTAATTGAATGTCTGCATAAAATTAAAAATCATAAATATTTTTAAAAGCATGTAAATTTAATATATGAGTGGAATTTTGTTTATGATAAAATATATTTTGTAGAAAACTAGCATTTGGACAATGTTAGGTTGAAAAAGGGGATGAACAAGAGTGAAAGTTATCAAAAAAATAAACTTACCGACCCAAATTATCATAGCATTAGTGCTAGGGGTAATTTTAGGGAGTATATTACATGGAAATAAAGATATAATTAATTATATACAACCTTTTGGCGATGTATTTATAAATTTAATTAAAATGTTAGTCGTACCTATCGTATTCTGTTCTTTAGCGTTATCGATCTCAAATGTAGGGGATACAAAAACGATTGGACGTTACGGTGGTAAGACATTATTATACTTTGTTATTATGACAAGTTTCGCGATATTTATGGGCTTGATTTTTGGTAATTTATTCAAACCAGGTGTTGGACTAAATCCTGATTTGCTTCCAAAAGGTGATATTTCTAAATATGAATCAACTGCAAAAGCTGCAGAACAATCTACATATGACAATCACTTGATCGATACAATTGTAAATATTATACCAACGAATATCTTCGAGGCATTTGCTTCTGGAGAATTATTACCAGTTATATTCTTCTCAGTATTTTTTGGTTTAGCATTAGCGGCAATTGGACAAAAAGCACAACCGGTTAAAGACTTTTTAGGCGGTGCACTAGAAGCAGTATTCTGGATGATTGGAAAAGTATTATTATTAGCACCAATTGCAGTATTTGCATTTATTACTACAACGATTATTACTTTCGGATTATCTGCATTAATTCCATTGTTCAAATTGTGTTTAACTGTGGTAATTGCAATGCTATTCTTTATTTTCATTGTATTAGGCATTGTTTCAAGAGTTTGTGGTGTAAGAATTACACAAGTTATCAAACTATTAAAGAACGATTTAATGTTGGCATTCTCGACTGCAAGTTCAGAAGCAGTATTACCTACAGTAATGAAAAAAATGGAGCGTTTTGGTGTGCCGAGAGATATTGCATCTTTCGTACTACCAACCGGCTATTCATTTAACCTTGATGGTGCGGCCATGTACCAATCTATTGCGGCGCTATTTGTTGCTCAATTATATGGTGTTGATTTAAGTATTGGTGAACAGATCTTATTAATGATTACATTAATGTTAACGTCTAAAGGTATGGCGGGTGTACCAGGAGCCTCAATCGTAGTATTACTAACTACATTAGGATCTGTAGGATTAAATCCACAAGGTTTAGCATTGATTATCGGTGTAGATAGAATACTTGAAATGCTTAGAACATGTGTAAACGTATTAGGAAACTCAGTAGCTACAATCTTTATCGCTAAAACAGAAGGTGTTTATGATAAAAAACAAGGCGAAGAGTATCTGAAAACAATTTAACAAAATAATAAATCTACAAGCACGCCTTATAAATAAAAATAAGGTGTGCTTTTTTCTGAAAAAAATGGATGATATACTGCAATTATTAAACTCATTTTAAATAGGGTATACAATTAAAACGTTTATAAATTGGAGGAAGATAAAATGAGTAATATAAGAGGTATTAACCATATTGGCATGACAGTGCCTAATATTGAAGCAGCATTTAAATTTTTGAAAGATGCCTTTGATGCGAAATATGCATATGATGGCTTAACTTACGATGATGAACCTAGAAAAGGTCCAGAAGTAGAGCGCATGTTAGGCCTATCTAAGGGGTCTGCTATTGTTAAACAACGTATGATTGTGATTGGCAATGGTCCGAATATTGAGATGTTTGAGATAGAAAGTGACGATAAAAGGGAACCACTTGATTTGGAAGATAATGGGTATCATCATATTTCGTTATTTGTCGACGATATGGATCGTGCAATTCAACAAGCTGTTGATGCAGGAGCGAGCCCTTTATCTGAGAAACATGATAACTCTAGATATGAAGACAGTGAAGGTAGCAGTAGTGTATATTTAAAATCGCCATGGCATAGTCTGATAGAGTTACAATCAATTCCAAATGGTTATTATTATCCTGAGGATAGTGAAAGTAATGTATTTATTCCATAATTTCGAGTTATTGTATGTACTTAAGCACTGAATTTTATACTTTTAATTAAAAAAGGTATGAACCAAAAGTAAATAAAAACCAGTAGACATCGTCACATTTAGAAAAAACATGAAACGAAACTGTTCCCCTGTCATTGGTTCAGTGCGATGTTTTTCAGCTTTTTTATTAACCTTCTGTCGTGTAGAAATGGTGTTGTTCCAAGAACTGATACTGACGAAAAGTATACCTAAAAGGATTTTTAATAGGAAGTTGATTTTCGACACACCTTCCAACATTTAATAACTTAAATAATATATGTTATTAAAAGTTATATTATGTTACTTTGTAAATAAGATAACATGCTGTTTTAAAATTGAAAAATGTTAAAATGAATGTCCTTGTACTGTAATAAGTGCGAGGATATTTTTAAATTAAGAAAACTAAAAGTATTAAATTAAGCACATAATTAAAATGATTTGGTATTGAGAAACATAATGTAACAACAATGAAAATGGAGTGGACTGAAATAATTATAGGGAGAGCAAATTAGTGAAACAAAAACTTAAGCATAACTTAAATAAATATGTAGAAAACGGTAAGTTAGAACAAGGCTTGTATAAAGTAAGCCATAAAATTAGAGACAAAAAGGAAAAGATTATTCTAAGTATGTTAGCAAGATCATGAATTTTATAAGAAAAAAGTGTGATGATATAGGTTCTGGTTGTATCATTACAAATTAAACGAAAAAATTGTGTGATTCGGAGTTAAAAGTACCGCTATTTTATAGCTTATGTAATAATATGCAAAGCAAGTATAAATTAAACAATGGGGTGTCAGGATGACAACAATTTTTCCTTATTTGAATTTTGAAAATACAAAAGAAGCATTAGCATATTATGAAGAAGTATTTGGTGCTACAAATATTACAAGATTACCAGTTGGTAAAGATCAAGCAGCTCATTTTAATATGAGTGAAGCAGAAGCAGCTAATGCGACAATGCATGCGCAATTTGATATTGCTGGTACTACAGTGCTTGCATCTGATTCATTTGGTAGAGCAGAAAGAATTAACAATGGTATTTCATTATTAATAGACTATGATATTAATAATGAAGATGACACAAGAGAAGTTGAAGCGTTATATCATCGTGTTAAAGAAGCGGTAGATGTTGAAATGCCTTTAGAAGAACAATTCTGGGGTGGTAAAATGGGCGCATTTACGGATAAGTACAATGTACGTTGGATGTTACACGGTCAAGATTATACAAAAATCAACAAATAGCGCTCAGGCGGTTACGGATTAAACTTAAGAAAGTGTGGACTTATAGATTAAGTTGCCTTTCTTTTTATATTGTGAACTCATAAATCATAAAAATTGTCTTGATCTTTAAATTAACTGAGAACAATGCATGAATCGTGTGAAAATTAAGTCGGTCAATACAATATAATGACGAGAATGATTAAATAATAAAAGTTATTTTCAATTAGGGGTGTACAAACTCAGAAGTAAACGCTATAATAGGTATTAAGTAATTTAGTTCGTGAAATTGATTTGTAGTTTTATTCTTTTGAATTTACTCCTTTTGATTTTTTAAGACAGATTACAAATATTCGTGCAAAAGCACATATGGAGGAATTTAATATGAATAACGGTACAGTTAAATGGTTTAATGCAGAAAAAGGTTTTGGTTTCATCGAAGTTGAAGGTGGAAACGACGTATTCGTACACTTCTCAGCAATCGCTCAAGAAGGCTACAAATCATTAGAAGAAGGACAAGCTGTTGAATTCGAAATCGTTGAAGGCGACCGCGGTCCTCAAGCAGCTAACGTTGTTAAACTATAATAACGGCTAAAAGACGAGTATAACTCGTCTTTTTTTTATGCCCAAAATACAAATATTGAATAATTAACCCCTTCATGTAGTGAAAACATATGAAGGGGTTTTTGCTTTTTATGAAGTTATTTCAAACTGCTTAAGCTCCCTGTTTCTTAAGTAGATAAATAAAATATTTATCATACAGGCCAGTATGCCAATAAAGATAACAAAATTCGATCCTAAACTTGCAATAAATATGCCGCCCAAAAATGTACCTATGGTTGTACCAGAATTCACAGCAGATAGAAAAATACCATTTGATAAATCAGGTGCATCGGGCGCAACTGAGATAATGACATATTGTGTAATATTTGCTGAAATACCTGCGAGTATACCCCAAAGTACTGAAATCATCATCATTGGAATTAAAAATGAGCCAATACCAAACATGGCCACATAAATAATTATCAATGAAAAAGGTAAAAGAAAAATTGCTTTTTTGGGAATCGTTGTTAATAGCTTACCTGCAATGACATTGCCTAAAATATTAGAGGCACCATATAAAAAGAGAATAATAGATACTGCATGACTTGGCGCGTTAGTTACAATATTTAAAAAATCGGTCAAATAACTATAGACACCAAAAACTGCAGCATTAAACAATATAGATACAATAATGGATAGCCAAGTTAAAGGGCGTTTAAGTACACGTAACTGTGTTCCATATGTTACTGCTTTTTTAGCGGGCATTTTAGGTATAAAGATTATAGTGAGAATCAATACAATCATATTAATTAATGCGAAAAATGCTAACGCAGCATATAAATTGAATTGATTTGCCAAGAAATTAACGATAGGCACACCCACGACCATGCCAGCAGAGACACCAATAAATACTCTAGCTACTGCTTTTGGAGCATCTTTTGAATTAACGGAATCAGAAGCAACAGAAAATGCTAACGCAATGTATACAGGATGAAATATGGCCGGTATGATTCTTGCAATGAGTAATATGCTGAAGCTTGTTGTGAATAATGAGACAATGTTACTGATAATAAAGATAACAAGTACAGCAATCATTACTTTTTTACGTTCTATTTTTGAAAGTAATAAAGGCATAATAGGTCCAGATATCGCAATGCCTATAGCAAAAACGGAAACTAACCAACCAGCAGTAGATGTACTTACATTAAAATGTTCAGCAATCTGAGGGATTAATCCAATAAACCCCATTTCAGTATTTAATATACCGAAGACGCCAATAGTTAAGATGAATATGATTAATTTATTATTTTTCATCATTTGTCCCTCCCAAACTTTAATAATTTTAGTTTAGGCGGTAGAATAAGATATGACAAATACTTATTTTAAAGTTTTAGTTATGCTTATTTTGAATAACTCAAAGGAGATGCCTTATGGAACTAAAGACACTTCAATATTTTGTGAGAATAGCGAGGGAAGAAAGTATTACGCGTGCTGCGAATGCGTTACATATCACGCAACCAACATTATCTAGACAAATAAAAGAATTAGAGAAAGAGCTAAATGTGAAACTTTTTAAAAGAAGTAATCATAATATTCAACTAACGGATGAAGGACAACTATTAAAAAATAGAGCTGAAGAATTACTTGAAATGTCTAATAAAATACAAGAAGAATTCAAAGTAATTGATAGGAGTATTGAAGGTAATGTGTATATAGGATGTGGTGAAACAAAAGGTATGGAAGTTATCGCAAATATTTTTAAGGATATTCACAATGAACACCCTAATATTCAATTTCATATTTATAGTGGTAATGCGGACGATATCGCAAATAGGCTTGATAAGGGATTATTAGATTTTGGAATTCTGATTCAACCAGTAAGTTTAAATAAATATAAGACATTGTATTTACCTACTTCAGATCATTGGGGTGTTGTGGTTAAAAAAGGTGATCCATTGTCACAAAATAAATATATTAATAATAAGTATCTAGTAGATAAACCATTAATATGTTCAAGACAAGTATTAGATACAACATTGGATAAAAATGATTTTGCAGAATGGTTTGGTACACAATTTGACGATTTAAATATCGTTAGTACTTTTAATTTGGCTTACAATGCTGGGTGGATGGTAAAGGCAGGATTGGGTTATGCGATTACATTGGACAGTATTATTGATACGTCTACAGAAAGTGAACTTACTTTCATTCCATTGAAACCAAAATTAGTTTCGAAACATAATTTAGTATGGCGTAAGGATCATACATTTTCAAAAGCGGCACAATTATTTTTAGACAAAACCAAAGCAACATGTCAGTAAATACATCATAGACCAAATCAAATGAATCCCCTCACATTACTGATGTGAGGGGATTTTTTATATTAAATTTCACGGCTATTGATTGTTTCTTTTTTAGTGCGAATCATTAAGGTTAAGACGAAACCGATGATCATTAAAATTGCCGTGAAGGCAAATGCAGCATTGATACCAAGCACTGTAGCATGTTGCATGATTTCTGTTTTACTTTGCGAACCACTAACATGTTCAGTGTAATTAGATCTAACAATCGTTAATATTGTAATCATAACTGCTGTACCAATAGCGCCTGCAATGATTCTTAAAGAATTAATAATGGCAGTGCCGTGGGAAATATTTTTTGCTTCTAATGCGTTAATACCAATCGTATTTAACGGCATAATAATGAGTGCTACTGCAAACATTCTGATAGCGTAAATAATGACAACATACCAATAAGGTGTGTCTGTAGTTAAGAAACAATGTAAAATTGTCATAATAATTAATATGATGAATCCAGGTACGGCTAATATTTTCAAACCATATTTATCATAAATTTTGCCGGTATAAACGGACATAAATGCATTGACAATGGCTCCGGGCAAGATGACGAGTCCGGATAAGATAGCCGACAGTCCTAGACCAGTTTGAATATACATGGGTATTAATAAAGCCGGACCTACGATACCGATAAATAGTACCATAGATGCGAATGCAGATAGTGAAAAGGTTCTATTTGCAAATACACGCATATTTAATAATGGGTTATCGATTCTAATTTGTCTCATGACAAAGATACCTACGATGATAATACCAAGTATTAATGAAATGATAACAATGGGTGAAGAGAAACCAAGATTACCGGCACTACTAAAGCCGTAAAGCATTAGTCCAAAACCAAACGTGGAATACATAACAGACGTTTTATCTAGTTCTGTACGTTTTGTTTCGTTATTACTTTCGACAAATATAATACCAATAATAAAGGCAATGATAGCAATTGCTGCAACTACGATAAAAGGAGCTCTCCAACTAAAGGTGTCTATGAGAAATCCAGTTAATGTAGGGCCAATTGCAGGTGCTGATTGCGCAACAATTCCTGTAAGCCCCATGGCAAATCCTCGTTTTTCAGAAGGAAAGAGGGTGAAGACAGTGAATTGCATTAATGGTAGTAAAATACCTGCCCCAATAGCTTGAATCACTCGAGCAAACATAAGTAAACCAAATGATGGTGAAAAAGCAGCTATAATGGAACCGATTAAGAATGCACTCATTGAAAAAATATAAAGTGATCTTGTATGAAACCGATCCATAAGGAATGCAGTCATAGGAATCATAATTCCGTTAACAAGCATGAATCCTGTAATGAGCCATTGAGCAGTTGTTTCAGTGATTTCAAGACCTGAAATAATGGCAGGAAGTGCAGTGTTGAGCAATGTTTGGTTGAGCATCGCGACAAAAGCACTGCTGAGCATAACTAAAATAATAGTATTTCGTTTCTTATTTGATATTGTAATTTCCGACATTACGATTACCTCTCCTTTTATAACATCCCAACGATAAATTTTATGCCTTTTAAGTTAGCAAAGCAAACCATTAAGGTTAAAAATCTAATATTTTTTGCAATTATTTTTTAAAAAATAAGGATGGTATCAAGTTGTTCGGAATATATTTAATAGCATATAAAATATAACGGATTGGTAATCGAAGCATGATAGGACAATGGTTGTTCATGTATACTATAAAAAAATAGGTGAGGAAGTGTGCAATTATGAAAATAGATGTTCAATCACATCAAAAGCAATGGATAATGCAATTTGAAAATGAAAAGCAAAAAATCCTTTCAATATTGGGTGATGAAGTTATTGAAATACATCATATTGGTAGTACGTCAGTTCCTGGCTTAAAGGCAAAGCCTATTATAGATATATTGCCTGTTGTACAAGATATAAATAAAATAGATCATTTTAATGAAGCAATGGCAAATATAGGTTATAAGGCATTAGGAGAAAATGAGATAACAGGGAGACGCTTTTTTAAAAAAGGAGAAAATCCTCGAACACATCATGTGCATGTATTTCAACAAGAATATCATTATGAAATTAATCGTCATTTGGCAGTTAGAGACTATTTAAGAACAAATGTGGCAGTTGCACATGCATATGGAGAATTAAAAGTAGCGTTAGCACACCAGTTTCCATATGATATAGAAGGATATTGTGACGGAAAAGATGCATTTGTAAAACGGATGGAAAGCCAAGCACTTGAATGGTATCTTAAATAAAAGTGTCTGTGATTCAAATTAATAGTAGTAAGTGTGTGTATAAAGCACATGAACCCTCTTAAGTGTTATCTGGACTAATGAGAGTGGTTAGAAATCTGTTCAGAGAATAGAATAATCGTCATTTTATTAAGTCGTATGCGATTAACGACGTCAAAAATTTGTTGTATACTTACATCAGTATATAAGTATCAGTTTATTAAATGAAAATGAGAAAGTTGGTGGAGAATGGCTGAATTAACTCAGAACCATAAAGTTCAAAAAAATTGGATTGTTGTTATAGCAATCATTCTTATTGCATCAACTTTAAGAGCGCCATTAACTTCTGTAGGACCTGTGATTCATGAAATTAAAGAAGCGATGTCAATCAACGATAGTATCGCAGGTTTTCTAACAACGATTCCACTCATTATATTTGCAATCGTTTCACCCTTAGTATCTAAAGTTACAACACGTTTGACCATGTCTTATACATTACTTTACTCGACGTTATTGTTAATTGTAGCTTTAATATTACGTATTATGGGTGACTTTAATGTGTTTATTATCGGTACTATTTTATTAGGGGTTGCCATTGCATTTGGAAATGTTGTCCTACCGAGTTATGTAAAGTGGTACTTCCCAATGCAGATAGGACTTATGACTGGCATTTATAGTGGGACAATGAATTTTACTGCAGGATTGGGCGGAGGGTTGAGTCATCCTTTATCTGAAATGACGCTATTAGGATTCAGATTGTCGTTAGTGTTTTGGGTCATATTAGGGCTGGCTGCAATAACGCTTTGGCTATTAACCGTGCGCAGTGGATCGAATCTCGAAGCAAGAACGATTGAAAATGCTGAATTAAACAAAAATAAAAAATTAAATATGATAAAATCTAAAATCGCATGGATGGTTGCATTAACGATGGGATTTCAGTCAATGATTTTTTATACGATGGTCGCATGGGTGCCCTCTATTTTGATGGACAGAGGTATAGATCCTAATACTGCAGGTTATTTATTGATGTTGAATCAATTTGCGCAAGTACCAATGACATTTATATTTCCAGTAATAGCTGCGAAATTAAAAAATCAACGTATTTTAGTGATTATTGTCACATTGCTCTTTTTAATAGGATTTGGATTATTTTTTGCACAATCCTTACCAATACTTATTATGGGTATGGTTATTGTAGGTTTAGCAATGGGGGCATGTTTTAGCTTATGTATGACTTTCTTTTCAATACGTGCTCGTACTAGCAATGGTAGTATTTCGTTGTCTGGCTTTGGACAGTCTGTTGGTTATTTCATAGCTGCATTTGGTCCATTTTTGATTGGATTGCTTCATGACCTTACAAACAGCTGGGACATTGTCATTATTGCATTTATTATGATGTCTGTTTTAGTTTTCATTTTTGGGTTCGCAGCCGCTAAAAATAGAGTGGTGGAAGAAGAAACTTAATACTTTTAAAAAGATATGAATCGAACACAGTGATGATATGAACAGTGACTGTGATTGATTCATATTTATTTTGCTTCAATCGTGTCCTTAAGGGCATGAGCAAAATCATATAGGGTCATACTCCAATTACTTTGATCAGAACGTGAATTAAATGATAAATCTTGGTTATTAAAGAAAGATTGACGTAAACCTGTAGTCAATTCTAACTGTACACCTGCATTTTCAGCGTTCTTATTAGCAATGTTTTGGCTGGATTCACCTTCTAGATGACTAGGAGATACCTCTACATTAAAGCCATTTTCAGTTAGTTCATTTTCAATTGAATCTTTAAGTGTTTCATCTTTGCCCCCAATGTATATTGTGGCATCATTACCATCTGCCCCGTGAATCATTACAGAACTGGAAACCTTTTGTTGCATTGATTCAATGATAGGTTCATCAAAATTTGTGGAAGTTACATGGAGATCAGAATTGTCTGATGGTCGAATACCTTCAAACGCATAGTAGCGATATGCGCCTTTATTCGCAGTTAATTTTTCGACTTCAGAAGTTCCAGCTTCAATGTTACCACCGTGAATAGCACCGATAAGTGTGTCACTATTATTATCGTTATAACTGAGTTCCCAATCTGTACCTTCGTTTGTATTATCCATTAAGTCAGTCATAGACTGATAAGTATCTTCAGCTCTTAAATCTGGAGAGAAAATAATTAAAAGCAACATTAACAAGATAGTTATAACAGAGAGACGGAAATTGTAAATTTTGATGAATAAGCGTAATTTATTATTTGAAAAGACATATATTGCTCCTATATAATTTAAGAGGAGAATGTATAGATGTTTTAGTTGAAATTATATAACCTAGGTGGCGGAGCAGCTAAAAATATAAAAATTGAAATTTATATTGGCGAACAAGATGTATTACAAAAGAAATATGTGAATATACTACCTAGTAATGAAGGTTATTTATTGCCAATTAATCGTGATGTTTTTAGTGAAATTGAAAAGACAATCAAAAATAATGGCTATGAATCAGATTTAAATGTAAAAATATCATATCAACATAATGTAAGTCAAAAAACACAAGTACTGTATTTAAATGGTATTATTGATAGCTTTAATGTTTATAATGATGAATCTATTTATGAATTACAGGTTTTCAGTAAGAATTAAGCATAGGAAATTGAATTTGTAGTACTTCCTTTTAAAGTGATATGTTGTGTCTATCATTTTGAAAGGAAGTTTTTTAATTGTATGATTAAAATGAAAGATTTTGTTGGACAAGTTCTTTTCAATTACAATACATAAAGAAACTAAAATTTGGAGTGACAAATAATGATAAATGTGAAGGCACCGAATCCAATATTTTTGGAACATGAAGCGTCTGAAAAGGCGATATTATTGCTTCATTCTTTTACAGGAACCGTACGAGATGTAAAACTATTAGCAACAAAATTACATGAAGCGGGATTTACCTGTTATGTACCAGCATACAAAGGACATGGTTTAATGCTTGATGAATTAATGGCATTTGATGTTGATGATTGGTTAGCAGATGCAACGGCCGGTTACCAATTTTTAAAAGATAAAGGATATTCAGAAATTAGTGTGTGCGGTATTTCGCTAGGTGGTATCTTGTCATTGAAATTGGCAGAAAGCAAAGAGATAAGTTCAATAGCGATTATGTCTACACCTTATAGAAAAAGTGATGCGGGTCTTTCCGGTAGACTTGAAGTTTATGGACAGCGTATGGGGAGTTTAGTTGGTCTTGAACAAGCAGATATTGACCAACAGTTGGCTGAAATTGAAAATTATAGTCCTCAGCTATATAAGTTTCAATTATTGGTAGAAAATGTCATAGCGCATTTAAAAGATATTACTGCACCGATTGCAATTAAATATGGCGAGCAAGATGATGATGCTTATGAAACGAGTGCACATTATATTTATGATCGCATCCAACATGAAGACAAAGAAATGAAAGGCTATGGCCCGTCTAAACATTTGATGACTTATGGTGAGGGTCATCTCGAAGTAGAACAAGACATCATCGCATTTTTTGAAGATTATTAGATAAAATATTCAAAAGGGTGGTATGTGTCAATGAAACAAGTAGAGAGAAGACTTGATAAGTTCGATAAAATTGCACTTGTGATATCGGTAATACTTTTTATCGTGAACGGGGTGTTCATGTTTAATATCATATCTGTTCATAGAGGCGTCTCGTCACTTGTTTTAGCACTATCCATGATAGTACTTTATTATGTCATAGTTAAGAAACAATCGAAAAAACTAGGACACTTGTATCTAATCTGCGCTATTTTATTTTTAATATCTGGAATTATGGCTTTTATATAAAAATAGAACCTATAAACATTTGCTTTAGCCATTTAAAAAATATTTCCAATTTATTATTAAAATGATAGTGAAATATTTAAATAACTCATATTAAGTGATTTTACTGAATAAATAGAATCATGAACAGAACCCCCTCACTGGAAAACTAGGTGAGGGGGTTTTGTATGTGGTTTTCGTCTTTAGTGAATCAGCACAAAAAAGAAAGATATATTTTTCAAGTTATGGTCTCCAGAATGTATCACAATGGGATTTATCATCTATATTGTATTGAATTATAGCTTTTAATAACGTGTAATTTACGTCTTGACTCCATTTTATTCGAAAAAGGTTGCTGGTCTGCGAGTAACCAGCTGCCTCAATTTGTTGTGTATATTCCTTTAAAGCTTTAGCTTCGGGAGCGATTGAAAAATGTTGTTTCGCAACGCTAAATCCAATGATAAATGTGCCGTGATCCGTAAACATAGGTTGATTCCATTTTATTGTTGTTTTTAAGTTAGGAAACGTATCTGCAATCCAGTTCAAAACTTCAGACAATGTTGCTTTGTGTTTGTCGTTATCAATTGTTTCTAAAAATGTATTGAATGTATCCATGATAATGCTCCATTCTATATGTTTTATTAATCAAATGACAATTGCATATATTTGTTTATACTGATTATAACAAATGACAATAATATATATATCCTTGTAGCTAAAAAAGAGTATTCGTCTACCTCATTTAATCTAGGTAACGAATACTCAATGAATTTCAAATCATATATTTAAGTATGGCATGTCAGACTATTTAAGATGTACTGACGGTTTTATTTTTTAAGAAATAATCAATGATTAATCCAATAAATAATAAAATAATGAATGGAAGTAACCAGCTTAATTGTATATCTGATAATGGTAGCACTTTATATAATGAAATTAATGGTTGGAACAGGTTAAAATCATTAAATATTTGTAACAACGAAATGAATAGTGTCATAAGTGTTGGTAATATAAATGCATATTTCATCTCAAATGGGATGAAAATACTTACCAATGATATAAGGACTAATACAATCGATGTTGGATAAATAAATGTTAAGAGTGGCACAGCGATTTGTAAAATCAATTCTAAGCCTAATGTTGAAACTAAAAAGCCTAATAAAGAAAAGATTAAAACAAACATCTTGTAGGATATTTTTGGTAATTTCTTCATAGCAAAAGCTGCGCAAGCATTAACTAAACCAATACATGTTGTTAAACATGCCAAGATAACGATAACGCCAAACAATAAGTTTCCGATTGAACCAAATACGCGTAACGAATTGAATGTTAATATACCAGTTCCATCTTTAAAGCCTTCATGACTTGTAGTCGCACCCACATACGCCAGTGCAAAATAGATAATTAATAATAATATGGCTGAAATCAGGCCGGATTTAATTACATTTTTTACAAGCGTCTTATGATCGTTTACACCGCTCATTTTAAACATTTGAACGATGACTACGGAAAAGGCTAATGCCGCTACTAAATCCATGGTGAAGTAACCTTCTAAAATACCTGACACGATAGGTGTTTGAGCATATTCGCCACTCGCTTGTCCGATTGAACCTTCAGGATTAATGATTACTAATATACATAAGACTGCAATAATAATAATTAATATCGGCGTTAAATATTTTCCAAGGTTATCAATAATACGATTTGGATAAAGCGCAATTAGATAAACAACTAGGAAAAAGATAAGCGAGAATATAATTAAAGTGAAATGATTATGTACCGGTAAAACATGGTTGGTTCCGATTTCATAGGCAACGTTAGCCGCCCTTGGAATACCATAAAGTGCTCCAATAGATAAATAAATACAGATAGCAAAAACAGTACCAAAGATTGGGTGTACTTTATTCCCAATACTTTCAACGCCACCGTTCATATATGCCACAACGATTACAGTTATGTAAGGAAGTAAAATACCTGTAATAGCGAATCCAGTCATAGAAACCCACATATTTTCTTGAGCTGTATAACCTAACATAGGTGGAAATATTAAATTTCCGGCCCCGAAGAAAAATGAAAATAACATAAGACCAGAAATTAGTATGAGTTTATTCATTCTTAATACCTCGATTTCAAGGAGATTGTCTTGTACAAAACACATGCTACTTTATCATAAATTGAATATATATTCAATGAAATGTCAGATAATTTATAATATTTAAAGTATTTTTCATATGAAAGTTCATGAAACATTCATATGTTATTATAGTTTGCTATGACTGGTGTCATGGTTTTAATAAGGAAATCATGTGTAAAAATATATTGAGTCAGTCATAAAAAAATGTTATAGTAGATGCTATGTCACGCGAACGCTTTAACGCAATAAAGCTTTGTAAAATATAAAGGATGTAAAAATAATGAATAAACAATCACAATGGAAATCCTCGACAGGATTTATTTTAGCAAGTGCTGGCTCTGCTATCGGACTAGGAGCTATGTGGAAATTCCCATATATGGCTGGCATATATGGTGGTGGTGCGTTTTTACTAATGTTTCTAGTATTTACGATATTTGTAGGATTGCCACTACTTATAATGGAATTTACTGTAGGTAAAATGGGGAGAACCTACACAACTAAAATATATGAAAAATTAACGAAAAAGCGTTGGCTTAATGTCATTGGCTGGAACGGTAATTTAGCAGTATTTATATTATTTGGTTTTTATAGTGTCATTGGTGGCTGGATCGTTATATATATCATCAATGTAGCGTTTCAAATATTAACTTTTAGTAATGATCAATTAGGAAGTATAGCATTTGAGACGATTATAGGAAATCCTTGGTTAACCATTACAGGTCAAGGTATCTTCATTTTATTAACAATGATTATTGTTATGATGGGTGTCGAAAAAGGCTTAGAGAAAGCGTCTAAATTTATGATGCCATTACTGTTTATCTTTTTAATTGTGATTGTGATTAAATCACTTTCTTTAGAGGGTTCAATGGAAGGCTTGAAGTTTATCTTAGAACCACGTTTAGAAGATATATCCATGGAAGGTGTCTTATTTGCACTTGGACAATCATTCTTCACTTTATCTTTAGGAACAACGGGCATGATTACTTATGCCAGTTATGCTTCGAAAGAAATGACTATTAAGACTTCTGCAGTTTCAATTGTTGCTATGAACATTTTGGTGTCGGTATTAGCAGGAATGGCGATATTCCCAGCAATCGCTGCATTTGGTTACAGTCCAACTGAAGGTCCTGGCTTATTATTCAAAGTATTACCCAAAGTATTTGATCAGATGGCTTTTGGACAAGGATTCTATTTAATTTTTCTAATTTTATTCTTGTTTGCAGCACTGACTTCTTCTATATCATTACTTGAATTAAACGTCTCAAACTTTACTAAAAATGATAATTCAAAACGTAAACCTGTTGCTTTTTATGCTAGTTTATTAGTGTTTATGATTAGTATACCTGCTACATTGTCATTTAGTAGTTTAAGTGGTATTCAATTTGGCGCAGGTTCAATATTTGATAATATGGATTTTTTAGTTATTAACATATTAATGCCTTTAGGTGCATTAGGGACAACGTTAGTGGTAGGACAAGTGCTAAACAAAGATGATTTAAAAGCCCATTTTGGAAAAGATAAATTTAAATTATTTATGCCGTGGTATTATCTAGTGAAATTTATTTTACCGGTCATCATCGTACTAATATTTATTGCTCAATTTATCTAAAATGTACTCGTCGTTATTTGGCGAGTGCTTTTTTGATTGCGCAAAATTAAATTGCACTCTATCGTTGGCTTGATAGCAGTTATTTAGTAAAATCTAATTAAATTATTTATTAAAAGTTTTAATTTTTTAGATACGATGTATGGACTTAATGTCTTAAATTATTCTTTTGATAAATAAAAATTTTCGGAAATGATGTAAGCGTTTTCTTTTAAAGGAGTTGAGTCGTATGAAAGCTTTAATTGGTAAGTTTTTTGAACTGATACCACGTTTTATCGTTAATCTTTTCATATAGTTTTATTTGAATGTGTATAAAATCATTAACCAAGAGGTGTTGAATATGGATAAAAGACAAAACAAGTACAGTATACGTAAATTTACTTTCGGCGCTTCTTCAATTTTAATAGGTTCATTACTATTTTTAGGTGTAGGGACAGCTCAGGCTGCTGAAGAAGACCATCATACTGAAACAAAGGTACAACAATTGAATGGGAATCAATTGGGGAATGATAAACAAGAAAAATTAGTGAATGAAACATCAGCAATACCGGTTGAAAATGATCATACACAAGCGAATGATGAAAAAAATACGAATAATGCAAGCTTACATACTGAACAACAATCCGATCAAACAAAAACAATTGATAATAAAAATACAGTAGATCCGGAATACAACGCAAAAGATAAAGTGCAACAAGAGCATGCAGATGAAGTAGATCCAGAATACAACGCAAAAGATAAAGCGCAACAAGAACAAGCAGACTAAGTAGATCCGGAATACAATGCAAAAGATAAAGCGCAACAAGAGCAAGCTGTTAACAAAACAGCTGAACAACCAAATAAAACTGCTAAACAAGGACAGTATAAAAAACAAGACCCAATCATTTTGGTTCATGGCTTTAATGGTTTCACAGATGTTATTAATCCATCTGTTTTATCGCATTACTGGGGTGGCGACAAATTGGATATTCGCCAAGACTTAGAAAGTAATGGATATGAAACATATGAAGCAAGTATAGGTGTATTAAGCAGTAACTATGACCGTGCTGTTGAACTTTATTAATACATAAAAGGTGGTACTGTGGACTATGGTGCAGCACATGCTGAAAAATATGGACATGACCGTTACGGAAAAACATATGAAGGTGTGTATAAAGATTGGCAGCCAGGACAAAAAGTACATCTAGTAGCGCATAGTATGGGTGGACAAACGGTAAGACAATTAGAAGAACTGTTGCGTAACGGCAACAAAGAAGAAATAGAATATCAAAAAGCGCATGGTGGTGAAATTTCACCATTATATCAAGGTACGAATGACAATATGATTAATTCTATTACGACTTTAGGTACGCCACATAATGGTACAATTGCCGCAGATAAATTGGGTAATGATGCCTTTGTAAGACAGTTGGCCCTTGATTATGCGAAATTCAAAGGTAATAAAAACTCTAAAGTAGATTTTAGATTTGGACAATGGGGACTTAAACAAAGAGAAGGCGAATCATATGTTAAATATGTACAACGTGTACAAAATAGTGCACTTTGGACAACGCAAGATAATGGTTTCTATGATTTAACACGTGAAGGCGCAGAAAAGTTAAATAAAAAAACGTCCCTAAATCCTAATATTGTATATAAAACCTATACTGGTGAATCTACAAGACCGACATTATTAGGTAAGCAAAAATCTGATATCGGCATGTTTTTCCCGTTCACTGTTACAGGTAATGTGATTGGGAAAGCAGCAGAAAAAGAATGGCGTGAAAATGATGGTCTGATTTCTACAATTTCAGCACAACATCCATTTAATCAGGCATATACAGAAGCAACAGATCAAATTCAAAAAGGTATATGGCAAGTAACACCTATCAAACATGGTTGGGATCATGTAGATTTCGTTGGCCAAGATGCAACGGATTATAGCCATCCAACAGAAGAACTACAACAGTTTTGGCATGGTTTAGCCGATGATTTAGTACGTAACGAACAATTTGATGCATAATTTGTGCGATAAATTTTGCGAAGGAGGTTATGATGATGTCAGGTGACTTATTCGATTTATTAGGTTCTTTCTTCAGAGTAATAAAATCTTTATTCTTTTAATAAAATAGTAAAATATGATATCAGTTCGCTAAGATGATTTGAACATCTAAACGTAAGTTAGCTATTCACGTAAAGCTTATTAAGTAAAATCGTATTTAAGCTATATATCACAAGCTCTTTCTTAAAGTAGGCACGCAATATGTGTAAACTTTTTAGGAAGAGCTTTTTTATGGATGAAAGTATATTTATTAAATGATCATGCGTATAATATGTACTAATAGTTGGGAGGCGTTTCAATGATTCCATTTTCAAAAGGTGAATTAGCAGTCATAAACGATGCTATAATTGATGAAATTTATTATTGGAAGTATGAAGAAAAGCTACAAGCAGCTAAAAAATGGAATGGACCGTATATTAATGAACCCAAAATAGATAAATCTACATTTTTTGAGCGAACGAAACAAGGGCGTTACATTTATCCAAGTGTAGAAAGTACGTTAGCTATTATGGCTGATGGTCAATTTATAGGTACAGTTGGATCGTACTGGGTGGATAAAAATACAAATTGGTTAGAAATAGGTATTGTCATCTATGATACAAAGTTTTGGGAAAGTGGTATTGGTTCTGAAGTATTTAAATTGTGGGTAGATTATTTATTTGAACAGAACTTTGTACATCGACTTGGTATTTCCACTTGGTCTGGTAATAAACGGATGATAAAACTTGCAATGAGGGTAGGTATGAAAGAAGAAGCTTGTATTCGCCAAGCAAGAATTGTAGAAGGCCAATTATATGATGCGATTAAAATGGGCATACTGTGTGAAGAATGGGCAAACGTAAATGATTAACATGGAAAAGGTTAAAAAGGAGTCAGCGCTTGCACCTATGCTCTAATAAAAAAGGGGCTTGAGACAACTATTTATGTCCCAAACCCATCAAATAATTTTTAAAAATTATTTACCTGTGAATAAACCAACGATTTTTTTGATGATATCAATGATAAAGCTCATGTAACTCACCTCGCTTTGTTTTGTTACCCTTACTTTAATATAATTGCGCTCAATTGTGTTGAGTGATACCTAAGTGGTAAAAAAGCATTCGCAAATGGTATAGCGAGGAAAAATAAAAACAATTGCGCATGCTAAAGTGTCTTGAATGGAATTGTTTTATTTTTGAGCAAAATGAATAGGCCGAAACTTCATTAGAAGTTTCGGCCTATTCATTCATATACACAGCAGTTAGCTGTTTTTTTAAATGTAAAACACAAGTTCATGAAATAGATTGCTAGTATAACTAGAACATGATATTAAAATCGTTTAGTCATGTTTCAAATGTGGTTCTAGTGCTAGAAATAACTATTAATAACAAGCGACATTACGCTGCTACTTGCCTATAAAGAAAATTTAGTCTGTGATAGCTCCTTTTGAAGCGGATGACACAAGCTTAGCATACTTAGCTAGCGTACCTCGATTGGCTTTTAAAGGTGGTGCTTGCCATTGTTTGTTACGACGCTCAAGTTCTTCGTCTGATACATCAAAACTAATTTCAAGTTTTTCTGCGTCAATGGTAATCGTGTCGTTTTCTTCTAATAATGCCATCGGACCGCCAACTTGTGATTCTGGCGCTGCGTGTCCGATAACAAGACCATGAGAACCGCCAGAGAAACGGCCATCTGTGAGTAACGCTACAGATTCACCTAATCCCTTACCAACAAGAATGGATGATGCAGATAGCATTTCAGGCATGCCAGGTGCACCTTTAGGGCCAGCATATCGAATAACGACCACGTCACCTGGTTTGATTTCGTCATTTAAGATGGCTTTGGTAGCCTTAGATTCGGAATCAAATACGCGTGCGGGTCCTTTGATATAAGTTACGCTCAGACCTGAGATTTTTGCAACGGCGCCTTCTGGGGCAAGATTTCCTTTCAAGATAACAAGCGGTCCAGTAGCATGTTTTGGATTGTCAAAATCAATGATAGATTTATTATCGGTTAGGTCAGGTTGTTGTTCAAGGTTTTCAGCAACAGTCTTGCCAGTTACGGTCAAGCAATCTCCATGGATTAAGCCTTTGTCATGTAATAATTTCATAACTGCTGGAATACCACCGACTTCATCAAGATGTGCCATGACATATTTACCACTTGGTCTCAAGTCAGCGATATGTGGGACACGCTTACGAATTTTTTCGAAATCATCAAGTGTTAAATCGACTTCGATTGTATGTGCAATAGCAAGTAAATGTAAAATTGCATTGGTAGATCCTCCAAGTGCCATGACTACAGTAATTGCATTTTCAAATGCTTCTTTAGTCATAATATCTTTTGGATAGATGCCTTTTTCTAATAGTTTATAAACGGCTTTACCTGCTGCTCTGCTGTCTTTGGATTTATTTGTAGAAACTGCTGGATGCGAAGCACTTCCTGGTAAACTCATGCCCATGGCCTCAATAGCAGATGACATCGTATTGGCAGTGAACATACCACCACAAGCACCGGCCCCTGGACAAGCGGCACATTCTACTTTGTGAAGTGCCTCTTTATCTATTTCGCCATTATTATACTGTCCGACGCCTTCAAAGGCAGAAACAGCATCTAAATCTTTACCATCCAATTTCCCAGGCAATATTGTGCCGCCATAAACAAAGACAGCTGGTAAATTAAGACGAGCGATACCAATCATACATCCCGGCATGTTTTTGTCACAACCACCAATAGCGACAAGTGCATCTAAATTTTCAGCACTGACAACTGATTCTATAGAATCCGCGATAATTTCACGACTTGGTAAAGAGAAGCGCATACCGTCTGTTCCCATTGAAATACCATCTGATACTGTAATGGTATTGAAAATAAGTGGCGAAGCACCTGCCTCACTAATGCCTTGTTTTGAAGCACGAGCTAAACCATCAATATGCATATTACATGGCGTGACTTCACTCCAAGTACTTGCAACACCAATCATTGGTTTTTGAAAATCTTCATCTTCAAAGCCGAGCGCCCGTAAATAAGCTCGATTGGGTGTACGACTGACACCTTCACTAATTACTTTGCTGCGAATACGTAAATCTTTTTGTTGTTCGCTGTGTTCTTTAGTCAAATAATTACCCCCATTAAAATAGTTTGATAGATATTGAAATATGAATTTAAAAGTTTGAAAAATCAGAAAAATTGAATTGTTAAGCTATAACAACTTTAAAAACATCGAATATACACCGTATCTATTTATTAGTCTAGTGTCAAATCTATCAATACATATATGTATTGTCTTACCCGTTTTTGTTATTTGCAAATAATAAAAATTGAAAAAATCGATAAATGTGTAATGTAGATAAATTGTATTAGTCTAGCAAAATTTATTAAAATGAATTGTATTAGGGAGTATTTTAAATTTAAAAAGGGTGAAGACAATGACCGATTTTAAACCATTAGAAGATTACTTAAATATTAATACAGAAAATTATCGTGACAATGATTTAACAACACTAAATCATTATATATATCAATATGTTATTAATGTACCTTTTGAAAATATCAATGTGCAAAATAAACAACCGATTGCTTTAGACGATGAGGCGATGATTTATAAAATTGTTTCAGAGCACAGAGGTGGTTATTGTTACGAACAGAATCGTTTGTTCCATAGTTGGATAACGTCCAAAGGGTTTGATGCTTATATGATATCAGCAACAATCAATACGGGTAATGGGTGGGCCATGGCCGGTTCTCATATGGCATTAATTGTACAAATAAATCAAGAAAAATATTTAGTAGATGTGGGTTATGCCGATGTACCTAAACAAGCGATGCCATTAAAAAATGAACCGGAAGTGATTGAGGATGTGAATGGATATTTTCAAGCGTCGTGGATTGATACGCAAACGATTGATATGAGCAAATATAAAGATGAGGCTTGGGAAATTCAATATCGCGCGATTGACAAAGCGCAAGCAATCATGGATTTCGATGAAGCGATTCATTTTAATCAGTATGATGCGCATTCTATATTTGTAAAAAAATTAATTGTTAGTAAAGCAAAGTTGTATGGACGCGTAACATTATCTAATAATCATTTAACGATTACGGATCATGGTGAAAAAGAAAAAATTCCTGTAACACAAAGTAATTATCAGACACTATTAAAAGCATATTTTGGTATAGAAAATATAAAATTACGACCTTTTGAATAAATCTTTGTTGTTTGCGGTTTAATTTGAACGCAACCGAGTTGTTCTCTTTTGTAATGATAATGTCATATAATTAATATACTCATTTACAGGTCGAGGGTGTATAATAAACAGGTGAGTATAGAGATGAAGCGAAAAAAGAGAATATTTGGGAGGTTTACATAAATTGCGTAAAAAAATTATTGCAACTGTAATCGGGACAAGCGCATTAGCTGCAGTTACTTGGACAAACGCAGATGCTGCAACAACTTATAAAGTTAAGAGCGGCGATTCATTATGGTCAATAGCGAATAAATATAATATGTCAGTGGCTAAGTTAAAGTCGCTTAATAATTTAACGTCAAACGTTATTTTTCCGAATCAATCGTTGAAAGTATCTGGTTCAACAAGTTCTAGTACATCGTCAAATACATCTACGGGATCAACATACACGGTTAAATCGGGTGACACTTTATCAGGGATTGCTGCAAAATATGGCACAACGTATCAAAAAATTATGAGCCTAAATGGTTTATCAAATTTTAATATTTATCCGGGACAAAAATTAAAAGTATCAGGTGCAGCGTCTTCAAGTAGCTCAAATACTTCAGGGAACACAAGTAGTGGCAGCACAACAACCTATACAGTTAAATCGGGTGACTCATTATCAGCGATTGCTGCAAAATATGGCACAACGTATCAAAAAATCATGAGTTTAAATGGTTTAACTAACTTTAATATTTATCCAGGTCAAAAATTAAAAGTATCAGGTAAAGCATCTACAGGTGGTTCAGGATCAAGTTCTACTGGATCTGCTGGGTATAAGACACCTGTCTTTAATCATTCAAATTTATATGACTGGGGTCAATGTACGTGGCATGTATTCAATAAACGTGCCCAAATTGGTAAAGGAATTAGTACATATTGGTGGAATGCCAATAACTGGGATACAGCTGCTGCAGCGGATGGTTATACAATAGACCGCAAAGCGACTGTTGGTTCTATCTTACAATCTGATATGGGCTATTATGGTCATGTAGCGTTTGTAGAATCTGTAAATGCTAACGGTAGTATAACGATTTCTGAAATGAACTATAGTGCATCACCAGGTATTGTGACTTATAGAACAATTCCTGCTTCACAAGTAAGTTCTTATGTATATATTCATTAATAATAAATTAAAAAAAAGACTCGAAGCATAGTATGGATGTCCATATTGTGATTCGAGTTTTTTTAAATAGAACTTGGGTTGGTTTGTTGGTGACTAGATACTTACTTCACCTTTACGAACAGATTTTAAGCGTTTTACTGTTGAAAATAGTGTGCTCGCAAGTGTGAAAGTTGAAAATACTTTTGCGAATTTACGTGGTGATTTTAAAGCTGTATAAAAGTCTAATACAGCCCCAACACTAGTGATGGCAATGCTTGCGTAAATTAATTTTTTATTTCTTGATTGATAGGCATACCAATTAAAGCCTTCTACAGCAATGCCTACAAAATTAAGTGTGTTAGAAATGCGATTTATTTTAGTTTTTTTAGCCATTTATCGTAAAGCCTCCATTTTTGAAAATAGTTATCTTGTTTCGTATTATACCATTAATATACATTCAATTAAGATTGTCTGAAATTTAATGTGTATGGATAATAAAATATGATAACATAAGCGTTGATAGTATAAAACCAGTTTGATTCATTAATATAAAGTTAGTATGGAACGGAAATTGATGCTGTGGGGTGTTGAGTAATGATTAAATGTGTGTGTTTAGTAATTGAAGAACAAGAGAAATTATTGCTTGTTCAGTCAAGGAATAGAGAAAAGTATTATTTTCCAGGCGGCAAGATTGATATAGGAGAGACGTATAAACAAGCGTTACAAAGAGAATTAAATGAAGAACTACAATTAGATATACCTGAGTCATCTTTAATTTATATGCATACCGTTGTTGGCGAAGCCTACCCACAAAAAAATATGAAAACAGAACTCAATTGTTTTTATACGACGGCAGATATAGATTGGTCTACCTTGGTACCAAGTCAAGAAATCACTGATTTACAATGGATAGATAAAAAGGATGAACATAAAATTGCGCCTGCCGTTATTACATGGATAGAAGAACAGCAACATTTTAAAAATATAGAACGAGAGATATCTTTCGTTGAGCTTGTTCCCTATACTGAGAAATTAATAAGTGATGTGAAGCATATAGCGTTAGATATTTCCGATCGTCAATTCACTAAGACACCTGTTGAAAATATCAAACTCGCAGCGCATGATAGTGAAAGGCATCCTACGCTAATTTATAATCATAAGCACCAATGTGTTGGCTTTTTTACTTTACATGAGGGGCAAGGCGTGGCGCCATATACTACAAATAAAGTCGCAATATTTTTTAGGTCATTTAGCATTGATAAAAACCAACGTGGGAAAGGTTACGCTAAAAAAGTAATGGATGCACTGCCAGGCTACTTGAGTAAACAATTTCCAGATATAGATGAAATTTATCTCACTGTTAATAATGACAATATCGTAGCACAAGCATTGTATAAACAGGCCAATTATGAAAATGCGGGAACATCTACTTTAGAAGGTCGATCTGTTTATATTTTAAGGCGGACAATTAAATAGTTATGATATGGAATGCGTTAGAAAAGGTAACATAAAGTGTTATTTTTCCTGACGCATTTTTGCTATTCATATGGAATGGGTTTATGCTCCGGTATAAAGGAGTGAGTGCTATGAATATGAATGATACATTATTTTTGTTTCTTTGTACGTTACTAGTGTGGTTAATGACACCGGGGTTAAGTTTGTTTTATGGGGGATTGGTTCAATCTAAAAACGTATTGAATACAGTCATGCAAAGTATGTCGGCAATTGTTATAGTAACGTTTGCATGGATGTTATTTGGATTTAGCTTTAGTTTTGGATCTGGGAATTCATTTTTTGGAGATTTTACATATATAGGTTTAGCTCATGTTGGTTTTAGTACACAATCAGCAATTTCACCGCATATACCTTTAGCGCTGTTTATGCTATTTCAGTTGATGTTCTGTACCATTGCAGTTTCAATTTTATCAGGATCAATAGCTGAAAAAATGAAGTTTATACCTTATTTAATTTTTGTGTTTTTATGGGTTATCTGTGTATACAGTCCTGTTGCACATTGGGTATGGGGTGGAGGTTGGATTGATCAATTAGGTGCGATTGATTATGCAGGTGGAACAGTTGTGCATATAACGTCTGGTATATCTGGTTTGGTCTTAGCAATTATGATTGGTGCAGGGAAAAACTTTGATAAAAGACCGCCACATAACCTTATTATTACACTTATTGGCGCAATTTTCGTTTGGATTGGGTGGTATGGATTTAATGTAGGGAGCGCATTGTCGTTTAATAAAATAGCGATGATTTCATTTGTGAATACAGTGCTCGCAGCGAGTGCAGGTGCCTTAGGTTGGTCAATGATAGAGTATTGCATGAAGAAAACGACGAGTTTGATAGGTATGTTGTCGGGCATGCTTGCAGGATTAGTTGCTATTACACCAGCTGCCGGTTTCGTAGGATATATGAGTGCTGTGGTGATTGCGCTTATAGGCGGTGTGTGTTGTTACTTCGTCATTAATTACATTAAAGGGAAATTACATTATAATGATGCCTTAGATGCATTTGGCATACACGGTGTAGGGGGGGTGGTCGGTGCACTTTTAACTGGTGTATTTCAGTCACATCATATTAATGGCGATGTGGTAAATGGGCTTTTATTAGGCGGAGGTATGATGCCCGTAATCAATCAGTTGATAGCTGTAGCTATTACCATTGTATTTAGTGGGATCATGACTTTTATTATTGCGAAAGTGATTGCCCAATTTAGTGAACTAGGGACAGATACAGAAGAAGAGGCACAAGGCTTGGATTATGTTGTACATGGGGAGCGCGCTTATTTTAGTGGCGAATTAAATAAATTAAATAGACGTAAATAAATATAAAAAACCAGTCTGAAACAATCGTTGATGTTTCAGACTGGTTTTTAGTTAGTTATGAGATGGCAGCACTGAACATACAATTTATGACATCTATGATTACATCCACAGCGCAACATAATATGAGGTAGGATGATGCTTTGAAACAATACAAAGAAGAACTGTGGATACGCTGTCCTTAAAATTAACGATGGGTGTCTGGTGCTTTTTGATTTTTGATTAATAATGCTGTTAACCATGCAGTAATTGGGATGCTTATAGCAACTGCGATACCGCCAAGAATAATAGAAATGAATTCTTGTGCGAAAATTTTAGAATTTATAATGTGCCCAAAGGAATAGTTAAGCTTGAAAAACCAGAAAAACAATGTCAATTGACCACCGAAATAAGCGAGATATATCGTATTGGCTGATGTTGCTAATATTTCACGACCGACCCGCATACCTGAATGAAATAATTCTTTTTGTGTTAAATTAGGATTTGTTTCGCTTAATTCATACATTGGAGAACTGATTGTAATAGCTAAATCAATAACAGCGGCGATCACGGCAAGTACGATGGTAAATACCATAAATTTCACCATATCTATACCGATATTCATAGAAAAGATATAAGTTTCGTCCTGTTGTTCGGTTGTAAACCCTTGTAAATGTCCGATTGAAACGGATAAATATATAGCTGCGATTAATATGACTGTCGTAACGATTGTAGCGTAAAATGCAGCTTTTGTTTTTGTATTATAGCTATTTAGTACAAACAAATTACAGGCTGCAATAACAATGCAGAATATAAGTGTAACTAGATAAATAGGCACACCGAATATGATGAGTATAATTGAAATAAATAAAATGACAAAATTTAAAAACAGTGTCAGATAAGAAATCAATCCCTTTTTCCCACCAAAGATCAACATTAATATAAATAATATGAGACCTAATAATGTTATCGCACTCATGATTTAACACCTCGCAATTTAAACCAAACTTGCATCAATAGAATGGTGATGGGAATTGTTAAGACAATGCCAATACCACCCGTGATTGCCCGGGAAATTTCCAATGACCAATTCATAGAAATTGTATACGTAATGGTGTTTGCATTTTTTAAGTAAATTAGGAGCATAGGCAAACTTCCGGATAAATATGAAAATAGTAATATATTTGTCATTGTTCCCATAATGTCTTGTCCGATGTTACATCCTGCAAGTGCCCAACGTCTCATACTGATATCAGGTGTACGACGTAGAATTTCAGCCATACCACTGGCAATTGTAATAGCAACATCCATGACAGCGCCTAGTGAACCAATCATGACAGAAGCTAAGAATACTTCCTTTGGTGGCAAGGTTAGAAAACTCATAGTTTCGAATTTTAAACCAGAGCCATCAGTTATTTGAATGATGCATTGCGTAATACCTACGCATAAGAATGTGCCAAGTAAAGTGCTGATAATGGTGATGAGTGTCCGCCATTGCCAGCCTGTGACGAGGACTAGCGTTAATGTCGTAGAAATGAAGATGGCGATGCTCATTAGGCCGAACAGACTGATATTTGGCGATTGATTATGAATATAAATCGCTAATAATACAATACATGTATTGAGCGCAAGAGATAGAATCGATTGTAAACCTATTTTTTTACCTACTAGTAACACGGTTAATAAAAATATACCAGTTATCGCAACGACTAAACTATCGCGTTTCTTTTCCGTTATATAGGCGGTGCTGAGATTTTTGTCAACGTGCAATAAGACTTTATCATTTTTTGAAAATGCTTCACTGTCTGCTTGTGACTCGGTATATTCATGTGTGATTGTAGTTGTTTTACCTTCGAATTTACCATTTAAAATATGAATATGTAATGTTTCTTTATGCTTAGTATCTTTGTTGTGATGTTCATCTGACACTTGTGTTGATTGAGTATTGTTTATTTGTGTAATTTGCCCAATCGGTGTGTCATAAAACTTAGCATTAAAAAAAGTGAATATGAATAATCCAACAAAAATAATGCAAAAGGTAAGTACAACCCAATTGAAGGGGCGTGTTAATAATGTTTTAACAGACTTCAAATAAATTCAGTCCTCTCTTTATAGACAATGCGATTATACGCGCATCGAGAACTGAATTCAAAGATTTATGAAAAGTATTTAATGATATGTGGCGCTACGACTTAATAACTGGTCAATCGTAGATAACATGAGTTGAATATCATTTTTTCTATTATCACGACGAATGATGCTACATATGGTCCGTTTTAACTCTGTGTGTTCTAATGAGATATCTATCCATTTTTGGGGATTTTTATCTAAGAGTTGATAAGATGGTGCGATGATATAGCCTCGACCTTTATTTAATAAGTATTGAGCTAACTGTGTACTAGTTACAGTGCGAATAGGCGTTTCTACGACATTAGCTAATGTTTGTTTGATGTGCGGTGGCAAAGCATAGAGTTCATAAATCGATTTGTTTGAAAATTGTATTAAAGGTGGATTCGTTGCCATAGTAATTGGATCATCTTTAGGGACGTAGATATGAAAATTTTCTTCAAATAACGGATTTATTTTTAATGATGTATTTTGTTTGATTTTTTGTGTTAAATCCATAAAGGCGATATCGATTTGGTTTGTAATCAGAGCGTTCAATATTTCGCTTTCTTTCATTAGAATAGGTTCAATAATAGAATCACTGTTGTTTTCAAATGCTTGTATCAATAAAGTGAGTACTTGAGAAATATAACATTCAACATAGCCGATTCTTATAATGAAGTGATTTGACTCTGATTGATTGTGGAACAGACGGATTGTTTCATCAAGTTGGTCGATAATTTTGGTTGCTTCAGAGAAAAACTGTTTTCCTTCATCTGTTAAATAAATATTTCGACCTTCTCTTTTGAATAGGGTAACTTGGAGTTCATTTTCAAGATGAGCAATTTGGCGACTGATTGCTGATTGTGCAATATTTAATTCTAATGCTGCTTCTGATAAATGTTCTCTTTTTGCAACTTCTATAAAATATTTCAATTGTTTAATTTCCATGTATAACCCTCTTTTCAACAATCGTTCTAATAATTAGAATGATATCATCTATTTTATATATTGAACAGATTAATCAACTGCTATATAGTTTACTTACTTATTTAATTTTCAGAATTTTCGTAAAAGAGGTGAAGATCATGGTCGAGTATAAAGAGAAATTGGGGTTATATGATAGTCGCGAGGAACATGACGCTTGTGGTATAGGATTTTACGCCAATATGGATAATAAAAGAAGTCATGATATCGTGGAAAAATCATTAGAAATGTTACGTAGATTAGATCATCGTGGTGGTATAGGTGCTGATGGTGTCACAGGTGATGGTGCAGGCATCATGACCGAAGTACCATATGCATATTTTTCACGACACCTTGATTTTGATATACCTGAAGAAGGTCAATATGCAGTAGGTATGTTTTTTACAAACGAAAAAATTAAAGGTTCTCAACATGAAGCGCAGTTTAACGCGCATTTTGAAGCGGAAGGTCTAACTGTGCTTGGCTATAGAGAAGTGCCTGTAGATATTAACGCGATTGCAGCACATGTAGCAGAAACAATGCCGTATATTCAGCAAGTATTTGTTGCGTTAAATGATACTTCACATATAGAGCGCACATTATTTTTAGCGAGAAAACAAATTGAAAATTACGCAAATCAACAACAATTGGATTTGTATTTCACGAGTTTATCGCATAGAACAATTGTATATAAAGGTTGGTTGCGTTCAGATCAAATTAACGCATTATATGAAGATTTGAATCATGAAGATTTCGTGTCAAAACTAGGTCTGGTTCATTCTCGTTTTAGTACAAATACTTTCCCGAGTTGGAAACGTGCACATCCTAATCGATTGTTAATGCATAACGGTGAAATTAATACAATTAAAGGTAATGTAAACTGGATGCGTGCAAGACAGAATGAGCTTATAGCTACCATTTTTGGTGAAGATAAGGATAAAGTCAAAGATATTGTAGATGAAGATGGTAGTGATTCTGCAATTGTTGATAATGCATTAGAATTTTTATCTTTAGCTATGGAACCAGAGCGAGCGGCAATGCTGATGATTCCAGAACCTTGGTTATACAATAAAGCAAACAACGCTAATGTACGTGCGTTTTATGAATTCTATAGTTATTTGATGGAACCATGGGATGGACCGACGATGATTTCATTCTGTAACGGCGATAAGATTGGTGCGCTAACAGATAGAAATGGTTTGAGACCAGGTCGCTATACCATTACTAAAGATAATTATATTGTCTTTTCATCAGAAGTAGGTGTAGTAGATGTACCAGAAGACAATGTTGCATTTAAAGGCCAATTAAACCCAGGAAAATTACTATTAGTTGATTTTAATGCACATAAAGTGGTTGAAAATAATGAATTAAAAGCACGTATTGCAGATGAACATCCATATGAGAGTTGGTTGAGTCAATTTAAAGTTGATTTGAATTTAGAGCATGTGTCTTATCAACCATCTTCTTGGAATGAAGCAACATTAACACGTATGCAAAAACAATTTGTCTATACCAAAGAAGAAATAGATAAATATCTTACAGAATTGGTTGAAAGTAAGAAAGATCCTATTGGTGCGATGGGTTATGATGTGCCGATAGCAGCATTAAATGAACAGGATGAATCACTCTTTAATTATTTCAAACAATTATTTGCACAAGTTACTAATCCTCCTATTGATGCTTATCGTGAAAAGATTGTAACGAGTGAGTTGTCTTATTTAGGTAGCGAGGGGAATTTGTTACAACCGAGTGAAGATGCGTTAAATCGTATTCAATTAAAACGCCCTGTCATGACGGAAGCGCAGTTAAATGTCATTGAAGAAAGCCGATTTAATGTCGCGCGTTTATCAACGGTATATCATGATGATTTAGAAGACGCGCTAGATGTACTTGGTAATAAAGCTATTCAAGCAGTAAAACGTGGAGAAGAAATTTTAGTTCTCGATGATAGTGTTTTAGTTTCAGAAAAAGGTTACGCGATGCCGATATTATTAGCTGTGAGCCATGTTCACCAATTGTTGATCAAAGAAGGATTGCGTATGCGAACAAGTATTGTTGCTTTGTCGGGCGAAGCAAGAGAGGTTCATCACATTGCTTGTTTGCTAGGTTATGGTGCTAATGCGGTTGTGCCATATTTAGCGCAACGAACAATTGAAGAATTAGTGCAAAATGAACGTTTAGAAGGGGATATTTCTGAAAATGTTCAAACTTATACAGATACATTGTCTGAAGGTGTAATTAAAGTAATGGCTAAAATGGGTATTTCAACAGTTCAAAGTTATCAAGGGGCACAAATCTTTGAAGCAGTTGGATTATCAGATGAGGTTGTTGAAAGATATTTCACTGGAACGCAAACAAAATTATCTGGCATATCACTTGAGATGATTGATAAAGAGAATAAATCTAGACAGACACCAAAAAGTGAGTACATTGAATCGGGGAGTACATTCCAATGGCGTAAGCAAGGTCAACGCCATGCTTTTAACCCTACATCTATTCATTTATTGCAACATGCGTGTCGATTGAATGATTATGAAAAATTCAAAGCATTTTCAAACGAAGTTAATCATAAGCGTACGGATCATATTCGTCACTTGATGACATTTAAATCATCGCAAACACCAATCGATATCAGTGAAGTAGAACCTGCAAGTGCAATTGTTCAACGTTTTAATACAGGTGCAATGAGCTATGGTTCTATTTCTGAAGAAGCCCACCAAACATTAGCAGAAGCAATGAATCAAATGGGTGGTAAAAGTAATAGCGGTGAAGGCGGAGAAAATCCAGAGCGCTTTATAGTTGATGAAGAAGGACGTAATCGTTCAAGTGCGATTAAACAAGTGGCATCCGGTCGTTTTGGTGTGACAAGTGACTACTTGCAACACGCAAAAGAAATACAAATTAAAGTTGCGCAAGGCGCTAAACCAGGGGAAGGCGGACAATTACCAGGAACCAAAGTATATCCATGGATAGCTGAAGTAAGGGGCTCAACACCAGGTATTGGCTTGATATCACCACCGCCGCATCATGATATTTATTCGATAGAAGACTTAGCACAGTTAATACACGATTTAAAAAATGCCAATAAAGATGCCAATATAACAGTTAAGCTCGTATCTAAAACAGGTGTTGGTACCATTGCAGCGGGCGTAGCAAAAGCCTATGCTGATAAAATTGTTATTAGTGGTTACGATGGTGGTACAGGGGCATCACCGAAGACGAGTATTCAACATGCAGGCGTGCCATGGGAGATTGGATTAGCTGAAACGCATCAAACATTGATGATGAATGACTTGAGATCACGTGTGAAGGTAGAAACAGATGGTAAGTTACTCACTGGCAAAGACGTAGCCTACGCTTGTGCGTTAGGCGCTGAAGAATTTGGCTTTGCGACTGCACCATTGGTTGTTTTAGGATGCATCATGATGCGTGTTTGTCATAAAGATACATGTCCGGTTGGTATTGCAACACAAAATAAAGACCTACGCGCACTATTTAATGGTAGAGCGGATCACGTTGTGAATTTTATGCATTTTGTTGCTGAAGAATTGAGAGAGATTCTTGCGGAACTAGGATTGAGAACAGTGGATGAATTAGTAGGTAGAACGGATTTGTTAACGCGTAAAACCAATCTTGCAACGCGTCAACCTAAAGCTGCATCTATGAATGTTGAAGCATTATTGTATCAACATGATGGAGATAGATATAAGAAGATTGAACAAAATCATCATTTAGATATAGGATTTGACTTAACTGAATTGTATCCTGATGCACAAACAGCGATAAGATCTGGCCAATCATTCGAAGGTCAATATCGCTTAAACAATGAACAGCGTGATGTGGGTGTTATTACTGGCAGTATGATTACAAGAGCGCATGGAGCAGAAGGATTGAGTGAAGACACGATATATGCACAAACGACGGGTCATGCAGGTCAAAGTTTAGCTGCGTATACACCAAGCGGACTGACAATTCATCATACAGGTGATGCTAATGACTATGTTGGAAAAGGCTTATCGGGCGGAAAAGTAATTGTTAAAGCACCTAATCAACAACGTGAAAATGAAATTATCGTAGGTAATGTTTGTTTTTATGGCGCATCTCACGGTAAAGCTTTTATTAATGGTAAAGCTGGCGAGCGTTTCTGTATTCGTAATAGTGGTGTCCAAGCCGTCGTGGAAGGTATCGGAGATCACGGTCTTGAATACATGACTGGAGGCAGAATCATTATATTAGGAGACGTAGGTAAAAACTTTGGTCAAGGTATGAGTGGTGGCGTTAGTTATGTTTTTCCATCTGATGTAGCGCAATTTAAAGCGCAGAATCAACTTGAGAGTTTAGACTTTGATGCGATAACAGTAGATGAAGAACGCAACGTCGTCAAAGATATGTTAGAAGCACACGTTAAATATACCGACAGTACTAAAGCGAAAGAGATATTAGCAGATTTTGATCATATTGCAGATAAGGTAGTAAAAGTGATACCAAAAGATTATAAATTAATGATGCAAAAGATAGATTTGCAAAAACAACAGACGGATGCTTTGGATGAAGCTTTATTAAATGCCTTTAATGATAAGCGTACGCACTTAATGTCAGAACAACAAAAAACAGCCGTATATTAAATCGTAAAGGAGGGATTGTCATGGGTGAATTTAAAGGATTTATGAATTATGACAAACAACAATTACACGAATTATCTTTAGTTGATCGTTTGAAAAATCATGACGCATTCCAGCAAAGGTTTACAAAAGACGAAGCTGCACAACAAGGTGCACGTTGTATGGATTGTGGTACGCCATTTTGTCAGACAGGTGAACCATTTGGCAGAGAAACGATTGGTTGTCCTATCGGTAACTATATACCTGAATGGAATGATTTAGTTTATAGACAAGATTTTAAGACGGCATATGAGCGATTAAGTGAAACGAATAATTTTCCAGAATTTACAGGTAGAGTATGCCCAGCGCCATGTGAACAATCATGTGTTATGAAAATAAATCGTGAATCAGTAGCTATTAAAGGTATTGAAAGAACGATTATTGATGAAGCATATGAAAACGGTTGGGTTAAACCAATTGTGCCAGAACAACGTAAAGATGAGTCTGTAGCCATCGTTGGTAGTGGCCCAGCAGGATTAACGGCAGCAGAAGAACTTAATAAATTAGGTTATCATGTAACGGTATATGAACGTGCGCATGAAGCGGGCGGTCTACTGATGTATGGCATACCTAATATGAAATTAGATAAAGATGTCGTGCGTCGTAGAATATCTATTATGGAAGCTTCGGGCATCCGATTTGAAACAGATACAGAGATTGGTGTCGACGTGAGTAGAGAAGCATTAGAAGAGAAACATGACGCAATCATCTTATGTACAGGATCTCAAAATGCGAGAGATTTACCATTAGAAGGGCGTATGGGATTCGGCATACATTTTGCGATGGATTATTTGACGGAGCAAGGTCAGTATTTGAATGGTGAAATCAAGGAACCAACGATTTCTGCAGAAGGTAAAAATGTGGTCGTTATTGGAGCGGGAGACACGGGAGCCGATTGTGTTGCAACAGCACTTCGTGAAAACTGTAAGTCTATCGTCCAATTTAATAAGTATACGAAACAACCTGAAGCGATTGAATTTGATGAAAATACCTATTGGCCATTAGCAATGCCAGTATTCAAAATGGATTACGCGCATAAAGAATATGAACAGCGCTTTGGATTTGAGCCGCGTGCTTATGGTGTGCAAACGATGCGTTATGATGTTGACCGTATTGGTAATGTGAAAGGTGTTTATACTCAAATTCTGGAAGAAACAGACGAAGGCATGGTGGTCGTAGATGGAACAGAACGCCATTGGCCTGCAGATCTAGTATTGTTATCGATTGGTTTCATAGGTACAGAAACAACAGTACCGCATGCTTTTAATATTCAAACAGAAAGAAACAAAATTGTAGCTGACAACAAAGATTTTAGAACCAATCAACCGAACATTTTTGCTGCTGGAGACGCTAGAAGAGGTCAAAGTCTTGTGGTATGGGCTATTCAAGAAGGAAGAGCTGTCGCAAATGCAGTGGATGAATATTTAAAAGAAAAAACATTAGTATAAGGTAATGATTTTAATTGACTTTTGTCATGGACTATAATATTATAAATATTGTGTTTGGAGGAATACCCAAGTCCGGCTGAAGGGATTGGTCTTGAAAACCAACAGGGGCTTAACGGCCCGCGGGGGTTCGAATCCCTCTTCCTCCGCCATTATATTTAAAATACCAAGACTAATGATATAGATAAAGCAAGTATTCAATGAAAAATTTGGATGCTTGCTTTTTTAATGCGCTTTTCTACATATTCGAAATTTAAGTTAGGCTAAGTACTTTTATATAGAAAAAAGATGTAAGGTCATTTCCGTAAATTTATCAAAGAAGTACATGATTATGATGTAACCATCTATAATTTGAGCCCCCTAATAACGCCAACTCATTGTTATAGGTGGTTTTAAATATTTAGATTGTAGCCCTGTAGTCGACGAGCAACCCCCCCCTTTTATGAAAACCTTTACAAAACTTGTATAGACAAGTTATACTTCTAGTAATATCTAAAGTTTAATTATAAGGGAGTGAATCATCATGGCTGTTAAAAAGAAAGATGTACAAGATATCGTCGAAGCTATTGGGGGCAAAGACAACTTGGACACAGCAACACATTGTGTGACACGTCTAAGACTGGTCTTGAAAGATGATGATAAAGTAGATAAAGATAGATTGAGCAATAATGATTTAGTGAAAGGACAATTTAAAGCAGACAACCAATACCAAATCGTTATTGGACCTGGCACAGTAGATGAAGTTTACAAGCAATTCATCCAAGAAACAGGTGTCAGTGAAGCATCTAAGGATGATGCAAAAGCGGCAGCGGCGAAGAAAGGAAATCCGATTCAAAGGTTGATTAAGTTATTGGGAGATATCTTTATACCGATTTTACCTGCAATCGTAACTGCTGGTTTACTGATGGGGATTAATAACTTACTGACGATGGAAGGGTTATTTGGTCCAAAGCCACTGGTAGAACAATTTCCGCAGCTAGGTGATATTTCGAATATTATTAATGTCATTGCAAGTACAGCGTTCATATTCTTACCCGCGTTAATCGGTTGGAGTAGTATGCGTGTGTTTGGTGGGAGTCAAATTCTCGGTTTGGTTTTAGGCTTGATTTTAATGAATCCACAGCTTGTATCACAATACGATATAGCGAAAGGTCATATTCCAACCTGGGATATACTTGGTTTAGAAATTAAGCAATTAAACTATCAAGGACAGGTATTACCGATCTTGCTTGCTGCATATGTATTAGCGCAGATTGAAAAATTCTTAAATAAATTTGTGCATGATTCAATTAAAATGTTGGTCGTTGGACCTGTAGCACTATTGATTACAGGGTTCTTAGCATTTATTGTTATTGGTCCTGTTGCGTTATGGCTAGGTACTGGCATCACAAATGGCGTAACATTTGTGTTTGAACATGCTGGTTGGTTAGGTGGTGCCATCTATGGTTTGTTCTATGCACCATTAGTTATTACTGGTTTACACCATATGTTCTTAGCAGTTGATTTCCAATTAATGGGTAGTCAGCTTGGTGGCACATATCTGTGGCCAATTCTTGCAATTTCTAATATCTGCCAAGGTTCTGCAGCATTTGGTGCTTGGTTCGTTTATAGAAGACGTAAAATGGTCAAAGAACAAGGTTTAGCAATGACTTCAGGCGTTTCAGGTTTCTTAGGTGTCACAGAACCTGCACTATTTGGGGTGAATTTACCACTGAAATATCCATTTATCGCCGCGATTACAACTTCTTGTATCTTAGGTGCAGTATTAGGTGCGACGCGTGTGCTAGGTAGTGTTGGTGTTGGTGGTCTTCCAGCATTTATTTCAATAAAAAGTGAATACTGGGGAGTATATTTAGTAGTGACAGCTATAGCATTTGTAGTTCCTGCCATATTAACAGTATTCCTATCAAGATTTAGTAAAGAAGAAGCGAAAGAAATGGTTGAAGAATAGGCGTCAACGACAGAGAAGTACAATTAAACTCGCTAAAATTACTTAGCGGGTTTCTTTTTTAAAATATTAAAAGTAGAGGTGGCAATAATATGCAACAAAATGATTGGAGAAAATCAGTCGTTTATCAAATTTATCCGAAGTCATTTAATGATACGACAGGTAGTGGTGAAGGTGACTTACAAGGAATTATTGAAAAATTAGATTATATACAATATCTCGGTGTGGACTATATTTGGCTAACACCGGTATATGAATCGCCTATGAATGATAATGGTTATGATATTAGCAACTATTATAAAGTGAATGAGAAGTTTGGGACAATTGAAGATTTAGAAATGCTAGTGGCTGAAGCGCATAAAAGAGATATCAAGGTTATGATGGACATCGTGATCAACCATACGTCAACAGAGCATGAATGGTTTAAACAAGCATATGCTGATAAAAATAGTCCTTATAGAGATTATTATTTCTTTAGAAGATCGGCAAATGAAGAACCACCTACGAATTGGGAATCCAAATTTGGTGGAAATGCCTGGAAATATGATGAAAAAACGGATGAATATTATTTACATTTATTTGATGTGACACAAGCAGATTTGAACTGGGATAATCCTGAAGTCAGACGTGTGCTATACGACATCATTAATCACTGGATTGATTTTGGAATAGATGGTTTTCGATTCGACGTCATTAACCTCATTTCAAAAGGTGAATTTAAAAACTCCGAAAAAATCGGCAAAGAATTCTATACAGATGGTCCACGTGTTCATGACTATTTACACGAAATGAATCAGCAAACATTTGGTGATAAACAATTAATGACTGTTGGCGAAATGTCTTCGACAACCATAGATCATTGTGTGAAATATACTTCGCCTGAACGACAAGAATTAAGTAGTGTGTTTAATTTTCATCATCTTAAAGTAGATTATGTAGACGGAGAAAAATGGTCGAATGCTAAATTAGATTTTCATAAGTTGAAAGACATTCTAATGGAGTGGCAACTTGGTATTTATGAAGGTGGCGGTTGGAACGCGATATTTTGGTGTAATCACGATCAGCCTCGTGTCGTTACGCGTTTTGGTGATGACACATCTGAACCACTACGTAAACAAAGTGCTAAGATGCTAGCGACTGTACTGCATATGTTGCAAGGGACGCCATATATTTACCAAGGCGAAGAAATTGGTATGACGGATCCAGGCTTTAATGACATTAAACAGTATCGTGATGTTGAATCTTTAAATGCTTATGACAAAATGAAAGCAGCAGGATATGAGGAGCAAGAAATTTTAACTATTCTTGGACAAAAATCACGTGATAATTCTAGAACGCCTGTTCAATGGACAGCAGGTGAACATGCTGGTTTCACTTCAGGTACACCATGGATTGATATCCCTAATAATTTTGATAAAATAAACGTTGAAGCAGCTGTTGAAGATGAACAATCCATACTTCAGACATATCGACATTTAATTCAATTACGCCATGAGCATGACATTATTACTTATGGAAATATTGAACCACTATACATGGATCACAATGAATTGTTTATATATAAACGTCATTATAAAGGTGAAACTTGGATAGTGCTTGCAAACTTTTCAAAAGAACGCATAGAAATACCAGAAGGATTAAAGTTAGATGGCGAAGTCATAGTGCAATATGGCCAGTTGATAGATGGAAAGATTGATGGATTTGGCGTCATAGTAGTTGCACAATAATCTATAAAAGGCAGTGAGCGAAACGATGACACAGAAGAAATTTATTACGATATATGAAACATTGCGGAAAGATATTATTGAATCACGTATATCGTATGGTGCTCAATTGCCATCGGAACATGAATTGGTAGAATCTTATCAGGCATCACGTGAAACTGTGCGTAAAGCGCTAAATTTACTCGTTAGAGAAGGAATGATACAAAAGATTCGAGGGAAAGGTTCTATTGTTATTTATCAAGGTGTAACAGAATTTCCTTTTGCTGACTTAACCAGTTTTAGAGAAGTGCAACGCGGACTAGGTTTACAGCATGACACAGAAGTGAAGATGATCGAAAGCATTACTGCGGGCGATGTTCCGAGAGTCAAAGAAGCTTTAAATATTAGTATGAATACTGTCTTATGTCATGTGGTACGTACTAGAAAAATAGATGATAGAGTAAAAATCATTGATGAAGACTATCTAATAGAAGAAATTGTGCCGAATGTTACAGCGGAAATTGCTACAAACTCTTTATATCAATACATTGAGGAAACATTAGGGTTGGAAATTAGTTATTCAAACAAATCCATAACATTTGAACCGTTTGGAGAGATGGAGTATGAAGTGTTTGGTGAAATCAATCCAGCGTATACAGCGACGGTACGTGGCATTGTTCATTTAAAAGACACTACGATATTTCAGTATAATATTTCTAAACATTTAGCGACCGAATTTAAATTCAATGATTTTTCTAGACGTCATAAACTATAAATGTACAATGATAAGACTGATGTGTGAAGGATTTGTAAAGGTTTTACTAGCCATGCAAAAGGTAATACTTGCATTCTAATATGAGATTATAGTATGATATATCTTGCCGTGCTAGGTGGGGAGGTAGCGGTTCCCTGTACTCGAAATCCGCTTTATGCGAGACTTAATTCCTTTGCTGAGGGTGCGTTTTTGTGAAGTCTGCCCAAAGCACGTAGTGTCTGAAGATCTCGGTCCTATGCAATATGAACCCATGAATCATGTCAGGTCCTGACGGAAGCAGCATTAAGTGGATCATCGTATGTGCCGTAGGGTTGCCGAGATTTAGCTGTCGACTTTGGTAACGTTTGTGATACGCATTCGAAGCGAAGGTGCACGGTTTTAATTTTTAAAACTAATGAAATCATATACATATATAAAGAGTGACTTATCTTTTGATAGCGGTCACTCTTTTTTTATATTAAAATATAAACAATACTTTGATGGCATATTGGAACCGTCTTAAAACTTGTTGGAAATCGATGTTATGACATTAAAGGCTTGAACTGAACGTTTGGGGGGGAAACCAATGCAAATATATTTAAGTACGCTAACTGAAAATGATTATGACACAAGCTTGAAAGCAATCGAAGCAGCATTTGCAGATGTTACAGAGTCGAATCATGATGAACAAAATTTGGTAGCTAAACTGAGGAACGCACCTGAGTATAATTATGAGCTTGAAGTGGTAGCTAAAAATAATGACGGTGATGTGGTCGGTCACATTATGCTATCTGAAATAACAGTCATTAATGGAACGAAGCGATATACTGTTCTGGCATTAGCCCCACTATCAGTATTGCCGGAATATAGAAATAAAGGCTTGGGTAAGGCGTTGATACAAGCTGTAGAAGAACGTGCGAAAACACAAGACTATACAACCATTATAGTGCTAGGTGACCCAAAATATTATAATCAGTTTGGATACGAACCAGCAGCAGATTATGACATAACATGTCCATTTGACGTGCCTTCAGAATATTTCATGGTAAAATTCCTGTGGGATCAACTATTAGAACAGCCTCAAGGTGATGTCGTGTACTCAGAAGCTTTTAATTGATATTCAAAGTACGAAGTTCAATGCTATAATAGTTTGTGAATGCAATTGGAGGTGCGAAAGTGAATTATCAAGCTTTATATAGAATGTTCCGACCGCAGAGTTTCGAAGATGTTGTAGGTCAAGAACATGTAACTAAAACACTACGCAATGCAATTTCAAAAGAGAAACAATCCCATGCATACATTTTCAGTGGTCCAAGAGGGACAGGTAAGACAAGTATTGCGAAAGTGTTTGCGAAAGCAATTAACTGTCTTGAACGTTCAGATGGCGAACCGTGTAATGAATGCGCAATTTGTAAAGGGATTACACGAGGGACTAACTCAGATGTGATTGAAATTGACGCTGCGAGTAATAATGGTGTAGATGAGATTAGAAATATTAGAGATAAAGTAAAATATGCGCCGAGCGAATCAAAGTTTAAAGTTTATATTATTGATGAAGTGCATATGCTAACTACAGGTGCTTTCAATGCATTGCTTAAAACATTGGAAGAACCACCAGCACACGCTATATTTATCTTAGCAACGACAGAACCACATAAAATACCTCCGACAATAATATCAAGAGCTCAAAGATTTGATTTTAAAGCGATAAGCCAGGAAGAAATTGTGGAAAGATTAAAGTTTGTAGCGGAATCGCAAGCGATTGAATATGATGAAGCGGCATTAAACTTTATCGCCAAAGCATCCGAAGGTGGTATGCGTGATGCATTGAGTATCATGGACCAAGCAATTGCTTTTGGAGATGAACATTTAACGTTAGAAGATGCATTGAATGTTACTGGTAGTGTAGATGCGAAAGCTTTAAATGAATTATTTAAGGAAGTTGTAGAAGGTGATGTGAGAAACGCCTTCTCTACGTATCATCAATTCATCTCACAAGGTAAAGAAGTAAATCGTTTGATTAACGATATGATCTACTTTGTCAGAGATACAATCATGAATAAGACATCTAATGAAGAAACTGAATATGATGCGCTGATGCATTTTGATTTAGAAGTACTTTACAAAATGATTGATATCATTAATGATACACTCGTTTCTATTAGATTTAGCGTAAACCAAAGTGTGCATTTTGAAGTCTTGTTAGTAAAAATCGCAGAAATGATAAAAGAAAAACCAGAAAGTGTTCAAACATTAGCGACTACAAGTGTAGCAACAGAACCAAACAATGATGTGTTACTGCAAAGAATGGAACAATTAGAAAGTGAATTAAAAACACTTAAAGCGAATGGTGTAACAACGAGTGCGCAACCACAACAATCAAAACGTTCTACAACTAAAAGTAGTCAGTCTAAAAATGCATTTTCTATGCAGCAAATTGCTAAAGTATTAGATAAAGCTAATAAAGATGATATCAAGCAGCTTAAAGATCACTGGCAAGAAGTGGTTGATCATGCTAAAAGTAATGATATGAAGTCATTGGTCAGTCTTTTACAAAATTCTGAACCGGTGGCTGCAAGTGAAACGCATGTACTAATTAAATTAGAAGAAGAAATTCATTGTGAAATCGTGAATAAAGACGATGAAAAACGTGAAAATATCGAAAATGTTGTTTGTAATATTATAGATAAAACCGTTAAAGTGGTTGGCGTACCTGCAGACCAGTGGATGCGTGTGAGATCAGAATACCTTCAAAATAGGAAGCAAGGTACATCAGAAGATACACATAACAATGGTACGGATACAACAGAACCTGAAGAAGTAGACGTAGTTCAGAAAGCGAAAGACCTATTTGGTGAAAGTACGGTAAATATCATAGATGAAGAGTGATACATGACAATGATTAAAAAGGCATGTATAATGAAACGAAAGATGAATGATATTCAATATAATATATAAGTTTTAAGGAGGATATATTTATGCGCGGTGGCGGAAATATGCAACAAATGATGAAACAAATGCAAAAAATGCAAAAGAAAATGGGCGAAGAGCAAGAAAAGCTTAAAGAAGAAAAAGTACAAGGTACAGCTGGTGGCGGTATGGTTACTGTAACAGTTTCTGGTCATAAAGAGGTGCTTGACGTGGAAATTAAAGAAGAAGCGGTAGACCCTGATGATATTGAAATGTTACAAGACTTAGTAATTGCTGCAACGAATGAGGCAATGAATAAAGCTGATGAACTTACACAAGAACGTTTAGGTAAGCATACGCAAGGCTTAAACATCCCTGGAATGTGATCATATGCACTATCCTGAACCAATTTCGAAACTAATTGACAGTTTCATGAAACTGCCAGGCATTGGGCCAAAAACAGCTCAACGTCTGGCGTTTCATGTATTAGATATGAAAGAAGATGACGTTGTACAATTTGCTAAGGCATTAGTAGATGTGAAACGAGAACTTACTTATTGTAGTGAGTGTGGGCATATTACAGAACAGGATCCTTGCTATATATGTCAGGATAAACAACGAGATCGCTCGGTTATTTGTGTAGTCGAAGATGATAAAGATGTTATTGCAATGGAAAAGATGAGAGAATATAAAGGTTTATATCATGTCTTGCATGGATCTATTTCGCCGATGGATGGTATTGGACCAGAAGACATCAATATCCCTAGTTTGATTAACCGACTCAAAGATGAAGAAGTTAAAGAACTTATATTAGCGATGAACCCTAATTTAGAAGGTGAATCGACAGCGATGTATATATCTAGATTAGTAAAACCTATTGGAATTACTGTCACTAGATTAGCTCAAGGTTTGTCTGTTGGTGGCGATTTAGAATATGCTGATGAAGTTACATTATCTAAGGCTATCATGGGCAGAACAGAGATGTAATATGGTTGAAATACAATATGAAGTAAGCGATAAAGCTATCTTAAACAGATAGCTTTATTTTTTTGTAAATAAAATTAAAAAAATGTAAAAGAAATCAAAGTATGGTTATTGAGCAGTAAATCTATGATAAGTGTAGTGTTACAATCTTTAAATTGTCTAAAAACGTACTTTAAAAAATATATGTATAAGGAGGTTTGCTTTTTGATGAAAACGCAATGAAAACACGGAGTTATAGTGTAAATTTTACCGTTGTTAAAAGTAAATTAAGCGTGTATAGTATTATCTTGTCGGACGAAACAAAACGACAAACACAAAAACGAAATGAAAAACACAACGAAAAATAATTTTAAAAGTTCTTGACTTTCTGAGTCAAAGCGAGTAAAATTAATTCTTGTGATTGAAGAAATGAAAAACACAACGAAAAATAATTTTTAAAAGTTCTTGACTTTCTGGGTCAAAGCGAGTAAAATTAATTCTTGTGATTGAAGAAATGAACATTGAAAACTGAATTGCAATATGTCAACGTTAATTCC
>NZ_JTLN01000004.1:0-3206 GCF_000798895.1 Staphylococcus sp. ZWU0021
GCAAAACCGAGTGAATTAGAGTTTTTTAACAAGCTTTGAATTCAAAAAGAAATAATCGCTAGTGTTCGAAAGAACACTCACAGATTAATAACATTTTGGGTTTTCAACCGACTTGTTCGTGTTGAAAGTCAAAAAAGATTAAGTTATTAAGGGCGCACGGTGGATGCCTTGGCACTAGAAGCCGACGAAGGACGTTACTAACGACGATATGCTTTGGGGAGCTGTAAGTAAGCTTTGATCCAGAGATTTCCGAATGGGGAAACCCAGCACGAGTTATGTCGTGTTATCGATATGTGAATACATAGCATATCTGAAGGCAGACGCGGAGAACTGAAACATCTTAGTACCCGCAGGAAGAGAAAGAAAAATCGATTCCCTGAGTAGCGGCGAGCGAAACGGGAAGAGCCCAAACCAACGAGCTTGCTTGTTGGGGTTGTAGGACACTCTATACGGAGTTACAAAAGAACAGACTAGACGAATCATCTGGAAAGATGAATCAAAGAAGGTAATAATCCTGTAGTCGAAAGTTTGTTCACTCTTGAGTGGATCCTGAGTACGACGGAACACGAGAAATTCCGTCGGAATCTGGGAGGACCATCTCCCAAGGCTAAATACTCTCTAGTGACCGATAGTGAACCAGTACCGTGAGGGAAAGGTGAAAAGTACCCCGGAAGGGGAGTGAAATAGAACTTGAAACCGTGTGCTTACAAGTAGTCAGAGCCCGTTAATGGGTGATGGCGTGCCTTTTGTAGAATGAACCGGCGAGTTACGATTTGATGCAAGGTTAAGCAGTGAATGTGGAGCCGTAGCGAAAGCGAGTCTGAATAGGGCGTTGAGTATTTGGTCGTAGACCCGAAACCAGGTGATCTACCCATGACCAGGTTGAAGTTCAGGTAACACTGAATGGAGGACCGAACCGACTTACGTTGAAAAGTGAGCGGATGAGTTGTGGGTAGCGGAGAAATTCCAATCGAACCTGGAGATAGCTGGTTCTCTCCGAAATAGCTTTAGGGCTAGCCTCAAGTGATGATTATTGGAGGTAGAGCACTGTTTGGACGAGGGGCCCTTATCGGGTTACCGAATTCAGACAAACTCCGAATGCCAATCAATTTAACTTGGGAGTCAGAACGCGGGTGATAAGGTCCGTGTTCGAAAGGGAAACAGCCCAGACCACCAGCTAAGGTCCCAAAATATATGTTAAGTGGAAAAGGATGTGGCGTTGCCCAGACAACTAGGATGTTGGCTTAGAAGCAGCCATCATTTAAAGAGTGCGTAATAGCTCACTAGTCGAGTGACACTGCGCCGAAAATGTACCGGGGCTAAACATATTACCGAAGCTGTGGATTGTCCGTAAGGACAATGGTAGGAGAGCGTTCTAAGGGCGTTGAAGCATGATCGCAAGGACATGTGGAGCGCTTAGAAGTGAGAATGCCGGTGTGAGTAGCGAAAGACGGGTGAGAATCCCGTCCACCGATTGACTAAGGTTTCCAGAGGAAGGCTCGTCCGCTCTGGGTTAGTCGGGTCCTAAGCTGAGGCCGATAGGCGTAGGCGATGGATAACAGGTTGATATTCCTGTACCACCATTATTCGTTTTAAGCGATGGGGGGACGCAGTAGGATAGGCGAAGCGTACGATTGGATTGTACGTCCAAGCAGTGAGATTGAGTGTTAGGCAAATCCGGCACTCTTAAGATTGAGCTGTGATGGGGAGAGGAAATTGTTTCCTCGAGTCGTTGATTTCACACTGCCAAGAAAAGCCTCTAGCTAGAATTGTGGTGCCCGTACCGCAAACCGACACAGGTAGTCAAGATGAGAATTCTAAGGTGAGCGAGCGAACTCTCGTTAAGGAACTCGGCAAAATGACCCCGTAACTTCGGGAGAAGGGGTGCTCTTTAGGGTTAACGCCCAGGAGAGCCGCAGTGAATAGGCCCAAGCGACTGTTTATCAAAAACACAGGTCTCTGCTAAACCGTAAGGTGATGTATAGGGGCTGACGCCTGCCCGGTGCTGGAAGGTTAAGAGGAGTGGTTAGCTTCTGCGAAGCTACGAATCGAAGCCCCAGTAAACGGCGGCCGTAACTATAACGGTCCTAAGGTAGCGAAATTCCTTGTCGGGTAAGTTCCGACCCGCACGAAAGGCGTAACGATTTGGGCACTGTCTCAACGAGAGACTCGGTGAAATCATAGTACCTGTGAAGATGCAGGTTACCCGCGACAGGACGGAAAGACCCCGTGGAGCTTTACTGTAGTCTGATATTGAAATTCGGCACAGCTTGTACAGGATAGGTAGGAGCCTGAGATACGTGAGCGCTAGCTTACGTGGAGGCGTTGGTGGGATACTACCCTCGCTGTGTTGGATTTCTAACCCGCACCATTTATCATGGTGGGAGACAGTGTCAGATGGGCAGTTTGACTGGGGCGGTCGCCTCCTAAAGAGTAACGGAGGCGCTCAAAGGTTTCCTCAGAATGGTTGGAAATCATTCATAGAGTGTAAAGGCATAAGGAAGCTTGACTGCGAGACTTACAAGTCGAGCAGGGTCGAAAGACGGACTTAGTGATCCGGTGGTTCCGCATGGAAGGGCCATCGCTCAACGGATAAAAGCTACCCCGGGGATAACAGGCTTATCTCCCCCAAGAGTTCACATCGACGGGGAGGTTTGGCACCTCGATGTCGGCTCATCGCATCCTGGGGCTGTAGTCGGTCCCAAGGGTTGGGCTGTTCGCCCATTAAAGCGGTACGCGAGCTGGGTTCAGAACGTCGTGAGACAGTTCGGTCCCTATCCGTCGTGGGCGTAGGAAATTTGAGAGGAGCTGTCCTTAGTACGAGAGGACCGGGATGGACATACCTCTGGTGTACCAGTTGTCGTGCCAACGGCATCGCTGGGTAGCTATGTATGGACGGGATAAGTGCTGAAAGCATCTAAGCATGAAGCCCCCCTCAAGATGAGATTTCCCAACTTCGGTTATAAGATCCCTCAAAGATGATGAGGTTAATAGGTTCGAGGTGGAAGCATAGCGATATGTGCAGCTGACGAATACTAATCGATCGAAGACTTAATCAAATTTTAAATGTTTTGTTTGGTTGAATCATATTTTACTTACTATCTAGTTTTGAATGTATAATTTCATACATTTCATTGTCTGGTGACAATGGCAAGGAGGTCACACCTGTTCCCATGCCGAACACAGAAGTTAAGCTCCTTAGCGCC
>NZ_JTLN01000003.1:0-53051 GCF_000798895.1 Staphylococcus sp. ZWU0021
TGAAGATCCGACGACAAGTGTTGATACAACGACGGTTGCTGAAAGTAATTTTCCTACTTTACGCATAATAAATCACTCCTCATTTTTTGAATCCCTTTTGGCGAAACATGAGCAATACATAATGCATTCAAACACTAGTACATCAATTCATCCCTATTAGCAAGTTAACTTTCATATTACGAGAAAGAAACCCTAAGCAAAGTTACATTTACATATGATATAGACACATACAATGGATACGATTTCTATAAGAAAATAAATGAATTATTTCTAAATCACCCCTTAGTTTGTATTTCCCTATTGACAAAAGTGTAATAATTCACTTTAATCATACACCAAATATATATAATTGCAAGAATATATAAGATATTTAATCAACTCATCCACCTTTCCTATTATTATAATGAAAGCGGTTTATTGTCATTATGATTAATTTGTTTTAAAATGAATCTCATAGTCTGAATTAATTTTTTTAATAAATCATATTTATATATATTTTATCGATAAACACAAATCGTTCTATATCGATACTATACATAAGGGGGAGCTTCAAGTGACAACACAAGACTATCAACTATTGATTATTACAGTGATAAGTATTTTATTTCTCATCTTTTTAATCACTTCAAAATTAAAATTCCATCCACTACTTGCATTACTACTAACCGCAATCTTTGTCGGTTTCACTTCTGGATTAGACATTGATAAAATTGTTGAATCTATAGAAACTGGGGCTGGTTCAACACTCGGTGAAACGGGCGTAACCATCGCGCTAGGTGCCATGCTAGGTAAGATACTTTCTGATTCAGGTGCTAGCGACAAAATTGCATCTTCGATATTACAGAATGCGTCTTACAAAAAATTGCCATGGATGATGGCGTTAGCTGCGTTTATTATTGGGATTCCAATGTTTTTCGAAGTTGGATTGATTATGCTACTGCCACTGATTTTTACAATTGCTAAAAAATTAGAAGATGAACATAAAATGAAAGAATCTGCCTATGTAGCTATCGGTGTGCCTGTTATTGCTGCATTAGCAACGATGCATGGTATGGTGCCACCACATCCTGGCCCACTGATTTCAGTGAATCAGTTTGGTGCGAATATCGGGATAACTATGGTACTTGGTGTCATATGTGCGATTCCAACCATTATCATCGCTGGTCCACTTTACGGTAAATTTATCACACCGCGATTATCTGTGAAGCCAAATCAAGATTTGTTAAATCAATATACGAACGACAACAACGAAAACACCCAAGCACCATCAACATTCATAGCCTTTTCTACTATATTAGTTCCAGTGATTATGATGTTATTACATGCCATTGCTGGTATCTTTTTTGGAGAAAAAACATTACAATACAAGATTTTCGAATTCTTCGGAAGCCCAATCATCGCCATGTTTGTGGGTGTGCTTTATGCCATTATCGTTCTCGGCTATTTAAAACATCGCGACACACAAAAAATTCGAGATGCTTTAGGTAGCAGTTTGAAACCTATCGCCGGTATCATGCTAATCATTGCGGGTGGTGGCGCATTCGGTCAAGTCCTTGAAGATTCTGGCGTAGGTACGGCAATCGTTCACCTTGCCGACAATTTCTCATTATCTGCGTTATTAATGGGATGGGTAGTGGCTGCATTATTATCTATATCAACAGGTTCCGCAACCGTTGGCATTGTTGGCGCAACCAATTTACTTTACCCATTGATTCAAGCAAATCCAAGTATTAACAAAGAATTATTAACGATTGCTATTGGTTCTGGCTCTTTATTCTTTAACTATGTAAATCATGGCGGCTTCTGGTTAGTCAAAGAATCCTTTGGTATGTCCATGGGAGAAACATTTAAAACGATTACGATTGTACAATCCATTGTCGGTATTTGTGGTCTGATTATGGTACTACTCTTGAATGCTATTATTGGTTTGTTTTAACGCTAAAAGGAAATGGGACAGAAATCAAATTTTTTAATTGAGATTTCGAAGTCCCATCTATACAATCAAGGCAAGGATGACTAGGATTGAAAGTTTTCCTGAGCTGAAGCTCATGCATAAGTCTCACTAGCATTTTTATGCATAAGAACTACTCATTTTCATAAATAGAAAAAGCAGTAAGACTTTACATCTTCAGTTCAGTCATGTACTGCCTAAATGAAAAGGCGTCCGAGACATTTATTTTTGTCCCAGACGCTTAAGACTGTCGATAAAGTCTCAGACTTTGTTGACAGTTTTTTCATACTTTATCTTCAATCGCTTTAAAAATGACAAATACTTCAAATTATAGCAACGTGTCTTTTCTTTCCATCAAACGATTATATTCTTCTAAATAAGTCTTTTCAGAATCAGAAGCTTTGTCATAAGCGTTCATCGCGCGATGCCATAATGGATAAATCGGTTCTGGTGTAGTTAATTCCGTAATTGTCTTAATTTCATTGCTTGTCAGCTGTAAATTATAAGAAGCAATATTATCTTGCAACTGCGCTTTCGTTCTCGCAGCTAATACAAGCGAATCAACATTAGGTCGATCTCTTAACCATGCCAAAGTGACTTGAGCGACTGACACTTGATGTTGCGTTGCAATTTCTTGTAACGTATCTATCAAATCATAAAATAACGCTGTATCTTTGACGTATGGTTCTGCCCAACCGTCACCTTGTCTAGTACCCGGTTCACCAGCCTGTTGTCGGTTAATCTTTCCAGTTAAAAGCCCTTCACCTAACGGAGACCAAATACTGTTACCGACACCTAATTCCTTACCGGCTGGTAGTAACTCGTATTCCGCTTCTCTAGATTCAGGTGTGTAATATATTTGTTGCGCAATAGGTGGCGCCATATGATTTGCAACTGCCAAGGTGTGCGTCTTCGCTAAAGCCCATCCGCTATAATTAGATACACCCCAATAACGAATCTTACCTTTTTGAATTAAATCATTCATCACTTGAATCGTCTCTTCTACAGGTGTCTGACCATCCCATAAATGTGTATAATACAAATCAATGTAGTCCGTGTTCAAGCGCTGTAAGGATTCATCTATAGAATGCTCAATATTTACACGCCCTGCACCACCATCGTTAGGATTATCCGTTAATTGAAATCCAGTCTTACTACTAATCACCATCTGATGTCGTTTATCTCTAATCGCTTTGCCTAATGCAATCTCGGAATCGCCTTTAGAATACAAATTCGCAGTATCAAACTGATTGATACCTTGATCTAAAGCATAATCAATCATATGATTGGTCATGTCTTGAGACATACCGCCTGCATTTTCAAATCCATTTGTACCTGTAAATGGAATACTGCCTAGTGCATATTTAGATACTGATAATCCTGAATTACCTAATTGTGTATAATCCATTATTTTCCTCCTCACATTTGCTTACTACACTTTATGTTCCCTTTTATTCGTGAATTAAATCCAAAGCCACTATCTCACAATGCTTGTTATCCAATGAACATGGATAAGATTTATCCAACACTTTTCAATGTTTGTCGGTACCTTCCTTTTAAAATTGCGCGTATGATAGACCTATAAATATAACCATTGGAAGGATGTTGAAGTATGGTCACTATTTTACAAGTTGATTTTCCATTAGAAGGTCCTTTTGGAGAAGCCATGGCACAACAATTTGAAGATTTAGCAAAGTCAATTAATGATGAACCAGGATTTTTGTGGAAAATTTGGACAGAAAATGAATCTGAACAAGAAGCTGGTGGTATTTACGCTTTTGATACTTACGACAATGCACAACAATATTTAAACAGGCATCGTACTCGTTTAAACTCAATGGGTGTTTCAAAAGTTAATGCTAAATATTTTGACATTAACGAAGGCCTTACAACAATTACGAACGGACGCATCGATTGATTTCACAAATAATATCCCCCTTAAACATGCACGTAATCGTGTCTCATTAAGGGGGACGTTGTTTTATATTTTAAATTATTTTACTGATGTTCTCACCAAGTCAATTGTATACATCCATACCATATGACCTAGCAATTCGGAGAAATGTTCTTCGGGTGGCAGTTCGTCACGTTCTGGCGTAAGTTTAAGTTTCGGTAAGACAAATTCATGGAATAACACATGCACACCTATGCCAAACAAGCCACCTTTCCAAGCCGTAACAGATTCAGATTGCTCGCTTAATAACGCATACAGTGTCGCATTTGTTACAGAAAATCCATAATGGATACCCATCACCGCTAATGGCACTTCATTATCATTATATACATATGATGCATGCCGTATTTTATCTGGTACATTGAATACCTTCATCATTGTGACAGGCGGTGGTTCTTCATCTCGTTCAGGTGTACGTGGCGGTACCAAACCTTCCCAGCCCATTTTTACAGCACCAGCTAACAGTCCACCAATAACACCAGTGATTGCTACACGTTTGATTGAAATATTAGACATTTTCTTCACCTCACTAGATTATTATCCACTACTCTATTTACCCTAAACGGAAATAAGTTAGTGATTTTAATCTGTGAAGCCTTAGAATTAGATCATTTCCCAGGAAATGCATTATGACTGAAGTTTACCCATGCCCTCAATAAATGCTTCATATGTGATTTCATTCTTTGAAAACTTCGAAACAAGCATATACATCTGTTCATTTTTCGTATATTGCGTTTTATAGAGTATAGTCTCTGCCTCTTTTTCTTCCGGTAATGGCTGATTGATGTGTGTTTGTCTCGAGAAAGCGGCAAAATAACGCATGCCAAATAAACGTTGTGAGTTGGCATTGATATGAATAGCATCTGGATTAGCCGTAATATCTTGTGCTGTGACGTAATAAGAATTTGTTGTTAATTGCGTAACACGTTTGAGTGCCTCATTGATTTGTGCATATTCTACTGCACTTTGACCAAATGCTGCTTTGCCTAAAAAGTCAGGTAATAATCCGACAATAAATGGTACTTCAGGAATATTTAACTGTTCTCTAAAATAATTGATCAACGTTTTCAATTTCTTGTCATAGTCTTGGTAGCGTTGATTTAAGCTATCACTCTCACCTTGATGCCACAATATCCCAATGATTTCACTCGTTTCTTGAGCAAATGTCGCCTCTGCAAGTGCGTGTCGTGTCAGTATTTGATCCGGCGCCCAATCATCAATCGTTGTACCACCGTCAGCGCACGGAATTAAACCAATCGTTTCATTTGGGTGTTTATCTAAGTACAATTTTGCAAAAGAAGCAGCCGGACCAATCCCAGCGACTGAGCGATCACTATGAATCGGCTCCTCCATCATTTGCCACTTACCATTTCTTAACATCATCATCCGTTCATCAATGATGGGCGGTACTTCATCTATAAATCCACGTCCAGCCATATTTGATTGACCTACCAGTAGAATTGATTTCATATATAACTTCCTTATATCGATATTTATTTAATATAAGTATCATACTATATCCTTAAATTCGTTGAAAATATAATCACTCTATGAAAACTCCAATGAATGTTCACATTTATTACGTTTGATATATACCTAAAACGGAAAATAATTATAGAAAGCAAAAAATTGGAGGACTTTACTATCACAAAAGTATTCGTAACAGGTGCCACTGGATTAATTGGTACTAAATTAACACAAAGATTATTACAAGAAGGCTATGAGGTCGCTGGCTTTACAACTTCGCAACAAGGTAAAGCGAAACTTGTAGATGCAGGCGTCGAAGCTTACATTGGAGATATTTTAAAATATGATACTGTCGAAGCTGCAATTTCAGATTATAAACCAGACATTATCATGAATGAAATTACAGATTTAAAAAATGTAGACATGTCCGCAAATACAAGAGTAAGAATTGAAGGTACGAAAAACCTTGTTGAAGCAGCGTTAAAAAACAATGTAAAACAAATGCAATCCCAAAGTATTGCCTTTACTTATGAAGGTGGCGATACTCTAGCTACAGAGGAGACACCACTGGATACTCAATCAACTGGCGACCGTAAGATTACAGTGGATGGCGTAGAAGTTTTAGAAACTGAAACTGCACGTATCGAAAATAGTGTTGTGCTTCGTTATGGCTTACTTTATGGACCAGGCACATGGTATGGCAAAGATGGTATGATTTATAACTCATTTAAAGAAGATACTGTCACAATGACAGATGGCGTTCAATCATTTATCCATATCGATGATGCTGTTGAAGTAGCAATTCAGGCACTTAACTTTGAATCAGGTATCTATAATGTAGGGGATGATGAACCAGTTAAAGGTGACGTTTGGGCAGCATGGTACGCTGACTTATTAAATGTTAATCCACAACTCAATATCCAACCAGCTGAAGCTCATGAAAGAGGTGCTTCTAATGCTAAATTCCGAGATCATGGCAGTAAACTGATTTATCCTTCTTGGAAACAAGGCATGGAGCCAATTAAATAAAAATAAACTCAATTAAGTTTTAATGACGAAACACCCCTAAAGTTGAAAATCATATCAACTTTAGGGGTGTTTATTTAAAATTTTATAATCCATTTCATTATTAATTACATAAAATCAGCAAATCTATCTCTAAAATGCATATGTATGATTGAACCCAATATATAAAGCAAAATAACAAGCACAATATTATATATTGTTAACTGCCAATGGGTAATAAAATACCATTCATGATGTAAAATTGCTGCTCTATATCCTTCTGCTAGAAAATAAATGGGATTTAATTTCATAACGAACATCACTATGTCGTTATTAGGTAAATATAATATCGAAGAAACAAAGAAAACCATTCTCATTAAAGCTTGTAAAATTAAATGGATGTCTCGAACTAATATACTTAATGTGGATGCTACTAATGCAATAGCATTTGTTAAAATAAGTGCATAAACTAAGTATAGAAGTAATTGTAACGTATATATAGAGGGATGATATCCTCCAATAAAACAAATAATCATAACAATGATTAATAAAAATAGATGCCCATAAAATTTACTGAAAACGACATAACTTGGAATTATCGAAAGTGGAAAATTCATTTTAGCTACTTGATTAAACTTTGATATGATAGATTTACTACCTTCTAAGACACCTTCGTTTATAAAAAACCACATACTAATACCAACAATTAGCCAGTAAATAAATGGAACACCTTCCATCATCTTATTACTTCTAAGTGCCAAACCAAAGATAAACCAAAAAACTGCGATTTGCATAATCGGATTAATTAATTCCCATGCCGTGCCTAGATAATTGTTCTTATTAGAAATTCTTAACTGAAATTCAGCTAATCTTCTTATTAAGTATAAATTAGTCAATTGTTCTTTCATTACAAAATACGTTGATTTCATAAAAATCCAACCACTCTTTCAAGAGATATGCCAATAATATCTACAAAATAAATGCTATAAATAAAGATAGAAGCAACTTTTAATAGGTTACAACATTAAAGATTTAAAAACAATATATTGAAAGTACAAAAAAAGACAAGACACCTGTAAAATACAAATATCTTGTCATAGTTATTGGGCTTAATTGAATTTTTAAGACTGTCTCTCTCTAATATAGCTGTATTTATTGTTTTACTGCTTTTTGATAAAAGTAATTCGCCACAACGATATCTACAATTGCGACACCAACGGATTTGAAAATGGTTATTTCTTCATCAGACAACCGTCCTGCTAATTTCCCCGCAACGATATGCCCTAATTCACCATGTAATCCATCTTTAGCAAACACACCTTCATTAACTGGATTGATTAAATCACCTGTTTCAGCCATAGCCGCTTCATGAGCCTCCACTACGACTTTATCTGCCTCTGCAATAGCTTGAGATGGCAGTTCTTGCATATCAGGTTTAAAAGAACCAACTGCATTAACATGTACCCCTGGTGATAAATGTTTCTGAAATACTGGTGTTGTCGCATTCGTTGCAGTCACAATTATATCTGCATCAGTCATTGCTGATTCAACATCTTCATATACATATAACTCTAAATCACGATGTTGATGCTCGACATCTTTTGAAAATTTAAGTGCTTTGTCATAAGTACGATTATAAAATTGAATACGTTCAATATCTCTAACAGCAAGTACCGCTTCAATCAGTCCTTCTGCTTGATCACCCGTTCCAATTACGCATAGCGTCTTAGCTTGTTCACGTGCTAAATATTTTGTAGCAACACCCGAGATTGCGCCTGTACGTATTTTCGTTAAGTATGAACCTTCTAACACTGCTAATGTTTCACCAGTTTCATAATCTGAAAGTGTTACGGAACCAACAATGGTAGGCTTACCAATTTTTGAATTATTTGGAGCTACGGTGACCGTCTTAACACCAGCTACTTTCAGCGTATCAGAAAGTGCAGGCATGACCAGATACCGATTGGCTTCATTGAATGGTAAAGAATATCGCAATGGTGTGTCTGTTTCACCTTCAGAATATGCTTTAAGTGAGTCTGCCACCGCTTCTACGATTTCTTCCATATTTAATAATTGTGCTTGTTCTTGTGCATCTATATAACGCATAAGCCACCCCTATTCACTTTAATCGTCTTCATGATTTATAATTTCTGTTTTCTTTTCCAACTTAGATATCATTACTAAAAATAAAACAAAAATGATTACTATGACTAACAAATATTTCCACATGGTTTGACCATCCAAATATATAAAAACAAAAAATAGTGTTGCTAAAAATCCATAAAGTATCATATTTCTAACAAATAGTAGCCAGTAATCTACTTTAATACTAAACCACGTTTTTACATTTGGGTCTTCCGTTTTAATGCTGTACCTCGTGGTGATGACGCCTCTAATAATCGCATATATCAATACTAAAATCATAATCGCTGTCATTATTTTTGTATATAACGGGTCATCCAAAAAATCTGAAAGTATCGTTAGCCCTAAACTAGTTACGATAGGCAACCAATCTTCATTTTTGGCGTTAGTGTTTTTTATCAGCAATCACCTTCAATTTGTCTATATTCCGTTAATTTCAACGTAACATATTTTCATTGAAAATGAATTAAAAATAAAAATTTAATTGCACAATATATTTAAACTATTGAACCGTGTAACCACCATCTATCAAAATCGCTTGTCCCGTGACACTTTTCGCACTATCGCTACACAAGAATAAAGCATAGTCAGCAATATCTTTAATATCTAACAAGCGTTTTTGAGGAATTAAAGGATATAAAACGTCTTCAAGTACTTGTTCTACTGCCACACCACGTTCTTTAGCTAAATCATCCATTTGATTACGCACTAACGGTGTATCAATATAACCTGGACAGATAGCATTCACTGTAATACCTTCTGTAGCGGTCTCTAATGCGGTTACTTTTGTTAAACCAATAATCCCGTGTTTCGCGCTATTATAAGCCGCCTTACCGGCAAAGCCAATCACACCATTAATTGATGCCATATTTAAAATACGTCCTGATTGTTGTTGTTTCATAATAGGTAACGCATATTTTGTACCTATAAAACTACCCGTCAACATAATATCAATCATCTGTCTGAACTTTTCTGTTGGGAATGATTCGATACTTTCAACATGCTGTAGCCCTGCATTATTAAATAAAATATCTAAGCGTCCATATTGTTCAACTGTTTGATTGATCATAGCTTTGACAGCTTGTTCATCTGTGACATTCACTTTTATTGGCATACAGTCATATCCCTGGGATTTCAATGCATCTGTTTCTTGAATTAATTTATCTTCCTTCAAATCAGCAAGCACCACTTTGGCACCATTTTCTAAAAATACTTTTGCTATCGCTAGCCCAATGCCACTCGCTGCGCCTGTAATAATTGTTACTTTATCTTTTACCAATTACGCCACCTACTTTAAATGATTTTCAAAATGTGCATCCGTATGTGCTTCAACATCTTCTAAAGTTGTGTCAGGTTGTAATTCAACGAGTTTCATGACACCCGCTTCAAATTGGAAAACAGCTAAATCTGTAATCAACGTATTGACTACACCAGCACCTGTTAACGGTAATTCACATTGTGATTTTATTTTGGACTCACCATGTTTATTCATATGATCCATAATGACAACTACTTTTTGTGCTCCGACTACTAAATCCATCGCGCCGCCCATACCTTTAACAAGTTTGCCTGGAATCATATAATTCGCTAAGTCCCCTGTTTCTGAGACTTCCATGCCACCAAGTATGGCTAAATCGATATGACCGCCTCGAATCATCGCAAATGATTCTGCATTGTCAAAGTAAGACGCCCCTTTAGCAGCTGTTACAGTTTCTTTCCCTGCATTGATTAAGTCTGGATCCACTTCATTTTCAGTCGGATATGGTCCGATACCAAGTAAGCCATTTTCAGATTGAAAGTAAACATTTTCAACATGGTCATTCATTTCATTCGCAACCAATGTAGGCATACCAATACCTAGATTAATTACCATATCACTTTTAATTTCTTTAGCAGCACGTTGGATAATTTTTTGACGTTGTACTTTTTTATCCATGATTGGCCTCCTTCACTGTACGCTTTTCAATGCGCTTCTCAAAATGTTCACCGACATAGATGTAATCTACATACACACCTGACATATGAACGGCATCTGGATCAATTTCTCCTACCTCTACAAGTTCTTCTACTTCAACGACCGTTTTTTTAGCTGCCATCGCACATAATGGATTGAAGTTCCGTGCTGTTTTTTCAAACACTAAATTCCCGAATGTATCTGCTTTTTGTGCTTTGACAATACCAAAGTCACCTGTTAGTGTGCGTTCCATTAAATACGTTTCTCCATCAAATTCACGCGTTTCTTTACCTTCAGCAATCGGTGTACCGACACCTGTTTTTGTATAAAACGCCGGTATGCCCGCGCCTCCAGAACGTAACTTTTCAGCTAATGTGCCTTGCGGTGTCAATTCAACATCTAATTCACCATTAATCAGTTGTTGTTCAAATATTTTATTTTCTCCTACATAGGAACTAATCATTTTATCTATTTGCTTATATTCTAATAAACGGCCTAAGCCGAAGTCATCTACGCCGCAGTTGTTACTCACAACAGTTAAGCCTTTTGTACCTTTTGTACGAATTGCTTCGATACTATGCTCAGGAATACCACATAACCCAAAGCCCCCAGCAAGTACTGTCATTCCATCTTCCAATCCTTCAAAAGCTGTATGTATATCTTTTATTACTTTCGACATTAATAAACCTCATTTCTAACGTTTGTTTTTAATACCTAGTACTAATTATACTTGAAAATTATAATGAAGTCCTTTATTTATGTTTGCGGTTTCATAGTAGACTCATAATTTATAAATTTTGAAACATTTAAATAAAAAAAGAGGCGATAATCTTTAAAGATTATCAACCTCTCGTTTAATTACGCTATTTCAATTTGGAAACGGCGGACAACTGTGCCATCTTCCAGTGTCGATGATTCAATCTCTTCGCCACCGTTATGCTTAATGACTGCTACAGACGCTTCATTATCTTCCGTACATGTCACTAATGCTTCTTGAACACCGATTCTTGATAGGTAATCCAATGATTTTTTCAGGATTTTATTACCAAATCCTTTACCACGATGTTTCTTACGGATACCGTAGCCAACATGGCCGCCTATTTTTTTAAGCTGTTCATTTAAATTGTGACGAATGTTCGCCGCACCGATAATTTCATCATCCTCTATTAAGAATAATGTGGTATTATCCACTGATTCATCATGTGACTTATTATCAGCTAATTCATGTACTAACTCTTCAAAATTACTATATTTTGTAATATTTGTAATTGTAGGGACAATTTTTTCATCATGATCAATCCACTCTCTCATATAATCACAATACATTAATTCGTCACCCATTGTTAACTCTCTAAATTCAACCATGTTGACACTCCTTCCTTTCTCGACCTACGTTTATAAATGATTATCATGTGTGTTGATATAATACACATAATGATCTGTCCATTGTTCATTTTCAAAAATAAAACCTTTGCGCACACATTCGAATTGAAAGCCTAACTTTTCAATCAATTGGATAGATGGATTATTATCCAAATTAATATGCGCTTCAATTCTATGAAAATGTAATGTGTCTCGTGTTTGTTTTACTAATTCAGTCAAAGCTTCGTAAGCAAATCCTTGATGCCAATATTGATTATGAATAAAGTAGCCAATTTCTGCCCATTGGAATTGATCTCTACTTAAGTTCTTAATATTGAGCATACCTATATGTTGATGCGCTTTATCAAAAATACCAAATATATATAAATCATCCGCTTCAATCGCTTGTTGCTGTCTAGTCACCATTGCCGCGAACCAAGGTTCTGTAGCATCTGACATATCTACTTGACCTTTGTCATGCCTATATTGTGATGGCTTTCTATTTACAAACCCACTTAACCATGATTCGTAATCATTTTCTTCCAACGGTCTAATGATAAGACGTTGTGTAGTGAAATGCAACCCCAAATTTTTATGCATTTAAAATCCCCTTATCATGTTCACTCTGCACACTTTATCTATTATATAATGAATAGCTTTGTGTTTTATTGTTATCACAACATCACTGATGTATGCAATAACATGCTTATACCTATTTAATACCTTTTTATGATGCTTTAAAACTTTATTTAACGGGTATACGTATAAATGTAAGCGTTACCAATAAAATACGAGTATATTATACAATACCAACTATTAAATAAATCAAATATAAGCCAACAAAGATTTTGTATCTTAGGAGGTGTTTTTTATGAATAACAATAATACTTCAAAAATTTTCTTTATCTTTTTCGGAATCTTATCATGGTTATCCACCGTCATTCTATTTATTTTACCGACGCTATCACCTTATCAAGACTATATTAAAACACAAGGTGGTATGTCGACCGGTTGGGTTGTGGTGTTACTCGCATTTATTACACTATTTTATATCGCCATCTTGATTATGGATATTTATAGTCCCTTAACGACACAAGTCATACAATTTGTATTGTTAACTGTCGTAATCGTTTGTGCCATACCGTCAATTACTGCTTTTGTGCTTGCATCATTTGTCGTAGATATAAGTATTATTGAAATCTTTATACCTATTGTACTTATTATTTTAGCAAGTATGTTACACATCTTATGGTTTGCTATACCATTTATGCAAAATAAAGAAAATCGTGAAGCTGCGCAAAAGTCTAAAAATCCTTTCAAATAATAATAATAACTACTAGTCTGTGATTATGTATTGATACCGTATCACAGGCTAGTTTAATTATGTTCAAATTTTTATATTAAATGATATCTTCTAGAATCTTCCTTATTATTTCATTTTCAGACATTTCTTGGTATAGATACGTTTCTTGGTTTACCTTTAATATGTCATTTTCAACAAACCAACGCATCATTGCTTCTTCACCAAAATCTGTTTCATCTTTCAAATGGTGTCTTCTTACTGTTTCATGAAATGTTAGTTTGAAATAATAAGCGTATGCGTCTACGTTAATTTGATTCATTAAGCGCTCAATCATTGAACCGTATTTAGCACTATTTAAAATACCTTCTAAAATAACATAATCGCAATGTGCGATGCCATAATTCACAATGTCATCTATAAGTTGAATAGCTAAATTATTAGGTTGGTCAAGTACATTCAACATATTGCGACGTATGTCATCTTGCCCTACTAACATCACACCTGTGCCTAATGTATGTTGTAATTTCTGTGCGATCGTTGTCTTTCCACTGCCAGAGTTACCTCTAATGATGATTAACTTTGTCATATTTATCACACTCCATACAATAATGTGTTGCCATTATATAGTAAAAACGCTTGAAGACATACCATCTCCAAACGTTTTAAACTTAATCTTGTACTATATTCACGCTGCTATACATGAACGGTTATATTTATTTAATTGTACCTAGTTCTTTACCAACTTTTTCAAATGCTGCTAATGCTTGATCTAACATTTCTTTTGTATGTGCAGCTGTTGGCATATTACGCACTCGACCTGTACCTTTAGGAACAGTTGGGAATACGATGGATTTTACATATACGCCTTCTTCTTTCAAACGACGGCTAAAGGCTTGTGTTTCTTTTTCATCACCAATAATAACAGGTGTGATTGGAGATTCCGAATTACCTATATCAAAGCCTAATTTTTTCAAACCATCTTTAAGATAATTGCCATTTTCCCAAAGTTTATCATGTAATTCTGTAGAAGCCATTAGTTTTTTAACTGCTTCTGTGATGGCTTTCGTATCTCCAGGTGCTAAAGAAGTTGAGAATAAGAAAGGTCTTGATTGTGCTTTTAACCAGTCGATTAATGATTGCGTACCTGCTACATAACCGCCAACGACACCAATCGCTTTTGATAATGTACCAATTTGGAAATCAATCTTGTCTTGTAAACCAAAATGTTTAACCGTACCAGCACCTTTACCCATGACACCAGAACCATGTGCATCATCAACATATGTGATTAAGCCAAATTCTTCAGCAATTTCTACGATTTCTGGTAATTTAGCAACATCACCATCCATACTGAAAACACCATCAGTAATGTACATTACTTTATTGTATTGTCCTGATTCAACGGCTTCTTTTGCTTTAGCGCGTAAATCTTCCATATCTGAATGGTTTACACGAATAATCTTCGCTTTAGATAAACGACAACCATCAATAATAGATGCATGATTTAATTCATCAGAAAGAATTGCATCATTTTTATTCATAACTGCTGAAATGGCAGCCATATTACAGTTGAATCCAGATTGATATGCAATTGCTGCTTCAGTATCTTTAAATTCAGCAAGTGTTTTCTCTAATTCATCATGTACATCTAATGTCCCATTGATTGAACGCACAGCACCGGCACCTACACCATGTGTATCAATTGCATCTTTTGCTGCTTGTTTCAAATCTTCGTTTGTTGCTAGTCCTAAATAATTGTTTGAAGATAAGTTAACATAATTTTTCCCATTGATAGTAATTTCAGGTCCATTGGCGCCTTCAACTGTATCTATCTCATTATATAAACCATTATCTTTTAAATATTGAATATTTTCATCTAAAAAGCCATGTAGTGATTGAACCACTGCAAGTCCCCCTTTGAGTTATCTTAGTTTTCAAGTTAATCATAACCTATTTTTTAAATTGTGGAAAGTAGAATAATGATATATTAGAAAGCGTTTTCTAAAATTTAATAGCATTGTTAATTATTTGTACCTACAGTTGCTACACGTAAAATGATATAATGGATGAAAATGCTGAAGGAAGAAGGGTTGAAGTTGTTTGATTGGTTTCAACTAGCACAACAAAAAGAAAGTAGGATGGTGCAAGTACGTCGTTATCTACACCAATATCCTGAATTATCATTTGAAGAACATCACACACATGACTTTATCATGAATCAATTAAGTCAATTATCTTGCGAGATACGTACACCAGTTGGTAGAAATGGTATTGTTGCAACATTCAAAGGACAGGGTGATGGCCCTACAGTTGCCTTACGTGCCGACTTCGATGCATTACCAATAGATGAATTAACAGACGTATCATATAAATCTAAAAATCCAGGTGCCATGCATGCATGTGGCCATGACGGTCATACAGCAATCTTACTTGGTGTGGCAGAAATTATTGAGAATCATTTATCCTCACTAAATGGCGATGTTGTATTAATCTTTCAATATGGTGAAGAAATTATGCCAGGCGGCTCACAAGAAATGATTGATGATGGTTGTCTCAGCAACGTAGACAAAATTTATGGTAATCATTTATGGACAGGTTATCCAACAGGTATGATTTATTCACGTCCTGGTGCTATGATGGCATCTCCCGATGAATTTAATATCACCATTCAAGGTAAAGGCGGCCATGGTGCTAAACCCCATGAAACGATTGATCCAGTAGTAATTATGGCAGAATTCATTATGAGTGCTCAGAAGATTGTCTCACGAACAATTGATCCAGTTAAACAAGCTGTGATAAGCTTTGGTATGGTTCAAGCAGGTTCAGCCGACAATATTATTCCTGACTCTGCTTTCTGTAAAGGCACCGTTCGTACCTTTGATACAGAAGTCCAAAGTCATATTATCACTAAAATGGACAAATTATTGCAGGGGCTTGCTCTAGCAAATGACATTACTTATACATTAGATTATGTTAAAGGCTACCTACCTGTACACAATCATCCAAATAATTATGAAATTGTTAAACAAGCTGCAAATGAGATGAATTTACGTTTCTATGAATCTGAGTTAATGATGATTGGTGAAGATTTCTCACACTATTTAAAAGTTCGCCCTGGTGCATTCTTTTTAACTGGTTGTGGTAATCCAGAAAAAGAGACTACACACCCACATCATAGCCCGAACTTCAATATTGATGAAAAGGCAATGAAATATGCAGCATGCGAATTCCTAAAAATCCTTGAACTCGAAAACGTAATTGTTAAAGCCACTTCGTAACTTAGTTACGTTAGTGGCTTTTATGCATGAGCTTTAGCTCAAGTAAACCTTACTAGCCTTAGTCATTGCATGACTTAGGTGCTTTTATACATGAGCTTTAGCTCAAGTAAACCTTACTAGCCTTAGTCATTGCATGACTTTATAGTCTTACTTTCCAGCTGTGCTGAATTAGTAAGACTTATGCATTCGCATAAGCGAATGTATTCCTTTATATAAAAGCAAATCAAAACAGGCGATGTCACTTAATAATGACATCGCCTTTCCTTGTTTAACATTAGCTTTTATCTAATGCATTAAGCCCCTTAATTCAGAAACTGAATTGATTTGGTTTACATTAGCTAGCAGCTAATGCACTAAGAACCCCTAATTCACATAGTGAATAGGGGTTCTATGAAAAAAGAGACTCCCTAAAGAGTCTCTTAAAAATCTATCATAGATAGAAATTTATATTATTCGTTGATTACTGTAACAACGCCTGATCCAACAGTACGTCCACCTTCACGGATAGAGAAACGAGTACCGTCTTCAATAGCGATTGGAGAAATTAATTCAACATCCATTTCAACGTTATCGCCAGGCATAACCATTTCAGTACCTTCTGGTAAGTTAACAACACCAGTTACGTCAGTAGTACGGAAATAGAATTGTGGGCGGTAGTTAGTGAAGAATGGCGTATGACGACCACCTTCATCTTTAGATAAAACGTAAACATCCGCTTTGAATTTTGTATGTGGTGTGATAGTACCAGGAGCAGCTAAAACTTGACCACGTTGTACATCATCACGTGAAACACCACGTAATAATGCACCAATGTTGTCACCAGCTTCAGCGTAGTCTAATAATTTACGGAACATTTCTACACCAGTAACAGTTGTTTTGCTTGATTCTTCTTGCATACCGATGATTTCGATTTCTTCACCGACTTTGATTTGACCACGTTCAACACGGCCTGTAGCAACAGTACCACGACCAGTGATTGAGAATACGTCCTCAACTGGCATCATGAATGGTTTATCAGAATCACGTTCTGGTGTTGGAATGAAGTCATCAACAGCTTGCATTAAGTCTAAGATTTTTTGCTCATAGTCAGCGTCGCCTTCTAAAGCTTTTAATGCAGAACCAGAGATTACAGGTACATCGTCACCTGGGAAGTCATATTCGCTTAATAAGTCACGAACTTCCATTTCTACTAATTCTAATAATTCTTCATCGTCAACCATGTCAACTTTGTTTAAGAATACAACTAATGCTGGAACACCAACGTTACGTGATAAAAGAATGTGTTCACGAGTTTGTGGCATTGGGCCATCAGCAGCAGATACTACTAAGATAGCTCCGTCCATTTGTGCAGCACCAGTGATCATGTTTTTAACATAGTCAGCGTGACCTGGGCAGTCAACGTGAGCATAGTGACGTTTGTCAGTAGTATACTCGATGTGTGAAGTATTGATTGTAATACCACGTTCTTTTTCTTCTGGAGCGTTGTCAATCATGTCATATGATTGTGCTACAGAGTCACCATTTTTTGCTAATACAGTTGCGATAGCAGCTGTTAAAGTAGTTTTACCATGGTCAACGTGACCAATAGTCCCAATATTGGCATGTTCTTTTGAGCGGTCAAATTTTTCTTTAGCCATTATAAAATCTCTCCTATTCGTTAGAAAATAAATTTTTAAAATTATCTCTCATGACAGTTTCTCACCATCATGAGAAGATTGTTTTATTTTTTGGTATAAAGGACCATACAGTACCTTTATAATGCATTTTTCCCAAAAAATCAATTAATAAAACTACAAGCCACATAATTAAGCTTTACATGTATTGTACAGACAGTTGTCTCACAAAACAAGTTTAATTATTCAGCTTTATTACCACTGTTTTTCTTGATAATGTCTTCAGCAATTGATTTTGGAACTTCAGCATAGTGATCAAAGTACATAGTGTAAGTACCACGACCTTGAGTGTTTGAACGTAATGATGTTGCATAACCGAACATTTCTGAAAGTGGTACATAAGCATTTACAACTTGTGCATTACCACGAGGTTCCATACCATCAACACGTCCACGACGAGATGTTACGTCACCCATGATGTCACCCATGTACTCTTCAGGCATTTCGATTGTTACTTTCATCATTGGTTCTAAGATAACTGGATCACATTTTTTAGCAGCTTCTTTAAGTGCTAATGATGCAGCGACTTTGAAGGCCATTTCTGATGAATCGACATCATGGTATGAACCATCAAATAATCTAGCTTTAACATCAATTAAAGGATATCCAGCTAATACACCGTTTTCCATTGAATCTTTAAGACCTGCTTCAACTGATGGAATGTATTCACGTGGAACTACACCACCAACGATAGCGTTTTCGAATTCGAAACCGCCACCTGTTTCATTAGGTGAGAATTCAATTTTAACGTCACCATATTGACCACGACCACCTGATTGACGAGCGAATTTACCTTGAACTTCAGCTGATGATTTAAATGTTTCACGGTATGAAACCATTGGCGCACCAACGTTACATTCAACGTTAAATTCTTTCTTCATACGGTCTACTAAGATATCTAAGTGAAGCTCACCCATACCACCAATAATAACTTGTCCAGTTTCATCGTCTGTGTGTGCATGGAATGTAGGATCTTCTTCTTGTAACTTAACTAAAGCAGTAGTCATTTTGTCTTGGTCCGCTTTAGATTTTGGTTCAACTGATAAGTGAATAACAGGCTCTGGGAAATCCATAGATTCCAAGATGATGTCATTTTTCTCACCACATAAAGTATCACCAGTACCAGTATCTTTAAGACCTACCGCAGCAGCGATATCTCCTGAATATACTGTGTTTAACTCTTGACGAGAGTTAGCGTGCATTTGTAGTAAACGACCTACACGTTCACGTTTGTTCTTCGTAGAGTTTTTAACATATGAACCTGATGATAATGTACCTGAATAAACACGGAAGAATGTTAATTTACCAACATAAGGGTCAGTCATTACTTTGAACGCTAAAGCAGCGAACTCAGCATTGTCATCAGCTTTTGCGATAACTTCTTCATCTGGATTATCAGCACGGTGACCAATAATTGGTTTAACATCTAATGGTGAAGGTAAATAATCAATTACTGCATTAAGCATCAATTGAACACCCTTGTTTTTGAATGCTGTACCAACAAGAACTGGGTAGAATTCTACATCAGTAGTTGCTTTACGGATAGCAGCTTTCAATTCAGGGATTGAAATTTCTTCATCACCAAGATATTTTTCCATTAATTCGTCGTCAGTTTCAGCAACTGCTTCAACTAATGCCGCACGAGCTTCTTCAGCTCTTTCTTTATGATCTTCAGGAATTTCAATTTCTTCAATTTCAGTTCCTAAGTCATTTGTGTATTTGAAACATGTCATTTCAACTAAGTCGATGATTGCTTCAAATTCATCTTCAGCACCGATAGGTAACTGAATTGGTTGCGCATTAGCTTGTAAACGGTCATGAATTGTGCTTACTGAGTATTCAAAGTTAGCACCTAATTTGTCCATTTTGTTAACGAAAACAATACGAGGTACACCATAAGTTGTTGCCTGACGCCAAACTGTTTCAGTTTGAGGTTCAACACCAGATTGTGCATCTAATACTGTTACTGCGCCATCAAGTACACGTAATGAACGTTCAACTTCAACAGTGAAGTCTACGTGTCCAGGTGTATCGATGATGTTTACACGGTGGTTATCCCATTCTGCTGTCGTTGCAGCTGATGTGATAGTGATACCGCGGTCTTGCTCCTGTTCCATCCAGTCCATTTGTGAAGCACCTTCGTGTGTTTCACCAATTTTATGGATACGTCCAGTATAGTAAAGAATACGTTCAGTCGTAGTTGTTTTACCAGCATCGATGTGAGCCATGATACCGATATTACGAGTTCTATCTAAACTAAAATCTCTAGCCATGTATTTTTCTCCTTCCAGTATAACTGCGAATAAATACTTTAAATATGGCGATGCCCTAAACACGCACCGGTGATAGTAAACTATCTTTGTGGAACATGCTCAGGGAAAAAGCTACTATCCTACCAACGATAGTGAGCGAATGCTTTGTTAGCTTCAGCCATTTTATGTGTGTCTTCACGTTTCTTAACTGCTCCACCAGTGTTGTTAGCAGCATCTAAGATTTCGTTAGCTAAACGTTCTTCCATAGTTTTTTCACCACGAAGACGCGAATAGTTAACTAACCAACGAAGACCTAATGTAGTACGACGCTCTGGACGAACTTCTACTGGTACTTGATAGTTAGAACCACCTACACGGCGAGCTTTTACTTCTAATACTGGCATGATGTTATCGATAGCTTCTTCGAAAACTTCAACTGCTTCACGACCACTACGTTCTTTAACTAAGTCGAATGCAGAATAAAGAATTCTTTGTGCTGTTCCACGTTTACCATCTAACATAATTTTGTTGATCAATTTTGTAACTAATTTAGAGTTGTGAATTGGATCTGGTAATACGTCTCTTTTTGGTACTGATCCTTTACGAGGCATAATGTAAATCCTCCCTTCCTACTATAGTATAATTTTAAATTTTATAGCGAAAATTTACGCAATCTTAAACTTATTTTTTAGGTTTTTTAGTTCCGTATAATGAACGGCCTTGTCTACGTCCATCAACACCTGAAGTATCAAGCGCACCACGTACGATATGGTAACGTACACCAGGTAAGTCTTTTACACGTCCACCACGTACAAGCACAACACTGTGTTCTTGTAAGTTATGTCCGATACCAGGGATATACGCATTGATTTCAATGTTGTTAGACAAACGAACACGCGCATATTTACGTAACGCTGAGTTAGGTTTTTTAGGTGTCATAGTACCGACACGAGTACAAACCCCACGTTTTTGTGGTGAATTTAAATCAGTAAATTTTTTCTTTTTACTGTTAAAATTTCTGTTTAATGCTGGTGAATCAGATTTTTTTGATTTACTTTGTCTTGGTTTGCGTACCAATTGATTAATAGTTGGCATGATTAGTTCCTCCTTTCCTCATTTATAATCCCACACATCCAGGTGGTTCATTTTAAGGGTAAATAAAATTTAGTAAGAATCATTCTTACTAATCTCATTTTAATAATGCAACAATAGCTGCATTAACGTTTATACCTAGATATTTCCCTAAAGCTTGTTTGCTTTCGAAAAATGAAACAGGTATGTGTTTGTGATTGATTTGGCTCAACACGCGAGTCATAAGATGAACTTCTACGTCTTCAGCGATAATCAATGATGTAACTTGATCTTTATTCAAAGCTTTGAGCGTTTGTTTAAGACCAATAACAAAATGTTGTTTGTTAAAGCGTGCAACTTTTTCATTAGACATATAAATATCCTCCAAAGTTCTGCTTGCATCAACCTTAATAATAATAACATTTTCATTACTGCTGAGTCAACTTTAAATCCAATAATTTTGCAAAAATAATTAAAAAACAAAGTGATCGAAAATCGCATTCCGACCACCTTGTTCATTTAACTCAAAATTATATTTCAGTAGTTTGTACTTCTTCTACAATTTCAGTTTCAGGTGCAGCTTTATCGTATTCAACATCTCTATAACGTCTCATACCTGTACCAGCTGGAATTAATTTACCGATAATAACATTCTCTTTAAGACCGAGTAAGTTATCACGTTTACCTTTAATTGCAGCATCAGTAAGTACACGTGTTGTTTCTTGGAATGAAGCCGCTGATAAGAAGCTTTCAGTTTCAAGAGACGCTTTCGTAATACCTAGTAATACTGGTTTAGCTGTTGCAGGACGTTTACGTTCTTTAAATGCTTCACGGTTGGCATCAGTAAAGTTATGAATATCTACTAATGAACCTGGAAGTAACTTAGTATCTCCAGCTTCAATGATACGTACTTTACGTAACATTTGTCTTACCATAACCTCAACGTGTTTATCATCGATTTCAACACCTTGCATACGGTAAACTTTTTGAACTTCTTTTAGTAAATAACTTTCTGTTGCATTTAAACCTGATACAGATAAATAGTTCTTAGGCTCAATTGAACCTTCTGTTAGAACTTCACCACGTTCAACACTTTGTCCAACTTCTACTTTCAATCTTGAAGTACCAGAAGCTAGATAAGATTTCGTTTCATTAGCGCCTTTAATTACAATTTCTTGTTGGCGATCTTTCGCTAATTTGATGTCATCAACAACACCTTCGATTTCAGTAATCACGGCTTGACCTTTAGGATTACGTGCTTCGAAGATCTCTTGGATACGAGGAAGACCTTGTGTGATATCGCTACCTGCTACACCACCTGTATGGAATGTACGCATTGTAAGCTGTGTACCTGGTTCACCAATTGATTGGGCAGCAATTGTACCAACTGCTTCACCAACTTCAACTTTTTCACCAGTTGCAAGGTTTTTACCGTAACATTTTTCACATACACCATGACGTGTGTTACATGTAAATGCTGAACGGATATACATTTCCTCAATACCAGCATCAGTAATTTTCTTAGCGATTTCTGCAGTTACTAATTCGTCAGGATTAACAATTACTTCATTTGTTTCTGGATGACGAATTGTTTCTTTAGAATAACGACCTTCAATACGTTCGATGAATGGTTCAATCATTTCAGTACCTTCTTTGATATCTGAAACAAGTAAACCACGGTCAGTACCACAATCTTCCTCACGTACAATAACATCTTGAGCAACGTCAACAAGTCGACGAGTAAGATAACCAGAATCGGCTGTTTTAAGTGCTGTATCGGCAAGACCTTTACGCGCACCGTGAGTAGAGATGAAGTATTCTAACACTGTTAAACCTTCACGGAATGAAGACGTGATTGGTAATTCGATAATTTCACCAGAAGGCGCAGCCATAAGTCCACGCATACCTGCTAACTGTGTAAAGTTAGACGCGTTACCACGGGCACCAGAGTCACTCATCATAAAGATAGGATTTGTTTTTTCTAGTGAGCCCATCAATTCGTTTTGAATTTGATCTTTGGCATCTGTCCAAATTTCGATTACTGCGTTGTAACGTTCAAAATCAGTGATTAAACCACGATTAAATTGTTTCGTTACTTTTTCAACGAGTTTTTCATGTTCATCTAAGATATCTTGTTTGTCTGGTAGTACCACAATATCAGATACACCAACAGTGATACCTGCTTTAGATGAGAACTTGAATCCTAAGTCTTTCATTCTATCTAACATCATGGACGTATCAGTGATGCTGAAACGGTTGAACACTTCTGCAATAACATTTCCTAGGAAATTCTTATTGAAAGGTTTGATTAACGGTTGTTCATCAAAGTAAGCTTTCAAGCCTTCTTCACCAATTTCAGTTGGTGCAATGAAATATTTCTCAGGTGTTTTATTTTCCAAGTTCGTTTGTGTTGGTTCATTGATATATGCAAATGAATCAGGAATGATTTCATTAAATATTACTTTACCAACAGACGTTAGTAAGATTTTTTTGTTTTGTTCTTCAGTGAAAGTAGGATTATTGAATGATGCTGCGTGTACACCAATTCTTGTATGCAAGTGAACGTAGCCATTTGCATAAGCTTTTAGTACTTCGTTCGTATCATTATAAATCGTACCTGTATTCACTGCTTCTTTACGCTCTAATGTAAGGTAATAGTTACCTAATACCATATCTTGTGATGGTGTAACAACTGGTTTACCATCTTTAGGGTTCAAGATGTTTTGCGCTGCTAACATTAACATACGCGCTTCAGCTTGAGCTTCTTTAGATAATGGTACGTGAACAGCCATTTGGTCACCATCAAAGTCGGCATTATAAGCTGTTGTAGCAAGTGGATGTAGACGGATCGCACGACCTTCAACAAGTGTAGGTTCAAATGCTTGGATACCTAATCTGTGAAGTGTAGGTGCACGGTTTAAAAGAACTGGGTGTTCTTTAATAACATCTTCTAATACATCCCATACTTCATCATCCATGCGCTCAATTTTACTTTTCGCGTTTTTGATGTTTGTCGCAATTTCACGTTGAACTAATTCTTTCATAATGAAAGGTTTGAACAATTCAAGTGCCATTTCTTTAGGTAGTCCACATTGATACATTTTCAAGCTAGGTCCAACTGCAATAACTGAACGACCTGAATAGTCAACACGTTTACCTAATAAGTTTTGACGGAAACGACCTTGTTTACCTTTTAACATGTGTGAAAGTGATTTTAATGGACGGTTACCTGGACCAGTTACTGGACGGCCACGACGACCATTATCAATAAGTGCGTCAACAGCCTCTTGTAACATACGTTTTTCATTTTGTACGATGATGCCAGGAGCACCTAAGTCTAATAAACGTTTCAAACGGTTGTTACGGTTGATAACACGGCGGTATAAATCATTTAAATCACTTGTCGCAAAACGTCCACCATCTAATTGAACCATTGGTCTGATTTCTGGTGGGATAATTGGAAGTACGTCTAAGACCATCCATGCTGGGTTGTTACCAGAATGTCTGAATGATTCAACAACTTCTAAACGTTTAATTGCACGAGTAAGTCTTTGACCAGTAGCTGATTCTAACTCATCACGTAAGTGCTTGAGTTCAGCATCTAAATCAATTTCTTCAAGTAATTCTTTGATACCTTCAGCACCCATTTTAGCTGTGAATTTACCAGGGAATTTATCATAGTATTCTCTGAATTCAGCTTCAGATAATAATGTCTTTTTCTCTAATCCAGTTGGTCCTGGATTAACAACAACGTATGAAGCAAAGTAAATAACTTCTTCTAACGCTCTTGGTGACATGTCTAATAATAGACCCATACGGCTTGGAATACCTTTGAAATACCAAATGTGTGATACAGGTGCAGCTAATTCAATGTGCCCCATTCTTTCACGGCGCACTTTAGATTTAGTTACTTCTACGCCACATCTATCACAAACCATACCTTTGTAACGTACGCGTTTGTATTTACCACAACTACATTCCCAGTCTTTTGTAGGTCCAAATATTCTTTCACAGAATAGACCATCTTTTTCTGGTTTTAAAGTACGATAGTTTATTGTTTCTGGCTTTTTAACCTCACCAAAAGACCATGAACGGATTTTTTCAGGTGAAGCAAGTCCTATTTTCATATAATGGAAATTATTTACATCAATCAAGGAGCCTACCTCCTTCAATTTAGATTAGCTGTGCAAATTGATTGATTGCTCTATATCAATAATGAAATGCCCGCTTAGAGTGTGCACTAATTAAGCACACAGCTCTTCACGGCATATTCATTTATAAACTTAAATGCAATTAGTCTGTAACTTCTTTTTGTGATTGTGGAGCATCTTTTTGTTGAAGATCCACTTTACGTTCAACGACATCTTCTTCTTCATTATCTTGCATGTCAATTTCATTGTCATGCTCGTCCATGATTTTAACATCTAGTCCTAAACTTTGTAATTCTTTCATCAATACTCGGAATGATTCAGGAACACCTGGTTTAGTAATATTTTCACCTTTAACAATAGATTCATATGTTTTCACACGACCTACTGTATCATCGGATTTGTAAGTTAAAATTTCTTGAAGTGTATATGCAGCACCGTAAGCTTCAAGTGCCCATACCTCCATTTCACCGAAACGTTGCCCACCAAATTGTGCTTTACCACCAAGTGGTTGTTGCGTTACAAGTGAATATGGTCCAGTTGAACGTGCGTGTAGTTTGTCATCAACCATGTGTGCAAGTTTCAGCATGTACATAACGCCGACTGAAATTCTGTTATCGAATGGTTCACCCGTACGTCCATCGTATAATACTGTCTTACCATCACGAGCCATACCAGCTTCTTCAATTGTTGACCAAACGTCTTCATCACTTGCACCATCAAATACTGGTGATGCAACGTGAATACCTAAGTTTTTAGCAGCCATACCTAAGTGTAGCTCTAATACTTGTCCGATATTCATACGTGAAGGAACACCAAGTGGGTTCAACATGATATCGATTGGTGTGCCGTCTGGAAGATATGGCATATCTTCTTCAGGAACAAGTTTAGAAATAACACCTTTGTTACCATGACGACCACACATTTTATCTCCTACGTGAATTTTACGTTTTTGAACGATATAAACACGCACTAATTGGTTAACACCTGGAGATAATGTATCGTCTCCTTCTTCACGGTTAAAGACTTTAACATCTAGAACAATACCACCTGCACCATGAGGTACGCGTAATGATGTATCGCGAACTTCACGTGCTTTTTCACCAAAGATAGCGTGTAGTAAACGTTCTTCTGCAGTTAATTCTGTTACACCTTTAGGCGTTACTTTACCTACTAAAATGTCACCATCATTAACTTCAGCGCCGACGTATACAATACCACGGTCATCTAAGTTTTTAAGTGCACTGTCAGAAACGTTAGGAATATCGCGAGTGATTTCTTCAGGTCCTAGTTTCGTATCACGCGCTTCTGATTCATACTCTTCAATATGAATAGACGTATATACGTCATCTTTAACTAGGCGTTCACTCATAATAACAGCATCCTCATAGTTGTAACCGTCCCAAGTCATGAAACCAACAACTACGTTTCTACCTAATGCCATTTCACCAAGTTCCATTGAAGGACCATCGGCTAAAATTTCACCTTTAGTTACTACGTCACCAGAAGCAACGATAGGTCTTTGGTTATAACAAGTACCCGTATTTGAACGTTTGAATTTAGCTAATGGATAGCGATCTAATTCGCCTTCGTATTCTTGACCGTCTTCTTCGATAAGTTGACGAACAAGAATTTCATTAGATTCAACGTGCTCAACGCGACCTTTACGTTTTGCAACAATTGCTGCACCAGAGTCACGTGCTGCCACGTGCTCCATACCTGTACCTACAAATGGTGATTCTGGATTCATCAATGGCACTGCTTGACGTTGCATGTTCGCACCCATCAATGCACGGTTAGAGTCATCGTTTTCTAAGAAAGGAATACATGCTGTCGCTGCAGAAACAACTTGTTTAGGTGAGACATCCATATAATCCATTTTTTCTTTGGCCATAACTGTATTATTACCACGGAAACGACAAACAACTTCGTCTGCTGTGAAACGGCCATTCTCGTCTAATGTTGAGTTTGCTTGTGCTACAACATAGCTATCTTCTTCATCAGCTGTTAAATAGTCAATTTGATCCGTGATTGAATTCGTTTCAAGATCCACTTTACGGTAAGGTGTTTCAATAAAGCCGAATTCATTTACACGCGCATAACTAGATAACGAGTTAATAAGTCCGATGTTTGGACCCTCTGGCGTTTCAATTGGACACATACGGCCATAGTGAGAATAGTGAACGTCACGTACTTCCATTTGAGCACGTTCACGCGTTAAACCACCAGGTCCTAGAGCTGATAAACGACGTTTATGCGTTAACTCAGCTAACGGATTCGCTTGGTCCATGAATTGTGATAATTGTGAACTACCAAAGAATTCTTTGATAGATGCAATCACTGGACGAATATTGATTAATTGTTGTGGCGTTACAGAATCAGTGTCTTGGATAGACATTCTTTCACGTACAACACGTTCCATTCTTGATAAACCAATACGGAATTGGTTTTGTAACAATTCACCTACTGAACGTAGACGACGGTTACCAAGGTGGTCAATATCATCTGTGAAGCCAATACCACTTAATAAGTTAAAGAAGTAAGACATTGATGCAATAATATCTGCTGGTGTAATACATTTCACTTCTGAATCAGGGAATGCATTACCAATCACTGTCGTTGTACGTCCTTCTTCATCGTTAGGAACATAAACTTTAATAGATTGAATTTCAACAGGTTCATCAATCACTGTACCTTCTAACTCAAAGACTTCACTGTTAGCATTTGCTTCCAGTACATCCATGATTTCATCGAGATTACGACGATCAAGCACAGTACCTTCTTCAGCAACAATTTCACCTGTTTCAGTATTAACAATAGGTTCTGCTAATTTTTGATTAAACAAGCGGTGTTTTAAATGAAGTTTTTTGTTTGCTTTGTAACGACCTACGCTTGCTAAGTCATAACGTTTCGGATCGAAGAAACGAGAATATAAAAGACTCTTAGCATTTTCTACTGTAGGTGGTTCACCAGGGCGTAAACGCTCATAGATTTCTAATAGCGCTTGATCTGTTGTTTCTGTACCATCTTTTTCTAAAGTATTACGTAAATACTCATTGTCACCTAAAAGATCAACGATTTCTTGATCTGTAGAGAAACCTAAAGCACGTAATAATACTGTTAATGGTAATTTTCTAGTTCTATCAATACGTACGTAAACAACATCTTTTGCATCTGTTTCATATTCTAACCAAGCACCACGGTTTGGAATAATTGTAGCATCGAAGTTGGTACGACCATTTTTATCTAGTTTTTCATTGAAGTATACGGATGGTGAACGAACTAATTGTGAAACGATAACACGTTCAGCACCGTTAATTACGAATGTACCTGTATCTGTCATTAATGGGAAATCACCCATAAACACTTCTTGTTCTTTTACTTCGCCAGTTTCCTTGATAATCAAACGCACTTTAACACGTAGAGGTGCAGAATACGTTGTATCACGGTTTTTAGATTCTTCTAAATCATATTTCGGTTCTCCAAGTCTGTAATCTACAAACTCTAAAGATAGATTGCCTGTGAAATCTTCAATCGGAGAAATGTCTCTAAACATTTCTAATAAACCTTCTTCTAAGAACCAATCGTAAGACTTAGTTTGAATCTCAATTAAATTCGGTAATTCTAATACCTCTGAAATTCTCGCATAGTTTCTACGTTTACGATGTCTTCCATATTGGACAAATTGACCTGCCAAACAGATTCACCCCTCAAAAATTGCGTGTTTACTTTTACTAAATCACCCAATATAATTAGACAAAAAGAAAACGGTAGCATACTCATGACACCATTTTCTATTTCACCTTATATACATTGTTAATTTATACGTAAAAGTACACACTTATTGAACATAATTTTTTACATTCTATTACTATATCAGAATACAACTATTTAATCAACCTTTTACACTTCTTAAAATGTAGTAGCCTTTGCTCTTTTCTAATACTTCCACGTTATCGAATGTTTCTTGCATTTTTTTCTTTGCTGACGGCATACCTTGTTTTTTCTGAATTACTACATACAAGGCGCCACCTTGTTTCAATTTATTAAAAGCATCTTCTAAAATACTGTGAACGACTTGCTTTCCTGCTCTAATCGGCGGATTAGTCAGTACAAAATCATAAGTGTTATCTTCTACTTGTGATAAACCATTACTTTCAATAATCTCAGCATTGTCTATACGGTTTCTTTTTTTATTTTTTCTTGATAATGATAGTGCTCTTTGGTTAATATCAACCATTGTCACTTCGTGATGTGGGGAAACTTTTGCAATCATTAAACCGATAGGGCCATAGCCACAACCAACGTCTATAATTTTCTTCGTGGGACCAGGAGGATATGCTTTCAAAAATGTTGTCACTAATAAATCAGAGCCGAAGTCTATTTTCCCTTTAGAAAATACACCTGAATCTGTTATTAGTTCTAAATCATGGTTATCGTAGGAGTACGTAAAAAGCAACTCATCACTTTCTACTTCAGGATTTTCATCATAGTAATGATTCATGACTACACCTCTTTAATCTAATTCTTCTTAGATTAATACTATACCCGTTTGATTGGATATTGATCAAATAAGATAAAACCCCGTTATATGGATAACGGGGTTTTCACTTCTCAAAGATATCAGCCTATCTATAGCGCACTTAATCCCAACGTACCGAAGTAGTTGCTGCATTAAGCAACGCAGATAAGCCTCAATATATAATTATGAATTGTTAGCAAGCTAGAATTATTTTAATTCTACTGTAGCGCCAACTTCTTCTAATGCTTCTTTAAGTTTTTCAGCTTCTTCTTTAGGTAAAGCTTCTTTGATTACTTTAGGAGCTCCGTCAACTAATTCTTTAGCATCTTTTAATCCTAAGCCAGTAGCTTCTTTAACAGCTTTAACGACTTTAATTTTAGATGATCCAGCTGAAGTTAATTCAACATCGAAATCAGTTTTTTCAGCTTCAGCGTCTCCGCCTGCTGCTGCGCCTGCTGCTGCTACTGGAGCTGCTGCAGTTACACCAAATTCTTCTTCAATTGCTTTTACTAAGTCGTTTAATTCTAAAACTGACATTTCTTTAATTGCTTCAATGATTTGTTCTTGATTAGCCATTTTTAATATTCCTCCATTAATTTTAATTAGTTTATGCGCAATTATTCAGCGCTTTCTTCTTTTGATTCTTTGTCTTCTCCAACAGCTTTAACTGCATAAGCGAAGTTGCGTACTGGAGCTTGTAATACTGATAAAAGCATAGAAACAAGACCGTCGTGTGATGGTAATGTACCAACAGTGTTAACTTCTTCAGCAGAAATAACATTGCCTTCCATAACACCTGTTTTAATTTCTAATGCTTGATGTTCTTTTGCAAATCCTGCGATAACTTTTGCTGGAGCAACAACATCTTCTGTTGAAGTAGCAACTGCAGTAGGACCTACTAAGAATTCATCTAAACCGTCAATACCAGCTTGTTGAGCTGCACGACGAACCATAGTGTTTTTCAATACTTTGTATTCAACACCAGCTTCACGTAATTGTGAACGTAATTCAGTTACTTCAGCAACGCTTAGACCACGATAGTCAACGATAACTGTAGATACTGAGTTTTTAAGTTGTTCAGCAATAATATCAACTTCTTGTTTTTTTGCATCGATGATTGCAGACATTTAGACACCTCCATAGATTTTAGTTTGGTGCTTTTAATTTTGAAGTTCTGTGGATTGACGTTCGTCAGTTCCTCAGATTACCCAATAAAAAAAACACTTTCTACCCACGGCAAAAAGTGCTTGAAAGATCTAAAATCTTCACGTTCAAGTCAATTTTAGCCTCGGTAGGATCAAATTTTAAGTTATTACTAACTCCTACTGTCTTAGGTAAAATAATACATTAACCAATATAACTAAATTAATGTACAATGTCAATATTTTTTAAAGACTGAAAGTAAACCTTTCAGCCTTTTTCATTTATTTATAGATTATAGTTTGAAGCTTGAAGTATCAACTTTAACTCCAGGACCCATTGTTGTAGTTACAGCAACAGATTTGAAGTACGTACCTTTAGCTGAAGCAGGTTTTGCTTTAGTTAATACGTCTTGTAAAGTTTTGAAGTTTTCAACAAGTTTGTCAGTATCAAATGATGTTTTACCAATTGATGCATGAACAATACCTGATTTCTCAGCACGGTATTCTACTTTACCAGCTTTGATTTCTTCAACAGCTTTTTTAACGTCCATAGTTACTGTTCCAGTTTTAGGGTTAGGCATTAAACCTTTAGGTCCTAATACGCGACCAAGTTTACCAACTTCGCCCATCATGTCTGGTGTAGCTACTACTACGTCAAAGTCAAACCAACCTTGTTGGATTTTTTCTACATATTCGCCTTCGCCAACGAAATCAGCACCTGCTGCTTCAGCTTCTGCTGCTTTGTCTCCTTTTGCGAACACTAATACACGTTGTGATTTACCAGTACCGTTTGGAAGCACTACTGCTCCACGGATTTGTTGATCATTTTTACGAGTATCAATACCTAAACGGAATGCTACTTCAACTGATGCATCAAAGTTAGCGATGTTTGTTTCTTTAGCTAGTTCAACAGCTTCTTCAACATTATAATGTTTTAAGCGATCGATTTTGCTAGCTGCTTCTTGATATCTTTTGCTTTTTTTAGCCATTTCATGTTCCTCCTTTAGTGGTTTTAGCGGAATTTCCTCCCACATTTACTTGCTTTCACAAGTTAAGAGCAGATAACAGTGAGGTCAAAATTGTATTTTATCTTAGGAATTAACATTCCTTAATAAATGACATTTCTCCTCATATTACGACAATATTGAACGCTGTCATCATGTTTGTCATTTCTGTCATCTGCTTCTATCGTCAATCTATGTTTTCATTACTAATTTATATTATTGAACTGTGATACCCATACTACGAGCAGTACCTTCGATAATACGCATAGCTGCTTCTTCGTCTGCAGCATTTAAATCTTGCATTTTTTGGTTTGCAATTTCACGTACTTGATCTTTAGTTACTGTAGCAACTTTTGTTTTGTTAGGTTCGCCTGAACCTTTTTCAACGCCTGCTGCTTTTTTAAGTAGTACTGGCGCCGGTGGAGTTTTTGTAATAAATGTAAATGAACGGTCTTCATAAACACTGATTTCTACCGGAATAATTAAACCTGCGTCTTCTTGTGTACGTGCGTTGAATTCCTTACAGAATCCCATAATATTCACACCTGCTTGACCTAATGCTGGACCAACTGGTGGTGCTGGATTTGCTTTACCTGCAGGAATTTGTAATTTAACAACTTTTTCTACTTTTTTAGCCACGATGTGCACCTCCTTGATATCGTGATGTGGTCACAGGACTCAGTTTTGTCCTCCCACTCTTCTACATTTCGTGACGAAATGAACGCTCTATGAGCGCGACCACAGTATTATAACATTAACCCATTACATAAAGCAATGGTAATTTGTAAAATTTTGGGAACGGAATATAAATCTAATATCACTACAATAATGCCCGTATCCCACATGAGCAAGATGACTAGTGTTAATGAGCCCTAATTTTAAAGGCTTTTTAATCTAGCCAACAACTGCCTCCTTAACTATTAGCAAAGACCAAAAATGCTATAGCTTTTAGCTTCTGTTAATACGTGAGGCCAAACTCATCTTTTTCTTCTAATTTATTTCAGTAATCAGCTGTACTTAATGTATATAAAATCATACTTCTAACTTTTGCAAGTTGCGTATGACCTCTATCAGTATCAACGTCCTGATATGCCTTACAGTTTTTCAACTTGATCAAATTCTACTTCTACTGGTGTTTCTCTACCAAACATGTCTACAAGAACAGTAAGTTTGAATTTATCCACTTCAATTTCTTGAACTTCACCAACTTGATTTGCAAATGGGCCTGATTTAATTCTTACTTGTTCACCTAAGTCAATTTGAACATCGATTGTTTTTTCTTTCATGCCCATTTGTTTAAGGATGAAGCGTGCTTCTTCAGGAAGTAATGGATTTGGCTTTGATCCAGCACCAGCTGAACCAACAAATCCTGTTACACCAGGTGTATTTCTTACGATATACCATGATTCGTCAGTCATTACTAACTCGACTAGCACGTATCCTGGGAATGTTTTTTTAGTTAATGTTTTGGCTTTGCCATCTTTAACTTGTGTTTCTTCTTCTTCTGGTATAACAACTCTGAATATTTGTTCAGTCATATTCATAGATTCAACACGTTTTTCTAAATTCTTTTTCACTTTATTCTCATAACCAGAATAAGTATGCACAGCATACCAACGCTTTGCGCCAACTTCTTCAGACATGTCGTCACTCCTATCTATTTAATTAACTCTATAATTCTACCAATTCCTAAGTCTAAGGCATAGAAGAATACTAAGAAAAATACTACTGTAGCTACAACAATGACTGTGTATTTAAATAATTCTTCTTTCGTTGGCCAACTTGTCTTTTCCATTTCTGACTTTACGCCTTGGAAGAAATTCTCTTTTTTAGCCATTTATAAGACCTCCGTATATTTCGTTATTCCTTATTTGCTTATTCCATGCAACAAATCAAGCAAATACAATACTCTCAACTTAAATGGAAGGGCATATTCACTCAATTGTAAATTTAATATGTCGTTTGTTATTTCGATTCTTTATGCAACGTATGTGCATTACATCTCGGACAATATTTCTTCAATTCCAGTCTAGATGCAAGATTACTCTGTTTGGGAACGTTATAATTTCGATTACCACACACTTCACAATTCAATGGTACTTTTTTCATTCGTCTTCCCCTTACTCATTATAATACCAATCTACTATACATAATTTCTAAGTCAATTGTCAATCGGCAATAGCGTCTTTGTACGTGATATGCTATATATTCAGACCGTTACAATTAAATAAAACACGCACTATTTCTCATTTTCTAAATAGCGTCTTAATTTCATTTTACAACGATGTATCGCATTGTAAACCACTTTGATTTGTATATTTAGTGTTTCAGCAATTTCTTTCGGCTTAAAGTCATTTAGTAAACAGATTACGATACTTTTTTCTAAGACCGTCAGTTTCATTAATCCCTGTTGTAATTGACTTCCTATCTCTAAAGCTAATATATGTTTATCAAGTGGGTGTTCTGTTTTACTATTTTGATAATTGACTATAAATTCATTGACCAGCATTTCTTGTCGTTGGTTGCCATAGCATTTTTTACGGATATAATCATTTTTTACATTTTTAATCACACGATTTACATAATGCTCAATAGGTGTGTCATCAGTGAAATCAAATTTTTTAAATGCACAGTATAATCTTACGAGCACATCTTGACACAAATCTTCTTGGTCGTTTGGATGTATAGCAAAATGATATAAACGTCTACGAATCATTGGGCTTAAGACTTTAAAAATTTCAGGCACATCGATTGGTTTGGTTCTCTTTTCTCCATTAATTAAAGTGTTAGTTGGAATGCGGTTATTTCTTGTCATTACTGTTATCCTTTCCTTGAAGTAAAGAAAGATTACAGCAGTTGGACTGAAAAAATCAAACTCCGCTATAATAATTAATGATTGTCGCCGCGTCTTAATTTTTCAAATTCTTCAAGAATTTCATTTGAAAGTTCGATACGCGTTCTGGGTTTCTGTTCATTAAATCCATCTAGCTTTTTCGATACAGAAATTTCATTTTCTCTTAAATCTCTCCACATTTCTCTTGAAGACACACGATATGCACCTGCACCAAAAATAGCATGTTGCTCACTCATATCGCTCGTAACCACTGTAATATGTCTTGTATGTTTGTCATATAAGTCATATACATAACGTTCAATGTAGCTATCTGCAGTTTCTTTTTCTTTTGTAAAAATCGTTTTAACACCATGATACATATATTCTGTAGGCGCTCCGGATTGTTCATAAGCATCGAATACGCAGACAACTTCATCCGCAATGACTGCGTTATAGTTCGCTATAGCAATGAGCAATTGTTCACGTGCTTCTTCAAGGTTATCTTGTGCAATACGACTTAATTCCTGCGATTGTCCAATCATATTATATCCATCAATGATTAAATAACGATCTTTCATGCTTTATCTCCGATATAATTACGTTTGCGGAAAACTTCATACATCATTAAACTTGCTGCTACTGATGCATTTAGACTGTTAACATGACCTACCATTGGAATATTGATATAGAAATCGCATTTTTCTTTAACTAAACGGCTCATACCTTGACCTTCACTACCTATGACAATACCTAGTGGCATGCCAGCATCCATTTCTCTATAGTCCGTTGAATTTTCAGCTTCAGTACCAACAATCCAATAGCCGTTATCCTTTAGCGTTTCAATCGTGTTAGCCAAATTAGTCACCCTCATTACTGGTATATGCTGAATAGCGCCCGTCGATGCTTTGGCAACCGTTTGTGTTAAAGCAACTGAACGTCTCTTAGGAATTATGACACCATCAACACCTGAAGCATCTGCGGTTCTTAAGATTGATCCTAGGTTATGTGGGTCTTCTAAACCATCTAAAATTAATACTGTCGATAATTTATCTTGTGCTTTTTGTTGCGCAACAAATGCATCAAAGTCCGCATATTCATATGGAGCAATGTAAGCAGCAACACCCTGGTGAGGTGAATCTGACAATCCATCTATTTTAGATTTCGGTACAGATTGAACTATAATTTTATTACTATTCGCTAATTTTAAAATTTCGTTGATTTGGCCTTTTTTGATAGTATCTTGAATCAGAATTTTATTAATAGTATGTCCTGAGACAATAGCTTCTTTTACTGCATGTCGACCAACAATTACGATCTCTTCCATAGTATCACTACCTTTCGTCTACGATTTGTACAATTTGTTCTAATAGTGCCGCTAAACGTGCATCTTCTTTTTCTAAATATAAATAACCAATGATTGCCTCTAACCCAGAACTTTTTCTATATGTTTGAATATCTGTATTTTTTGCTTTGGTATAACTTTTAGCGTTTCTACCTCGACGCACGATATCTAATTCTTCTTCTGAAAACCATTCATTTTCCATTAATGACTCTAGCGTCAGCGCTTGACTCTTAGCTGAAACGTAGCGTTTAGCTTCTTGATGTAAACGATTAGGCTTTGCTTTTAATTTTAAAACGATATATGCTCTCACGTGTTGATCTAAGACAGCGTCACCCATGTAAGCAAGTGTCAACGGATTTAATAATTTATTATTCATATTAGCCACGTTTAAATCTCACACCTTGAGGCGTGTCTTCTAATATAATATTTTGTTCTTTTAGTTGATCACGTATTTCATCTGCTCGAGCGAAATCTTTATCTTTTCTTGCATTGTTTCTTTCTTCAATCAGCGCTTCGACTTCTTCATCTAGTAGTTCATCACTATCTTTGCCTTTCAAAGGCACTCCTAGTACATCACTAAAGATTTGATAAACTTCTTTAAAACGTCCAAGTACTTTCGTAGACGTTGTGTTTTCTAGCACGTATTTATTTGCTAATTTAGCCAAATCATACCAAGCAGTAATAGCATTCGCTGTATTAAAATCATCATTCATAACGGTTTCAAATTGCTCTAAAATTTTATCTATTTCAGCAATATAATCACTTTGCGCTTCAATATCTGTAGCAATTGCTTCACGTTCTTCAATCGCTTGATAGCTGTTACGTACACGTTCCAAACCGCTTTTAGCCGCTTCGACAAGTTCCATATTATAATTAATAGGACTTCTATAATGTACACTAATCATGAAAAAGCGTAATACATCTGGATCAATTTGTTTGATGATGTCGTGTACTAAAACAAAGTTGCCTAATGATTTACTCATTTTTTCATTATCTATATTGATGAAACCATTATGCATCCAATAGTTCGCAAACGGCGCGTGGTTATGTGCCTCTGATTGCGCAATTTCATTTTCATGGTGTGGGAACTGTAAATCTGTACCACCCGCATGAATATCAATTGTGGCACCCAATTCATGATAAGCCATTACTGAACATTCAATATGCCAGCCAGGTCTACCTTCACCAAATGGGCTTTCCCAACTGATTTCACCTGGTTTAGCTTGCTTCCATAACGTAAAATCTAATGCATCTTCCTTCTGTTCACCCTGTTCAATACGTGCGCCTACTTTTAAATCATTTAAAGATTGATGGCTTAATTTACCATAATCTTGGAATTTTCGTGTTCTAAAATAAACATCGCCGCCACTTTCATAGGCATAGCCTTCATCAACGAGGTCTTTTATAAAGTTAATGATGTCATCCATATGATTCATAACACGTGGATTAGACGTTGCTTTTTTTACATTTAACGCACCTACATCTTCGTAGAATGCATCAATGTAGCGATCAGCAATCGTTTCAACTGATTCGTCCAATTCTTTTGAGCGTTTAATTAATTTGTCATCTACATCTGTAAAATTTGAAACAAATACGACTTCATAGCCTTGATATTCAAAATATCTTCTTACTACATCGTAATTGATAGCTGGTCGTGCATTTCCGATATGAATATAATTATATACAGTTGGTCCACAAACATACATTTTAACTTTACCAGGTTCAATTGGTTCAAACGTCTCTTTTTGACGCGTTAATGTATTATATAATGTAATCATCTTGTATCTCTCCATTTCTTGTTTTCTCAAGTTGTTTTTCAAGTTCTTTTAATTGCTCGTAGATTGGGTCAGGTAAATTACGGTGATCAAATGTTTTGCCAATACGTCTGCCGTCTTGTTTTACAATGTGTCCTGGAATACCAACTACAGTTGAATAACTAGGTACACTATTAAGTACGACTGAGTTCGCACCGATATTCACATTTGAATTAATTGTAATATTACCAAGTACTTTTGCTCCCGCAGCAATAAGTACATTATCCCCTATATCTGGATGGCGTTTTCCTTTTTCTTTACCCGTACCGCCTAATGTAACGCCTTGATAAATCGTTACATTATCTCCAATTCGACAAGTTTCTCCAATCACTACGCCCATACCATGATCAATGAATAAACGTCTACCGATTTGGGCGCCTGGGTGAATTTCAATACCTGTAAAAAAGCGTGTAATTTGTGAAATTAATCTCGCTAAGACATATTTTTTCTTTTTATATAGTTCATGTGCAATCAAATGACTCCAGACCGCGTGCACGCCTGCATATGAAGTAACAACTTCTAAAGTTGTACGTGCTGCAGGATCTTGTTCAAACACCATATTTACATCGTCTTTTATTCTTTTCAACATCTTAAACAAGGTTGCTACCTCCTTATAAAAAAGCACCCCTAACTTTATTGTTAGAGGTGCTTTTGCACGGTTCCACTCTCATTTTATATAAGCAATTGCCTAAATCAAACTTTGTACTGATTGATATCAAGTCTATTCCTTATAATTCTCATTTAAGTTATTCACTTTATTTGCACAAAGGTGCATTCTGTAATTTAAGTGATGTGCTCACAGCTACCGCACACTCTCTTGACACCGTCCATCACATACTAATCCTTTGTTGATTTCAATGTTAATCATAGGTTGTTTATTGTAATTTTTCAAGTGTTATCTATTTAACACAACCTTTACAATATTCAACGCTTATTTATACATATTTTTTCAAACGTGATAATACTTTATCTTTACCTAATACTTCAATTGTATTTGGTAATTCTGGGCCATGCATTTGACCAGTAACAGCAACACGGATAGGCATAAATAATTGTTTACCTTTGATACCCGTTTCTTTTTGAACTTCTTTAATCGTTTTTTTAATTTCAGCAGCTTCAAATGGTTCAAGTGCTTCTAATTTACTATATAAATGGTTCATCAATTCTGGTACTTGCTCACCTGCAATAACTTCTTGCTCATCGTCACCTAATGTTTGTTCATCACGGAAGAATAATTCCGATAACGGTACAATTTCTCCAGCATAGCTCATTTCTTTTTGATAAAGTGAAACAAGTTTACGTCCCCAATCTAGGTCCGCTTCACTTGGATTTTCCGGTAACAATTCACCTTTAATTAAGTGAGGTAAAGCTAATTCAAATACTGTTTCAGTATCTTTTTGTTTCATATATTGATTATTAACCCATGCAAGTTTCTGTTTATCGAAAAATGCTGGCGATTTAGATAGGCGTTTTTCATCAAAGATTTTAATAAAGTCTTCTTTAGAATAAATTTCATCTTCGCCTTCTGGTGACCAACCTAACAATGTAATAAAGTTAAATAATGCTTCAGGTAAATATCCTAAATCACGATATTGCTCGATAAACTGTAGGATTTGACCGTCACGTTTACTTAATTTTTTACGTTCTTCGTTTACGATAAGTGACATATGTGCAAATCTTGGTGCTTCCCAACCAAATGTTTCATAAATCATTAATTGTTTTGGTGTGTTTGAAATATGGTCATCACCACGAATAACATCTGAAATTTCCATGTAATGGTCATCGATAGCTACCGCAAAGTTATACGTTGGGATACCATCTTTTTTAACAATGACCCAGTCACCCATGTTATTTGAATCAAATGAAATTTCACCTTTAACCATATCATCAAATGAATATGTCGTATCTTTAGGTACACGGAAACGAATTGAAGGTTTGCGACCTTCCGCTTCAAATTGTTGACGTTCTTCTTCAGTTAAATGTGCATGTTTACCACCATAACGCGGCATTTCACCACGTTCAATTTGCTGTTGACGCTCTTCTTCTAATTCGTCTTCAGTCATATAACATTTGTAAGCTTTGTCTTCATCCAATAATTGTTGAATCAGCGGATTATAAATTTCTGCACGTTCAGACTGACGATACGGTCCATAACCTTTATCTTTATCAACAGATTCATCCCATTCGATACCTAACCATTTTAAGTTATCAAATTGCGATGATTCTCCATCAACTAAATTACGCTTACTATCCGTATCTTCAATACGAATTACAAAATCACCATCATAATGTTTAGCAAATAAATAGTTAAATAATGCAGTTCTTGCATTACCGATATGCAAATATCCAGTTGGACTTGGTGCGTATCTCACTCTTACACGATCACTCATTATGTTCACTCCCGTTTTATCATATTAATTATTTTCAACATACGTTATTAATGTAAAATGCGTTTCACAAACGCAATAAATAAGCCGAACGCATATCTTTTATCTACTTATCATTTATAAAAAAATACCGCTCAACCATTAATAAGTTTATTATTTATCGCTTATTAATCATACCATAGCTTATTATTTTTTAAAGTATCTCTTACCAAAGTCTGCTCCAAGCATCACACAATAATTAATTATGTGACATTCCTTTTTAGAAATACAATTTCGCTATCTATTGTAGCACTTTAACCGCTAATATGATATTGCTGTGCTTAAATTAACCATGACTTTGTCTATATTTTTAAATATAAAAAAGGCTCCACACGAAACTGTAACAACATTTGCTACAGTTTCACATGAAACCCTACGTTTTAATTTAATTTTTTCGCAAAAATAATTCTACCCGATGAAGTTTGTAATAAGCTAATCACTTCTAAATCGATATGTTCGCCAATGTGTTTTTTAGCGTTATCCACAACAACCATCGTTCCATCGTCTAAATAACCAACTGCTTGCCCAGACTCTTTACCCATTTTTGTAAGTAATAGACTGAATCGGTCACCTTGATGTACAGAGGGCTTGATTGCTTCAGATAAATCATTCACATTAAGTGCTTGGATTCCTTGCACATGACATACTTTATTTAAATTAAAATCTGTCGTTATAATGTGCGCTCTATAATGTTGCGCTAATTTAATTAACTTTGCATCAATATCGCTATGCGTTTTCGTCGGATGAATAATTCTAGTCGGATGATTTGTATCATATAAAGAGTTTAATATATCTAAACCACGTTGACCTTTCTCACGTTTCACACTATCATTGGCGTCCGCAACGACTTGAAGTTCGTTGATTACACCTTGAGGAATTAATATTTCACCATCAATAAATCCACATTCAATAATGTCTAAAATTCGGCCATCTATAATTGCACTTGTATCTATAATCTTTGGCACTGCGTTTCGTGCATTGATAGACATAGAACGCGCCATATTTTCTGGTAAAAATAGCAACATTTCGTCACGTTTTCGCAAACCAAATTGGAAGCCGAAATAACCTAAAATAATTGTAATAATGATTGGTACAAAATGATTGATGATGTTGTTGCCGATAATTTGGAATATAAAAGATATCATAACTGAAATCAGTAAGCCTATCATTAGTCCAATTGTAGCAAATAAAATTTCTACTGCGCTTTGACGCATAATTGTACGTTCTAATTCTTTTAAAGCAAGTGTTGCTTTTTTAATAAACCAACCAAATATTAAAAAGAAAATTATAATACCTAGTAGTCCATTAAAATACGTATTAGTTAATAATGATATATTACCTAGCCCTATATCATCAAAGATTTCTGGCAAAAGGTATACACCTATACTTGCACCTAAAATGATATAGCACAAGATAACAATAAGTCTTATCATGTTCACAAGTTAACGCTCCTTTCTTCCGACAATTATTCAACCTTATATTATTAAAGCATAATTATTTTTAATGTTTTGTTAATGCGTATTTTAAAGCTTCATGAACACTTTTAACCCCAATTACTTTTATACCTTCAGGAAATTGCCATCCCCCAATATTGGACTCAGGGATAATCACACGTTTGAACCCTAATTTTTCAGCTTCTTGGACACGTTGTTCTATTCGAGAAACACGTCTGACTTCTCCAGTAAGACCTACCTCACCGATGAAACAGTCCAAGCCGTCCACCGTTAAATCTTTAAAGCTTGAAGCCGTCGCAATAATGATACCTAAATCTACTGCTGGCTCAGTAAGTCTCACACCACCCGCAACTTTGATATAAGCATCTTGCTGCTGAAGGAGATAATTTTCTTTCTTTTCTAATACGGCCATGAGCAAACTCAATCGATTATGATCTATGCCCGTTGCCATACGTCTCGGATTATTAAAAGTTGTCGGTGTCACTAATGCTTGTACTTCAATCAATAAAGGTCTCGTACCTTCCATGGTAGAAACAATCGTGGAACCTGGTACATTGGCTGAACGTTCTTCAAGAAACATTTCCGAAGGGTTTTTAACGCCTTTCAAACCTGTTTGCTTCATCTCAAAGATACCCATTTCATTTGTAGAACCAAAACGGTTTTTCACAGCTCTTAAAATACGATATGCGTGGTGTTCATCACCTTCGAAGTAAAGCACTGTGTCCACCATATGTTCAAGTAAACGCGGCCCAGCGATTTGACCTTCTTTTGTTACATGTCCGACAATAAACGTCGCAATATTCATCTGTTTAGCTATATTCATTAAGCTCTGCGTACTTTCTCTAACTTGTGACACCGAGCCTGGTGCCGAGCTGATTTCAGGGTGGAATATTGTTTGTATAGAATCCACAACAAGTAAATCTGGTTTAATTTGTTTAACCGTTTCATGGATTACTTCTAAATCTGTTTCGGCAAATACATTTAATTCACTAGAATCTTCATCTAATCTTTCCGCTCTTAATTTCGTTTGACTCAATGATTCTTCACCAGTGATATATAATACGTTTTTAGATTGGGATAATGATGCACAAATTTGTAATAGTAATGTCGATTTCCCAATACCAGGATCACCACCAATTAAGACAAGTGAACCATTAACAATACCTCCACCTAGTACGCGGTTAAATTCGTTTGAATTTGTTTTAACCCTAGGTGTTGTTTCATGTTTAATTTCATTTAATTTTTGTACTTTAGATACATTGTCTCGACTGCGTACGCCATGTTTTGGACTGGCTGCCTTTTGTTCGACAATTTCTTCCATTTGATTCCAACCACCACAGTTTGGGCATTTCCCCATCCATTTCGGTGACTGATAACCACATGCCATACATTCAAAAATCACTTTCTTTTTAGCCAAAACAGCACCTCCACCTTTCATTGAACAAATCTATTTTAAACCTCTGACTATTTAAAAACAAATTTTATTCTCAGCAATAATAATTCTCTCAATTAATATATATATTTCTTAAATTAAAATTATGTATCATTTCAACGTTTCTCATATTGATATAAGCTATTTTTATAAAATACCACGTCTAACGTTTAAGTACCAATCATATTATAGCTTGAATTTACAAATAATAGTATGAATGCATCATGTTATAAGTTAGTTTCCAATGATAATTTGATAATTTAACCCTTTATACAGAAAAAGAACCTAGGACATGCGATGATGTCCTAGGTCCTAACATTAACTTTATTGATATTATGATTCAGATGTTTCTTTATCTTTAGCTGAATCTTGTCTTTCCGTAATATCATATTTGAATTCTTTACCATCGTGATCAATTTTAACTTCTTTACCTTCAATTTGGTTACCGTCTAAAATCAATTCACTCAAGTTATCTTCAACTGTTTTTTGAATAGCGCGAATAAGTGGTCTTGCGCCATACTCTGGATCGTAACCTTCTTCGGCAATTTTCTCTTTAGCCGCTTCTGTAACCGATATATTAATATCTTGTTCAGAAAGTCGATTAGTAAGTTTGTTAACCATCATTGTCACAATTTGTTTCAACTCATCTTTAGAAAGTTTGTGGAATACAATGATATCATCAACACGGTTTAAGAACTCTGGACGGAAAGCATTTTTCAATTCTTTCATCATTGTCTTGCGAATTGATTCATAATCTTGACCTTCTGTAGCGCCACCAAAACCAGCAAAACGTTGATCTTGTAATTCTTGCGCGCCAACATTTGATGTCATAATAATTACCGTATTACGGAAGTCAACACGACGACCTTTGGTATCTGTTAGATGACCATCGTCTAACACTTGTAGCAAGATGTTAAATACATCTGGATGTGCTTTTTCGATTTCATCAAATAAAATAACAGAATAAGGTTTACGTCTTACTTTTTCAGTTAATTGTCCACCATCGTCATGTCCTACATAGCCTGGAGGAGCACCAACTAAACGGCTGACAGCATGTTTTTCCATGAACTCACTCATGTCAACGCGGATCATAGCATCGTCTTCACCGAACATAGACTCCGCTAACGCACGCGCTAGCTCAGTCTTACCTACACCCGTAGGTCCTAAGAAAATAAAGCTACCGATTGGACGTTTAGGATCTTTCAATCCAGCTCTTGCACGTCTCACTGCTTTACTAATGGATGTCACTGCGTCTTTTTGTCCAATCACTCTATTGTGTAGTGTATCTTCTAAGTTAAGCAGACGATCTGATTCTGTTTCATTAATCTTAGTCAATGGAATACCTGTCCAACCAGCGATGACTTCACCGATATCTTCTTCAGATAATGATGTGTTATCACCGTTTTGAGTATTCTTCCAATTCGTATTAGCTTCTTCATATTGTTTTTCTAATTTAGTTTGTTTATCACGAAGATTTGCCGCATTTTCGAATTCTTGAGCATGTACTGCAGCATCTTTTTCATTTTTGACTTGTTCAATTTGTTGTTCAATTTCTTTTAAGTTTGGTGGTGTTGTATGACTTTTCAGTCTTACTTTTGAACTAGCTTCATCAATTAAATCAATCGCTTTATCTGGTAAGAAACGGTCTGAAACATAGCGATGACTCAATTTAGCAGCTGATACCAATGCTTCATCAGAAATATTGATACGGTGATGTGCTTCATAGCGATCACGTAAACCTTTTAAGATTTCAATAGTGTCTTCTACTGTAGGTTCATCTACTTGAACAGGTTGGAAACGACGTTCAAGTGCTGCATCTTTTTCAATATTTTTACGATATTCATCCAATGTTGTCGCACCGATACATTGTAGCTCGCCACGTGCTAAGGCTGGTTTAAGAATATTTGAAGCATCAATCGCACCTTCTGCGCCACCAGCACCAACTAGTGTGTGTAATTCATCAATGAATAATATCACATTACCTGCTTGGTGTATTTCTTCCATAACTTTTTTCAAACGTTCTTCAAATTCACCACGATATTTCGTTCCAGCCACTACTGTTCCCATATCTAATGACATTACACGTTTTCCTTTTAATGTTTCAGGTACTTCATTATTAACAATTGCTTGTGCTAAACCTTCCGCAATTGCTGTTTTACCAACACCCGGTTCACCAATTAATACAGGGTTGTTCTTAGTACGACGACTTAACACTTCAATGACTCTTGTTATTTCTTTATCTCTGCCAATCACTGGATCTAACGTACCGTCTTTAGCGATAACAGTTAAGTCACGTGCAAGACTATCCAATGTTGGTGTGTTATTTGATTTGTTTGCTTGTGCATTTTTGTTGCTCATTTCAGGGCTACCTAACGCTTTAACAACTTGTGCACGTGCTTTTGTTATATTTAAATCTAAGTTTGCAAATACGCGTGCTGCGACACCTTCATTTTCTCTGATTAGACCAAGCAAAATATGCTCTGTTCCAACAAAGTTATGATGTAATTTTCTTGCTTCATCCATTGATAATTCTATAACTTTTTTCGCACGAGGTGTGTAGTGCAATGCACCCATTTGTTCTTGACCATGGCCAATTAATTTTTCTACTTCTTCAACAACTTTTTCTTCAGTAATCTCAAAAGTTTCTAAAACTTTGGCAGCAATACCTTCAGGTTCTTTCATTAAACCTAAAAGTAGATGTTCTGTTCCTATATTTGAATGGTTTAAACGAATTGCTTCTTCTTGAGCATGTGCTAATACACGTTGTGCTCTTTCTGTAAGTCTTCCAAATAGCATAGCGCAACCTCCTAATTTACATGTTCTCTTAATATATCTGCTCTTTTTTCATTAACAGTTCTATCATCTTCATCATCTAATAAAAATGGTGATTGTATCGCAACCATCAGTTCATTAAACTTGAAGTCTTCTAATTCAATGTATTCTAAATCAATACCCAGTTTGACCTCACTTAATCTTAGTGAAGCTTCCTCCATAGATATCAGTCTACTATATTTTAATATACCTAACGAACGATACACTCTATCTAATGTTTCAGTATAGTTATGTCGGTTTAAGCGTTCACGAATCTGCATTTCTTCATTAATAATTTGTTGAACGACTTCTGATAAACTTTCAATGATGTCTTCTTCAGTTTTTCCTAATGTAAGTTGATTTGAAATTTGATAGATATGACCATAAACTTGCGAACCTTCTCCATAAATGCCCCTAATTGTAAAACCGAAACGATTGATTGTTTGTGCAATTCGATTCATTCGTTTCATAATCGTTAGGCCTGGTAAATGCAACATAACACTTGCTCGCATGCCTGTACCAATGTTTGTTGGACAAGTTGTTAAATAGCCTAAAGTTTCATCAAAACTTACATCTAATTCACTGTCTAGTTTATCGTCAATCTCTGAAGCTTTTTCGTATAATGAAGATAAAGATAAATCATTTCCCATCGCTTGAATACGCAAATGGTCTTCTTCATTTACCATAATGCTTAACGATTCATCCTCGTTCAGTAGCACTGCCGATGCAGGTTGTCTGATTAATTCTGGACTAATAAGATGTTTCGCGACAAGTTTATATTTACTTTGCTGATCCATTGCGTCTAATCGTTGGACAGCTAAATCGGGAAGCGCATCTTGTACTTCATTAATAATTCTAAAACCATCTTGTTCAGACGGAAACATGAGTGGGTGCACATGGTTTTCAAGATTTCGTGCTAAACGAATCCTTGATGACATAACGATGGGACTTTCTTCTCTATCTCTCATCCATTCACTCATATATGCACTAATATCATTTTTACTCATCATGTTTCACCTCGCTGTCCTCTTTTAATGCCTTGATTTCATCACGAACAACGGCAGCTTCTTCAAAATTTTGCTCTTCTATCAATTGATTTAGATAAGAAGATTTTTCCTCAATTTGTTTTTTTAAAGCCAATTTTCTATGTGAAGATCTCGGTGTTTTTCCAATGTGCTCAATTTGACCACCTTGTACGCGTCGTACAATATCGACTATGTCATCTTTAAATGTCGCATAGCAGTCTGCACAACCAAATTTACCAACATGTGCAATATCTTTTAATGTCATATGGCAAGTTGGACAGCGTTTCTCTTCTTTAAAAGCAATTTCATCAAAATCGATACCATGTTTAGCAGCTAGATGTTGCAAGATTTGTTTGACTACAAACGCACCTTCGATATCATCTTGGGCTTGGATTTGTTGATTTTGTGTCCAAGGATTACCTCCTTGTGCACACGTGGAACATACCCATTTTTCATTTATACCATCTTGCCCTTTCACTGCCAATTTCACTTCTGCTTCATTCAAATGACAATTTTCGCATAGCACGACGTAACACCTCGCTTTAATAATAATTTATAACATGTAACAATCTTTTAATTATATTTGCTCGAATAATATCTCTAGATAGTATATCCATCTTCAATGTTTCTCTATCTATTACAGCGTATATCATTTTTGCTTCTCGCTCATTAATATATGATTTATCTAACAAACCATCCACAATGTAATATGCCTGTTGCTGTGAAATAGATGGCCCTACTAATTGAAGTAAGTGATTAATGTAACCTGTTTCGTCTCTATTTTCAATTTTAGTGATTCGAATGTAACCACCGCCACCTCTTTTACTTTCAATTTCATAGCCATGTTCATTTGTGAAACGTGTTTTGATTACATAATTAAGCTGAGAAGGCACACAGTCAAAGCGCTGCGCAATATTGGTTCGTCGAATTTCAACAACGTCTTCATTAGTGTCTTCAAATAATTTTTTAATGTATTGTTCTATGATGTCGGACATGTTGTGCATGATTATCACCTCTTTTGACCTTCTTTGACTATATTATATGACCAACTTTGACCTTTTTCAACCAATATGTTTTAAAATTTTTAAATTAAACATGTAAGTGCTATCAATTTTATTGTATTATAGAAGTTAAGAAAATTTAAAAGGGATGAATAACTTATGCATATAATTATCGGTTTAATTGGGATAGTAGTGTTTCTTGCATTAGCGTTTCTATTTAGCTCAGATAGAAAAAACATCCGATGGCAATATATCGGACTATTGTTAGTCATACAACTTGTATTCGCATTTATTTTACTTAAAACGAAATTCGGTATCACAGTCATTGGCGCCATATCAGATGGCTTTAACTATTTATTAGCAAAAGCAGCAGAAGGTGTAAACTTTGTCTTTGGTGGTTTTGAATTTGTAGATCCAAAGAACCCTCCATTCTTCTTTAATGTATTATTACCAATCGTATTTATTTCTGCATTAATTGGTATTTTACAATATACGAAAATCCTACCATGGATTATTAATGTACTTGGTTTAGCCATTTCTAAAATAAATGGTATGGGTCGTTTAGAATCTTACAATGCTGTTGCGGCAGCCATTTTAGGACAATCTGAAGTGTTTATTTCATTAAAGAAAGAATTAGCTCATATACCTAAACAACGCCTTTATACTTTGACGGCTTCAGCGATGTCTACAGTATCAGCTTCCATTATTGGTGCCTATTTCACCTTAATCGAGCCACGTTACGTTGTTACGGCAGTCGTATTGAACTTATTTGGCGGTTTCATTATCGCTTCTATCATTAATCCTTATAAAGTAGATGCCAAAGAGGATAAACTAATCGTTCAAGAAAGTGAAGCAGGGAAGCAATCTTTCTTCGAAATGTTAGGCGAGTATATTTTAGACGGTTTTAAAGTAGCAGTTATTGTAGGAGCAATGTTAATTGGTTACATAGCAATTATCGCGTTACTTAACGGTCTTGTCAGTGCAATATTCACTGGTATTTCTGGAGGTAGCATTACTTGGGACTTCCAAACACTTATCGGTTTCGTATTTGCACCATTTGCCTTCTTAGTTGGTGTTCCTTGGAACGATGCTGTACAAGCTGGTTCTATTATGGCGACAAAATTATTATCTAACGAGTTCGTTGCCATGCAAAGCTTAAGCCAAGTGAAAGATATGAGTGAACATGCGAAAGGTGTTATTTCAGTCTTCGTCGTTTCATTTGCGAACTTCAGTTCAATCGGTATCATCTCAGGCGCTATCAAATCATTGAACAATGAAAAAGGTGACATGGTTGCACGTTTCGGATTAAAACTATTATTCGGTGCAACTTTAGTTTCATTTATTTCAGCAGCTATTGCAGGATTCTTTATCTAATTTAAACATAAAAGCAGTCATGTATATTTAAAATACATGACTGCTTTTTACTATATTTATTTTTAAACTTTTTCAGTAAGTGTCGGTTTGACAATTGCTTCAATAAAATACTGTGTCACTCTATAATCATCTGTCAATTCAGGATGGAATGATACACCTAAATAACGTCCTTCTTGAACGGCAACAATTTTATCACCAACTGTACTAAGTACATCAACATCACCATGTGTCGCTTCAATATGAGGTGCTCTGATAAATACGCCTTCGATATCTTCCGCAATGCCTTTTACATCTAATTCACTTTCAAAACTATCTACTTGTCGTCCAAATGAATTTCTTTGAACTGTGATACCGAGTTTATCTAAGTAGCCATCTTCCCCAGAAATCTGTTTAGCCATTACAATAAGACCTGCACATGTGCCAAACATTGGTAATGTTGATTGCTGTAAGGCTTCTTTGAAACCATATAAATTCATTAATCTACGCAATGTTGTGGATTCTCCACCAGGTAAGATCAGACCATCAATCTCTTCTAATTGTTCAATTCGCTTAATTGCAACGCCTTCGTGACCGCTTAATTCTATGTGATGTATATGCTCTCTGACTGCACCTTGAAGTGCTAATACACCAATTTTCATATTACCAACCACGCTCTTGCATACGTTCTTCTAAAGACAGGTCATTGATATCTAAACCTTTCATCGCTATACCTAGCTCTTTTGCTAAACGACCAATTAATTCATAATCTTGATAATATGTTGTTGCTTGAACAATGGCTTTTGCAAATTTTTCTGGATCTTCAGATTTAAAAATACCTGATCCTACAAACACACCATCTGCGCCTAATTCCATCATTAAAGCGGCATCTTGAGGTGTCGCAACACCACCTGCTGCAAAATTAACTACTGGTAATTTACCATTTTCTTTAATATTTTTTAATACTTCATATGGCGCACCAATATTTTTAGCTTCTGTCATAATCTCATCGTCATTCATAACAGTTAAACGACTTACTTCAGAATTAACTTGTCTCATATGTCTTACTGCTTCCACAATATTACCAGTACCAGGTTCACCTTTCGTACGTAACATCGCTGCACCCTCACCAATACGACGAGCTGCTTCACCTAAATTACGACATCCACAGACAAATGGTACTGTAAATGTATCTTTTCTTAAATGATATTCTTCATCAGCAGGTGTTAATACTTCAGACTCATCGATATAATCTACACCCATAGACTCAAGTACACGTGCCTCCGTAATATGACCGATACGTCCTTTCGCCATGACTGGTATTGAAACAGCATTCATTACTTCCTCTACAATTTTTGGATTAGCCATACGCGCTACGCCACCTGCTGCTCTAATGTCAGATGGTACACGTTCTAACGCCATGACAGCAACCGCTCCTGCTTCTTCCGCAATTTTAGCTTGCTCTGCATTTACAACGTCCATAATGACGCCGCCTTTTTGCATTTCTGCCATGCCTCTTTTAACTCTCTCTGATCCAGTAACTTTAGACATATCTGTATTACCCCTTTACTTAGTTGATTAAATTCATTTTAAGAGATAAACTGGTATTTAAAAAGGTACAATTCCAAAATAATTTAAGGGGTCAGATTTTATGGAAAAACGACATCTATATATAGAATTATATGAAAACTTGAAGCAACAAATTATAGAAGGACAATATCAATCTGGTGATAAATTTCCTTCTAAACGTGCCCTTGGCCAACATTTATCCGTAAGTAATACAACAATCGAGCACGCGTATCAATTTTTATTAGATGAAGGCTATATATATTCCAAACCACGTTCTGGTTATTTCGTTTCAGATATTGAAGCATTACCTATCATTAAAAGAAATCATAGTCAGTTAAATGGACCATCTTTAGACATGACTTCTAACAATCGTCATAATGACCAATCATATCAATATGCTTTTAATCTATCTGAAATTGATGCCGAATACTTTCCCATGCAGCAATTTAGAAAGTATGCACGTGATGTCTTTGAAGATGATCAACTCGGTTTACTACAACACACAAATCCCAAAGGAGAGTGGTCATTGCGTCAAGAAATCGCTCATTACCTTTTTAACAGTCGTGGTGTTACTTGTCATCCAGAGCAAATTATCATTGGTTCCTCAACAGAACAACTTATTAATTTGCTCACAGATATGTTAAGTAAAGAACAGTTTATTATTGAAAACCCAAGTTACCCACCAATCAAACAAGTACTCGATAAGAAGCACATCCCTTATCTTCAGACACCTGTTAATAAAACAGGGATTGACTTAAACTATTTTAGCCAAACCAATAATAATATTGCCTATGTCACACCGTCTCACCAGTTCCCTACAGGCTACGTAATGAATTTAAAAAAAAGAACCCAACTTATAAATTGGGCACATCAAAATGAATATAGATATATTATTGAAGATGACTACGATTCCGAATTTCGTTACTTCGGAAAACCAATACCTGCGTTACAGAGTTTAGATACCAAAGACAAAGTGATCTATATAAGTACATTTTCTAAATCCCTTTTCCCAAGTTGTAGAATAGCTTATTTAGTTTTACCAAAAAAATTGTTAGCACAATATGAACATTTAAAAAACAAAGAAGGTAACACCGTACCTGCACATTTACAAAAAATAGTAGCTAATTTTATGGAATCAGGTAGTTTCGAAAGGCATCTTAACAAAATGAGAAAAGTATATAGCAGAAAACTAAAATTCATTCTAGAAAAACTAAAACCGTATGAAGATCAATTACAAATAGATGGTGCACTTGCTGGCATGCACTTCACTTTAACTGTAAAAAACGGCTATTCAATGGATCAGTGCCTTAAAAACGCTGCAAACAACCAATTGAAAATTCTACCTTTTTATCACTATGATAAAAACCAAACATCTGTGAAATTTATTTTAGGTTTTGGAGGGATACCCTTTTCAAAATTAAATGATCATACCAACGCATTAATAAATAGTCTATGTCTATAATATGATTATTAATTTTTTATTGCTCAAATTTCCCTAACATTTTTTTCACCATTTCGATAAAGTGTTACTTTTCAATTTATTGAAATTAGTAACACTTATGCAAGTGCTTTAGCACTTGTTTATTCGAAATTAACTTGTAGCTCGCTTCGTCTTTTGCTCAGTTCGTCAGCTTCAAACGCTTTCTCATAATAGCTTATTTTAGGTTTTTCAGTTCTTCGAACTGGAAGTTAAGCTTTTTTAACATAAAAAAAGAGACCCGCTTGGGTCTCTGATTGCCTGGCAACGTCCTACTCTTGCGGAACGT
>NZ_JTLN01000032.1:0-26953 GCF_000798895.1 Staphylococcus sp. ZWU0021
GGAAACAAACCTTTGAAATATTACACTAAACCAAAGTACAACTTTTGGGGTTCAGTACAATATATGCTTATACGAGTGTGCTTTTTATTTAAGAATAAATTTAGATTTATGCAAAACGATGATCTAATATGCGATAAATCAATAGAATTTCATAAATGACATGACTTTTAAGTTGATTGCTATCAAACTCATCTAAACCTTTCACAGACATTTTTAGTAAAGAGGCATGTTGTTTCTTACGCTCGAAGTGTCCAGTCGAATATATATTGTTTATACTTTGTGCGATACTTAAAATCGCCAATTTTTCATCGTTTGTAAAAGTAATTATCGTATCTTTCGGTAAATAAACTAAATTAGATAAATGGGTAATAAACAACCTATTAGTATGCGCGCGCGTAGTTAGTGCTTTAAGTTGAATCCATTCTGAATCATGGTGTTTGTGATAGCTTAGTTCATCTTTTTGATAAGAAAGTAAGGTTTCCACTTTTTGATTTAAATCGATTAATTGATTTAATTGACGATAAGGCGCGCCTTTTGTAAATTTACCAAGTAATAATTGACGCATACGTAATTCAAAGAGTTCGTACATTTTTGATTCAGTCAAATTAATAGATGATTCAACTTGATCATAATATTTTGGAGGTAAAATAATAAAGTTTACTAATCCAGCTGTTACGAGTCCGATGATAGCAGTTAATAATCTAGAAAAGAAATTAAAGAAATAGGCTTCATGAATACCTGGAATCATAGCCATAGCTGTTAATGTAGCTACCGTAGTACCCACATGTAAATTAAGTTTGGTACATAGAATAATTGTGAACGTAGCGCTCAATGCATATGCGAAAGGGGATTGGTCCCCAAATATAAATGTGAATATGACTGCAAATAATGCCCCAATAATCGTTGCTGGCAAACGACGATAGCCTTTTTTTAATGAAGCTTTAGCTGTAGGTTCAATCGTCACAATAGCCGTTAATATAGCAAATATCGGATTTAAGTTTAAAGCTAAACAAAATAATGCAGTCAGGAATGTGGCTAGACCCGTTTTAATTGTACGAGCACCGATAATTTTTTTATACCAGTTATCATTCATTTAAAAACTCCTAATGTGATGTATAGTCAAATAACTGCTCAAAATGGTGAGTAGTCGTATTATTAATATCTGTGAAATGTTAAACTATAGTTGATAAAATTTTCTAATTTATTATATCAAAAAAAGTCTGCTATAATAAGAAAGAATATAAATTACAAAAAGGAACGGGATAATATGATTGTAAAAACAGAAGAAGAATTAACAGCATTAAAAGATATTGGTTATATTTGCGCGCTAGTAAGAGATGAAATGCAATCAGCAACTAAGCCAGGAATTACAACAAAAGAACTAGACGATATTGCAAAGGACTTATTTGAAAAGCATGGAGCGATATCAGCGCCAATTCATGATGAGAACTTTCCAGGTCAAACATGTATCAGTGTAAACGAAGAAGTAGCTCATGGTATACCTGGTAAACGTAAAATACGTGAAGGTGATTTAGTGAATATAGATGTGTCTGCGCTTAAAAACGGATACTATGCAGACACAGGGATTTCATTTGTTGTTGGTGAACCGGACAATCCATTAAAACAAAAAGTGTGTGATGTGGCATTAGAAGCATTCGAAGCGGCAATGACACGTGTAAAACCTGGTGCTAAATTAAGCCAAATTGGTAAAGCAGTACATGCGACTGCACGAAAAAATAACCTTACAGTAATTAAAAACCTAACAGGTCATGGCGTAGGCCAATCTCTACATGAAGCGCCAAGCCATGTTATGAATTATTATGAACCTAAAGATAAAACACTATTAAAAGAAGGCACAGTAATCGCTGTTGAACCATTTATTTCTACAAAGGCAACTTTTGTAACAGAAGGTAAAAATGAATGGGCATTTGAAACAAACGATAAAAGTTTTGTTGCTCAAATTGAACATACGGTTATTGTGACAAAAGATGGACCATTATTAACTACTAAAATAGATTAATCTTGTTTCGGTCTAAAGTCCTAATATAAGATGGTTCCGGAGCCTATACCAATGGTTCCGGAAATTTTTTATAATGGAATCTAATCAATCATGAGGTGATTCTATGAATTATATTACGACTTATTTAGACAAAATGACTAAAAACACTTTTTATACAAGTTTAGTAGAATATAGACAGTATTTAGATAAAAAAATGAGAAGCATTGAAATGTACATAAAATATTTAATTGAAAGAAAAGCGTATGTTGAAAAATTAATAGACTGCTTAATTTTAACGCTAGAAAATAAATATATTGATATGATAGATGAAGATTACATTTACTGTGCTCAAGAAATAGAGCATTCTGAAATAGAAAAAATTAAAAAAGAATTAAACGAAATGGAAGCAGACTATGCGAGAATTGAATCCGATTTATCTCATCAGGCAGTTGAACGTGCAAACATTGAAACTGAATGTGATTTAATCGAACGTATCAGTTTAGTCGCTTAAAGAAAGGTGGCGAAACATGACTCATAAATATATATCCACAGAGATGCTTATCGTATTTACAGCATTAATGATTATTGCCAATTTTTATTATATTTTCTTTGAAAAAATTGGCTTTTTACTTGTGTTATTATTGGGTTGTATTTTAGTTTATGTGGGTTATATCTATTTTCATAAAGTACGTGGTTTATTAGCTTTTTGGATTGGTGCGTTATTAATAGCATTTACCTTATTATCTAATAAGTATACGATTATCATATTATTTATATTTTTAATAGTACTCATCGTTAGATATATTATTTATAAATTTAAACCTTTAAAAATTACTGCAACAGAAGAAGAAGTAGACTCACCGGAATTTATAAAACAAAAATGGTTTGGCGAGCAACGATCACCTGTATATGTTTATAAATGGGAAGATTTACAAATTCAACATGGCATTGGTGATATTCATATTGATATGTCTAAAGCAGCAAACATTAAAGAAAATAATACAATCGTTATTCGACATATCATTGGAAAAGTTCAAATCGTGGTACCACTTAACTATAATATTATATTACATTTCACAACGTTATACGGGAATGCCTATGTAAACGAAACCTCTTATAAAGTTGAGAATAATAATATTAAGGTAGTAGAAGAAACAAAAGCAGAGAACTATGCTGTAAATATTTATGTCTCATCATTTTTAGGTGATGTTGAGGTGATTTATAAATGAATCACTACTTTAGAGCGATCGGGTCCATGTTGATATTAGTATATAGTACGTTTTTTGCCATATTCTTTATTGATAAAGTGTTTGTTAATATAATGTATTTTCAAGGTATGTTTTATACTCAAATATTTGGCATACCTGTACTGCTTTTTTTAAATCTAATGGTGATTTTACTCTGTATTATTGTAGGTTCTGTCTTAGCATATAAAATCAATCAGCAAAATCATTGGTTAAAAGATCAAATTGAACGTTCAATAGAAGGTCAAACAGTGGGTATCAATGATCAAAATATTGAATTATACAACGAAACAATCGAACTATATCAAACGCTTGTGCCTTTAAATCAAGAAGTACATAAATTAAGAATGAAAACACAGAACCTGACGAATGAATCTTATAATATCAATGATGTTAAAGTTAAGAAAATTATAGAAGACGAACGCCAACGTTTAGCGCGTGAATTACATGATTCAGTTAGTCAACAATTATTCGCAGCAAGTATGATGTTATCAGCAATTAAAGAGACAGAATTGAAGGCCCCATTGGACCAACAAATACCAGTATTAGAAAAAATGATTCAAGATTCCCAATTAGAAATGAGAGCACTACTATTACACTTAAGACCTATTGGTTTGAAAGATAAATCTTTAGGTGAGGGTATTAAAGATTTAGTCGTTGATTTACAGAAAAAAGTACCAATGAAAGTGGTACATGATATTGAAGAATTCAAAGTACCAAAAGGTATCGAGGACCATTTATTCCGTATTACGCAAGAAGCCATTTCTAATACGCTAAGACATTCTAAAGGAACGAAGGTCACAATTGAATTATTTAATAGGGAAGAATATTTGTTATTGCGTATACAAGATAATGGTAAAGGGTTTAATGTAGATGATAAGGTAGAACAAAGTTATGGATTAAAAAATATGCGCGAACGTGCACTAGAAATAGGTGCAACATTTCATATCGTTTCTTTGCCTGATGCAGGTACGAGAATTGAAGTGAAGGCACCATTAAATAAGGAGGATTCAAATGCCGATTAAAGTATTATTTGTTGATGATCATGAAATGGTTCGAATAGGTATTTCTAGTTATTTATCCACACAATCAGATATAGATGTCATAGGGGAAGGTAAGTCAGGAAAAGATGCAATCGAAAAAGCACATGAACTGAAACCGGACCTAATTTTAATGGATTTACTTATGGACGATATGGATGGTGTCGAAGCAACTGAACAAGTTAAAAAAGACTTGCCAAATATTAAAGTTGTCATGCTTACGAGTTATATTGAAGATAACGAAGTCTATCGTGCACTTGATTCCGGTGTAGATAGCTATATATTGAAAACAACAAGTGCTAGTGATATTGCTGAAGCGATTCGTAAGACTTACAATAATGAGTCAGTATTTGAAGCAGAAGTCCTAGTTAAAATGAGAAATAGGATGAAACAACGAGCTGAATTGTATGAAATGCTCACAGAACGTGAAATGGAGATTTTATTACTGATTGCTAAAGGTTACTCTAACCAAGAGATTGCCAGCGCTTCACATATTACGATTAAAACAGTGAAAACGCATGTAAGTAATATCCTAAGTAAATTAGAAGTTCAAGATAGAACTCAAGCCGTCATATATGCATTCCAGCACAATTTAATTCAATAAAGGGAATATAAATCTAGCAAGCTAAAACAAACGCGTATGGTAGACATACACGCTGTTTTAGCTTTTTAATTTTTATGCAACAATAAAAGCTTTTATATTTATTAAAATCCCCCTCAAACAATGACATCTCATTTGTTTGAGGGGGATTAGTTAATATTATCCGTTATTTTTCGATGTATCTACATCATTAACTGCTTTGTTTGATGATGTAATATCAGTATTTTCATTTTCAGAATCTTGATTATCTGCAATAGATGTATTTCTATTATGTTCGATATCGTCCAAGGTTTGTTCTTCAGGTGTTTTACCAGATACCACTTTACGTTGATGGAAGATGGCGTTGATTTCAGCACCAATGATGATGATGAAACCTGTGATGTATAACCATAACATTAAGATGATAATACCGGCAATACTACCATATGTTTTAGAATAATTAGCAAAGTTTGAAATATAAATTCCAAATAAATATGACCCACCTAAGAAGACGATTGTTGCAAATATAGCGCCTGGAATAACAGACAATAATTTAATTTTAACATTAGGAGCTAATGTGTATAACACCATGAATGCTATAAGAACAACAATTACAGGTAATACAAAACGTATTGTATCAAACAGCCATTTTACTTGATCTCCAAGGCCTAGCGGGCCGAATAGCAGATCACCAATTTGTTGCCCAAATGTAGGTAACACGAGTGCAACTGGCATAACGATAATCATGGCAAGCGTGAATAATACACTATAAAGTTTAGCAACTACAAAATTTCGGCTATCTTCAACGTCATAAGCAACATTAAAGGCATTCATTAGCGCAGTCATTCCGTTAGATGCGGACCATAATGCTGCGATTAACCCGATAGATAGTAATCCACCGCTCGCATTCTCCATAATATCACCAATTATACCTGAAACTTGAGGTGCATAATCAGATGGCACATGAGCTTTTATTAAATCTCTTATCGTCGACTGTTTCACACCAACAACTGGTACGATAGAGAGTAAGAATAGTAGCATTGGGAACAATGAAAGCATGAAATAATAAGATAACTGTGCTGACAGTCCTGATGCGTCATCTTTACCAATTCTATATACAAGATATGAGAAAAAATTTGAATCTTTAGTATATTTTGCTGGTTTATTGATACGTGAAACAAAGAATGCTTGGTTATCTTTCTTAGGTGACTTAGATTTAAATTCATCAGGTGTGATGTAAGTGCGGTCGCGTTTGATTTGTTGACCGTTTGTTTCATTAGACTGTTTGTCATTTTCTTCTACACTTTTTGCCTCATTCAAAAAGTTAGAAGTTGTTTTATCTTTTTTAGACATATCTAATCTCCTTATGTATTGATATTTTTCAATATACATTTTAATATACTTTAAAATGTAGTTTAGGTAAATATGTGATGCTATTTTCTTTCGGAAAAATAGATAATTAGATTAATAAAAAATAGCATAATGCATATGTGTATGCGTAAGTATCAAATGAATGTTAAAACCTAAGTAAATAATGAAGTGTTATTAATGTGAAAATACGGTAATGCATCATAATAATTAAAGCTACATAATATTAAGACAATGATATAAATGCATGCAACCGTTTGTAAATTCGTATATAAACACAAAATTGATATTACAAAGCAAAGTTAACATAATGATTGAGCCTGAGATATGTCATACATCCCAGGCTCTTAAATCATTTATTGAAGCTTATATTTGAAATACAAAAATAAGTAGAATTAGCCGTTTAAACGATTATTCTTACGCTCTACAAAAGTATTTTTTGCATCTTTGATTGAACGTTCTAATTCTGGATTGTTACGTCTGATTTCTTCTACAACGTCTTTCCAATATAACACTTCGTCTTTAATGTTATTGATTGCAGAAGGTTTTTGAGAACGCGTACCTTCTTTTCTGTCTTTAATAGATTGTTTTAAAGATTGACGTGTTGATTTATCAGCTAATGTTGCTGCGCCTCCAATTACGGCACCTAATAAAATTCCTGGAATGAGTTTGTTTTGCATGATGTGTTACTCCTCTCTTAAATTTGCATCTTTAATTATAAAATTGATTAAATTATCACAAGATGATTGTACCATTTTATAGACGCCTTCGAAATTATTTGTATAATAAGGATCTGGAACGTCTGTTTCAGTCATATCGCTAAACTCTAATAGTTTAAACAATTGACCTTTAATATTAGGATTAATTTGTTTGATATTATCAACGTTACTTTGATCCATTGCAATAATGTAATCAAAGTCATCGTTTGATTCAAACAGTTCACTAATCATACCATCAAAAGGTATGTCATGTTCAGATAGAATGGCTTGTGTACCTTCATGAGGTGGCTCACCTAAGTTCCATTGCCCTGTGCCTCTAGAGGTAACCTTTATATCATTTATATTTCTATCAAGTAATTTTTGTCGCATGATTGCTTCTGCCATAGGTGAACGACAAATATTTCCTAAACATACGAATGCTACTGTAATCATTTGTGTACCTCCAAATTTATATACTCCTCTTTCCCATTTTAAAGCTTTTTTAATCATTTCAAAAGGGTAATTGCCATAAAAGTTTTACAAGATAGGTAAATTTGATAAAATAAATTGAAAAAGAGGTGAATTTTGTGGCAAAAAGTATAGAACAAATGATAGAAGAAATAAGAGATAGATTAAATCTTGTGAATCAAAGTTTGATTGATCCAGATAATTATAAATCAGCAGATGAACAAGAAATTCGTGAAATTCATGAATATGTAACATCAAAAGCATCATTTACACCGAGTGAAGCATCGGCAATCGCTGATGCACTTGGTCAAATTCGTAAATAGGGGGAGTTACCATATGACAGAATTACAAGATAAACTTCAACAATATGCCGAACTATTAGTTGGTGTGGGCATGAATGTTCAAAAGGATCAACCAGTATTTATTCGCTCTAGCGTCGATGCATTAGAACTAACACATTACATAGTTGAAGCGGCATATAAACGTGGCGCTTCCGACGTTAAAGTAGAATATAGCGATGACAAGTTATCGCGTTTAAAATTTGAATATGAATCTGTTGAATTTTTTGAGAAAGACGCTGTGAAATCATATGAAGTTGAAAAACGTATGGACTATGTGAAACGTGGTGCAGCCAACTTAGCACTCATTACACAAGATCCAGATCTATTGAATGGTATTGATAGTGAAAAGTTATCGACATATCAAAGACAATATTCTACTGCTTATAAAGGTTATATGGAAGCAAGTCAAAAGAATCAATTCCCTTGGTGTGTGGCAGCATTCCCTTCAAAAGCATGGGCACAACGCGTATATCCTGACCTGACTGAAACAGAAGCATATAGTAAATTTATTGATGAAGTATTAGACATCGTGCGTGTAGATGGTAATGATCCAGTTGAAAATTGGAAAAACCATGTAGAAAATTTAAGTATTCACGCGCGTAAATTACAAGATAAAAATTATAAAGCACTGCACTACATTTCAGAAGGTACGGATTTAGTTATTGGACTACCGGAAGGACATATTTGGGAAGATGCTACGAGTTATACGAGTGAAGGCCAAGCTTTTGTTGCTAATATCCCAACTGAAGAAGTATTTACCGCACCACATCGCTTAAATGTAAATGGTCATGTCACAAATAAGTTGCCACTTAGTCATAATGGTAATATCATTGACGGCTTCACATTAACGTTCAAAGATGGTGAGGTTGTTGATTTTAAAGCTGATCAAGGCGAAGATGTATTAAGAGATTTACTAAATACCGATGAAGGTGCAAGAAGATTAGGAGAAGTCGCACTTGTACCTGATGATTCGCCAATTTCAAATCGTAACACTATTTTTTACAATACATTATTTGATGAAAATGCATCTTGTCATATTGCATTAGGTTCAGCTTATGGATTTAATGTTGAAGGTGGCACAGAAATGACTACGGAAGAAAAATTAGCGCATGGGTTGAATGACTCATTAATTCATGTAGACTTTATGATTGGAAGCCCTGATCTAACTATTTATGGAATAACACAAGATGATGAAAAAGAACTTGTATTTGAAAATGGTAATTGGTCGAAATAATGTAATGGAAACATTTTTTATTTTATAAATCAAATAAGTGCTAATAAGCGATTAAAGTAAGCATAGGTGTTAAATCATATTAAATACATTTACAAAAAATGATAAAGTCTGATGTTATTTAAATTGGGAGTGAGGATATGAAATCTATATTATGCTGATTTCGGACTCACTCCTTAGTTTATGTCATTGAGAATTGAAAAGGGAGCTAAAATTATGGGAAATGTAGCAAGCAAATCAATGTCGGAATCTAGAAGTATAAAAGAAAGACAAATATTCCCACAAGATACGAACCATCTTCACACGATGTTTGGTGGTATATTGATGGCCAATGTAGATGAGATTTCTGCTATTACGGCGACGAAGCATAGCAATTCACAAGTGGTAACTGCGTCAACAGATTCAGTCGACTTTTTAAAACCTATTAAAACAGGGGATATCATTTCTTACGAAGCAATGGTTTCGTATGCTGGTAAGTCTTCGATGGAAGTTTGTGTACAAATCATTATTGAAGATGTTGTTAAGAGCGAACGTCATTTAGCGGCACTTAGCTTTTTAACATTTGTTGCTTTAGATGAAAATGGGAAACCACAAGAAGTCCCACAAGTATATCCAGAAACACAAACAGAAAAATGGTTTCATGACACAGCACTTGCTAGGGTAAAACGTAGGAAAGAGCGCAGACAAGAAAGTAAAGAAACGATAGAATTTTTATCCAATGTACAAAATATAGAATAAAATAAAGCGAAAGTTGTACAGTTAATCACTTTAGATTAAATAACAACTTTCGCTTTTTTAGTTATACGTTGCATTTCAACGATACATGATTTTCTCATTCTTTTTAAAATCCGTATTAGGGTAGTACATGTTTTTAACAAGTACATTGGGTCCAAGACAACTAAATTCGGAACAATGACAATTAAGTGATTGAGCTAAAGGTGTCGCAAGCCAATGGTTAAATACGTCTGGTAATTTATCATGTTTAATGTTAGAAATAGTACCATTTTCATCACCAAAGTCAGTAACTATGACGTTACCTGTAAAAACATTCACATTCAATCTATTGCGTCCATCAGGGTCATTTCTCATCGTTACATTCGGTGTATCTCTCAGTCTTTGCAATAAGGCTTGATCATTTTCATCTTTGATACATGGATAAATAGGTAATGTACCAAATAGCATCCATAAATTTGGATCACGAATATCTAAAATATGATGGATTGCTGTTTTCATCTCTTTAAGAGAAAGCACTTCTAGTTGGCTAGCAAAATCAGCAGGGTACATGGGATGAATTTCATGTCTTTGACATTTCATATCATGGACAATCTCATTATGTATTTTTTCAAGATGGGGTACAGTGCTTTGATTTAACATCGTTTCGGCAGAAATAAACATACCTTGTTGAGATAAGGTACTGGAATTAGATAACATTTGTTCATACAGTCTCAGTTTTGCTTTTAATGGAGGTTGCTTGTCCATGGCACCAAATCCTACATCTGTAAACTCATCAATTGTTCCCCAATTATGTGAAATATGCATGACATCAATATATTCAGCAATATCTAAATAACGATCTAATGGTAAAGTTAAATTAGAATTCATTTGAACATAGATACCACGGCTATGTGCATATTTTAACAAGGGTTTTACAACATTTCTTATGGATTTTTTTGAAAACATAGGTTCGCCACCTGTGATAGACATGGTTTTAAGGTCTGGAATTTCATCTAAACGGCGATAAATTAAATCCATAGGTAACGGGTCTGGGTCTGTGGTTTGCAATGTATAACCGACAGCGCAATGACTACAACGCATATTACATAAATTCGTCGTCGTAAATTCGATATTACTTAACGTCAAACGATCGTGTTCTTGCATATCATTGTATGCTTCCCACGGGTCGTTATGAATTGAAATTGGTTTCTTAACATTTGATGCATACAAATTCAACATAATTAAAACTCCCTTTTTTAACTTTTATCTGCTATGAGTATATACTAAACTTTATTTGTATAGGGAACGGTGTATACAAATTTATGAATAATCGTATGTGTCTCACATCTAATATTTCACCTTAATATTATTAAGACTATACCAAATTTTGTCAAATCCATGTTAGGATTATACTATCTTATAAAAAGGAGTCATTTTTAAAATGAATGAAAATCAAACAATTGATCAAATTAGAGCAAGATTAGAAAAATTTATTGATGATATCGATCACGTAAATCCGGACGAAGTGCGCGTAGAAGATATAGATGAGTGGATTGGTTTGCTCGATCAACTTGAAGAAAAAGTTAAAACTGTTTCAAAATCATCAGAAGATAAATAAGTTAATTGAATGCTATCTTAGGCCGATGTTTAAACTTTCAAGTTTTAGTCTATATATAACGTAGAACATAAATAGAGAAAGGTGATTATTAATGGCTAAAAAAGTAGCAATCATTTTAACAAATGAATTTGAAGATATTGAATTAACTAGTCCTAAAGAAGCGATTGAAGAAGCGGGACATGAAACAGTTGTTATAGGTGATCAAGCGAATAGTGAAGTCGTAGGTAAACATGGCACAAAAGTTGCGGTAGACGTTAGTATTGCTGACGCAAAACCTGAAGACTTTGATGGTTTATTAATTCCTGGTGGCTTTTCTCCTGACCACTTACGTGGCGATGCTGAAGGCAGATATGGCACTTTTGCGAAATACTTTACTAAAAATGATGTACCAGCATTCGCAATTTGTCACGGACCTCAAATTTTAATTGATACAGATGATTTAAATGGACGTACTTTAACTGCAGTATTAAATGTGCGTAAAGACTTAGCAAACGCTGGCGCACAAGTTGTTGATGAATCAGTTGTAGTAGATAAAAATATCGTTACAAGCCGTACACCAGATGATTTAGATGATTTTAATAGAGAAATTGTAAATCAATTAAACGATTAATATGTATAGGTAAGTAATTAAAATAGTTTTTCGTGAGTTAGTTCATAACTGGAAGCGATAGGTAGTATAAAATACCTGTCGTTTTCCAGTTTTTTTGTTGTCTAAGTTGAACATAATAACCAAAAACGCATTGTTGTAAAACTTCATGTGGATACATTCATACACCCTTGGACCGATTTTTGCATTTAGCTATAGATAAACATTTAAACTATTGATACACTCACTTATAATGATATGAGAGCAACATAAAGGAGCTACCGCATGAAAAGAAGTGATCGTTATAAAACGTACAACAAACCAAACGACTCAAATGACTCAAATCAATTACATCATAATACGTATTTTAAACCTGTGAATAAACCGCAGAAAAAGAAAAAAGGTAAAGGTATCATTTTAAAACTACTCATTCCCATCTTAATTATTATTGGAATAATCATCGGCGTCATGTATGCATTATCACTTAGAGCTAATACAGATGAGTTGAAGAATATAACAGAAAAAGAATCTTTTGTTTATGCATCAGATATGCGAGATTATACAAAAGGTGCTTTCATTGCTATGGAAGATGAACGCTTTTATAAACACCATGGTTTTGATGTGAAAGGAACTTCACGTGCATTATTTTCAACATTGAGTGACAAAAGTGTCCAAGGTGGAAGTACCATTACCCAACAAGTAGTTAAAAACTATTACTATGATAATGAACAGTCAATTACTAGAAAAATTAAAGAGTTGTTCGTGGCACATAGAGTAGAGAAAGAATATGATAAAAATGAAATTTTAAGTTTTTATATGAATAACATCTATTATGGGAGTGACCAATACACGATTGAATCTGCTGCTAATCACTATTTTGGGGTAACGACTGATAAAAACAATCCAAATTTACCACAAATATCGGTATTACAAAGTGCTATATTAGCAAGCAAGATAAATGCCCCAAGTGTATATAATATCAATGACATGTCAGATAATTTTACTAACCGTGTTAAAACAGATTTAGAAAAAATGAAGCAGCAAGGATATATTTCAAATAGTCAATACGAGAATGCAATTCAAGAACTAGGTGTTTAATATCAAAATAGCGCTTAATTTTTAATGGTATTTATAAGAGAGATTTAAAAAAATAAAATAACTAAGTGTGAGGGTACGAAATCAAAAAGAGTGATTGATTTTGTATCCTCACACTTTTTAGATTAATAAATCTTTAAGCATTTTAATTAAGCTAGTCACTATGATTCCATTACCAAACAATATGCGTTATCCTTAGAGGTGGAGTGAGGATAATGCCTAAAATTACAAAAATAGAAGTACAAAAGAAAAATAAAGAGCGTTTTAATTTATATTTAGATGAGGAATTTGAAATGGGTATCGATATGGATACTTATGTACATTTCAATTTAAAAAAAGGTCAAATCGTTGATGCTGCTGACATGGAAAAAATCCAAAAGTATGACCAATATAGACAAGCAGTGAATGTAGCAATTCAATTTTTATCATATAGAAAAAGAACAGATCATGAAGTGATACAACATTTACAAAAGAAAGAAATTTCCGAATCTGTTATAGCAAGTGTCATTGACTATTGTCATGAGCAAAGACTAATCGATCATGAAGACTACGCTAATAGTTTAAAAAACACTATGATACTTACTACAGATAAGGGGCCAGGTATTTTCAGACAAAAATTGAGAGATGCTGGTGTTGAACAAACAATTATTGATGTATATGCTGAGCGTTATGAGAACGAACAACCAATGGAAGATATTATTAAAGTTGCAAATAAAATATTAAGACAAAAAAAAGGTCCTACAGTTAAAAGGAAAGAAAAACTATCGCAAGCTTTGATGCAAAAAGGTTATAGCTTTGAAATAATAAAAGTAGTGATGGATGAAATGGACTTCTCACAACCTGAAGCAGAATTAGACGGTTTGTTACAACAAGAACTAGAGAAGGTTTATAATAAATATTCAAGAAAATTTTCAGGTAGAAAATTAATTAATAAAACAATAGAAGGTCTTATGAGAAAAGGCTATAAATATGATAAAATTAAAGCTAAACTGGAAGAGAGTGGTATTGTAGATGGAACAGAAGAAATTGAGTGAAATGAGTGAGGTTGAGTTACGTCACGAAATTCAAGGCTACAAAGAAAAAATGAGGAAAGCAGAGATGAATGGCATATTTAATGAATATGATGTTTATCAAAGTAAGGTCATCATTGCAGAGAGCTATTTGGTAGATAGAACAAAAATAGAAATCGGTAGAATTTATAAGCTAAATGACGGGACTGAGAATTATTTTAAAGTTGAAAGATTAAAAGGTGTTTTTGCTTGGGGCTTTAGAATAAAAAGTGCAGAACCTGAAGAAGGTTTACCAATTGCATTATTAAAATTATAGAAGGATGACGATAGATGGGTAGTTCAATTATATTAAAGTTACTCAATGTAACTCATTATTATAGAAATAAAAAATCTAAAAAATGGTATTTACCATTTGGATATGATGCAGAAGATATTGAATTGAATAATATTAATCTACATATCTATCAGGGGGAAGCACTAGGTATTATTGGTGAAGGCGACTCCTCTAAATCTTTGATAGGGCGTTTATTAAGTGGTGAAATTAAACCAGATAAGGGTAAAGTTGTTAGAAAGAAAGATATATTTTTTGCAGATATCGAAGATAAATTGCTTCAATCTACGACGGTGATAGATTATGTGAAAAATGTAACCACGTTATTTCCTTATAAAACATCTGATCATAAAGTAGAACAGATTATTAAGTTTGCCCATCTTCAAGAAGATACAAATACACCTATTAAAAGTTTGACGGATGAAGCCTATGCGAGATTGCAATTCACATTAGCGAGAACATCAAAATCCAGTATTATTGTAATGAACCAAATACTGAGTTATTTAGATGAAAGTTACTTTGAAAAAGCGATTGAACTAACGAACGAATACATAAATGAAAATTTGACCATAATACTTATCGATGACAATATAGAACGAATTTCACGAACGAGTAATTATATTGCGTGGATTTCACATGGTCAGCTTAGAATGGATGGATCGCTTAACCAAGTATTACCTGCTTTTAGAGAACATGAAAAAGATCGGCTATCACTGACGAGTGAAGAAGAAAAATCTAATTTTGATGTTGATTGGAAAAAAAGCAGAACAAGAATCCCTGAGTTAACCTATAATTTCAAACGTATTGAACGCTATAATCATGCTAAGCCACCAGTAGCACTTGTCCGTTTTTGGACATTGTTTATTGTGTTCTTATTAGGTATGGTCATCATGGCATTATTAATGTTTAATGATTTAGGCAAGCTTGAAATAGGCAAAAATGATGATCAAACGACAATACAAAACCAGCAAAAAAATCCATATGAAGAAAAATTAGCATATGGCATTGTTTTAAAAGATGCGATAAGTTTAGAAAATATGTCGAATGGTAAAAAGATAAAAGCAGATAAATATGCTTTTGTTACGATAACAGGTGAAAACACAAAAAATTATCGTATTGAAATTGATAACAATAACTATAAAGTTGCAAAGAACAAGTTACGCTATTTTGATCCAGCAAGCTTGTTTGAAGAACATAGTGCAAGTGCATTAGCGCCCTATATGCATAAAAATTATAGTAACTATAATGAGTTCTTTAATAGCCATTTGCATAAAAAACATAGCACGGTGACCGATTCGCTCGTACCTGAAAGTGGTAAAGATGACCGTTTTGTTGTACCCATCGTTCAACAACCGATATCGATGTTATTTAATGATCAAAATAAATTAGTTGGTTTTACGATTACTATAAAAGATAAACAAAAACTAAAAGAAAAATTTAATATTGAAACTAATTTTTGGATAACAAAATCGGATGATGGGTATTTTATGGCAGATATGAAAAATAATAAATGGATTTATATCGAATTGTAGGTGTGAAAAATGATTGATAGTATGATTAACTATTTTATAAATACACCACATCTCATTAAACATGCGTACCATCGTTTGAAATCGCAATGGATGTGGTTAGTAATACCCTTTATAGTAAGTATGGTAGTACTCTTAATAATGATGTTGATATTTAAAATGAATGGTACGGAAGAAATTAAACAAGCACGGGGCTTTTTTAGATTAGCAGCGGTGATGAGTTTTGCATATATTTGGATTGCGATATATCAAAGTTTTAACACATTTAAACATGATTACTTTACTGGAAAATTATTTAATATCAATCCAATTTTTCAAAATATTATCATAGCGCTATTGTTTAGTTTGGTGATGTTCATTTCACTTATAATGATTATTTTAGCTACACCCGTAAATATTGAAAGTTCGGTGCTATCTACATTATTCTTTGTTGCTATGTCATTAGTATTCATTGTAGTTATTTCTACAGTATTAGGTTTAATAGCGATTGTGAGTAACAAAATCAATATAATTTATTATATTGTAAGTGCAGTCATGTTTTTCATTGTTCCAATTATTTTCATACCTAATACAAATACGACATTAGTGTCGCATATTTTAATGCTCAATCCCTTATATTATTTAATTGAAGGGATTTCACAGTCGGTTGTATTAGGAACGCTGAGTCTAAATAATATACCACAGCATATATACTTCCTATTATTTTTAGCAATAGTGTGTGTCATTATTTATGCATTATATAGAAGTATTGCGCATAAAAAATATTCATATGTTGATTCATATAAGCAACAAGCAGAGAACGAAACTTCTGAAAATCTAGAAGATAAAGCAGATGAAAATAAATAATGTTAGTTACTTAAAAGATAAAAAACTGGAGGTTCACGTTAATAATAACGCGTACCTCCAGTTTTTAATTACTTTATTTAGCAAATAATTTACGCTGTAATTTATCTTCACTGAAAACCCAACCAATATAAGAATGATCGATAACCATATCTTCATCTAAATGTGCAATTGCAACAAATGAGTAATGACCATTTTTTAGATAACGTAAATCGATTAATCTAATTTCTGTGGTATTATCATTTAATTTGCGTGATTGCCAACGATATATTGACGAGAAATTAAGAAATGTTTTAATATTTTTATCGTCTTTTACATATTGCATTAAATCATCACTTGGGAATGATTGACGTTTCGATTTGTCACTAAATACGATGTTTCTTCCATAGCTACGACCAACATAATCGTGCATTTCCGTTTGTACTGCGACGCGCCATTGCATAAACCTTATTGTTGGTGCAACAAATACTTTTACAGGATTGTGTTCTTGTTTAATTTGTCGCAATGCTTGTTGTTTTATAATCGCTTGCATTCTAAAGCGAATAATATAATATACAACAAGTATGCCAACGATTGGGAAAAATGCGAGATATGGATGTACGCCAACGATCCACAGTAATATACCTATACACCATAATACAAATATGATTGGATCAAATGTATTAATAACACTGAGTTGAATCCATTTATTTGTAATGGGTCTAAGTGCTTGTGTACCATAAGAATTAAATATATCCACAAATACATGAAGAAATACGGCAAGTTGCGCCCATAACCAGACATGGGTCGTATCTACATTTTTAAAGAATGTAAATATTAATAATGTAATGAACAAAGGCCATAAAATTGTAAAAGGGATTGAATGTGTGATGCCTCTATGATTTGATATATAAGTAGCATTATCTTTTAATTTAAAAATGGTGTCACCATCCGGAATTAATGAACCAACTACTAAAGTTGTAGCAGTGGCTGCAAAAGATCCCGCCATGGCAGGGTCTTGGGTCGCTAATGCTGTGAGTCCGATACCCATGACAATATGTGTTCCTGTATCCATAAGTATTCACTCATTTCATGTCTATAATATATTCATTATAATCTAATACGTCCAATATTAAAAATAACACACTATATATCATATAGAAAAATTTTAGAAAATAGAAAGTGATGTGCTTTATGCTTAATGAACCAAAATTCAAAAAAAATCTAGTTGACTGGTTTAATAAAAATCAGAGAGAGATGCCATGGCGAGAAACTTCAAATCCATATTATATTTGGTTAAGTGAAGTTATGCTCCAACAAACACAAGTTAAAACGGTAATAGACTATTATCATAAATTTATTGATCGATTTCCTACTATTGCAGATTTAAGTAATGCACAGGAGGATGAAGTGCTTAAATATTGGGAGGGGCTCGGTTATTATAGTCGTGCTAGAAATTTTCATACTGCCATTCAAGATGTACATCATAACTTTGATGGAGAAGTACCGAATCATCCAGAAACGTTCGGGAAATTGAAAGGTGTAGGGCCATATACTCAAGCTGCTGTAATGAGTATCGCATTTGATTTACCTCTAGCAACGGTAGATGGCAATGTATTTAGAGTTTGGTCGAGGCTAAATAATGATACACGAGATATTAAATTACAATCTACTAGAAAGGCATTTGAAAAAGAGTTACAGTCTTATGTCGAAAGTGACGCTGGTACATTTAATCAAGCTATGATGGAATTAGGCGCATTAGTTTGTACACCGAAAAATACGCTGTGCATGTTTTGTCCCGTACAAGAGCATTGCGAAGCATTTTTAAACGGTACAGTTGAAACATTACCTGTGAAAACCGCTAAAGTTAAAAAGAAACATATTAAGCAACATGTTTACATCATTAAAACGCAAGATAATGAAGTATTAATTGAAAAACGTATGCAAAAATTATTGAATAATATGTGGGAATTTCCGATGTATGAAGCGGAAGCGGAACATCAAATTAATTCAATTTTAAATACAAATATCCAATTTTCAGAACAACCAGCTTATAAATTGAAACATCAATTTACACATTTAACTTGGGACATTGAAGTTTATTTAGCAGATCAGGTAATTAATAACAAAGATGAAATAAGTTTACCTAACAATATGAAGTGGATGAATTTAGATGAAAAAGAAGATTATAATTTTCCAGTGAGCATGACAAAAATATATAAATTTTTATTATCGCATTGATAGACTCGGTGTAGTCTACTTAGTTATGTTATAATTTATAATGTGAAATTAAGAAAAGGTGGTGTGGAGCATGGTAAAAGAATCCATACCTAAAGAAGGTCAGACAATAAAAATACAAAGTTATAAACATGATGGGAATATTCATCGTGTTTGGTCTGAAACTACTATATTAAAAGGTACGGAACATGTTGTAATAGGTGGAAATGATCATACGCTTGTCACAGAGAGTGATAGTCGTACTTGGATTACGCGTGAGCCAGCAATTGTATATTTCCATTCAGAATTTTGGTTTAATGTGATATGTATGTTTAGAGAAGATGGCGTCTATTATTATTGCAATTTATCTTCACCATTTGTGTGTGATGATGAAGCGTTAAAATATATTGACTATGACTTAGATATTAAAGTATATCCAAATGGTAAGTATCATTTATTAGATGAAGATGAATATGAACAACATATGAGACAGATGAATTATTCTTCAGATATTGATGTCATTTTAAGGCGCAATGTAGATATCTTACAACAATGGATTGAACAGAAAAAAGGTCCATTTGCTCCTGATTTTATAAAAGTTTGGCGTGAACGATATAAAAAAATTAGAAATTATTAAGCACATTTAATGTTTTTAATTAAATTATCCTATATAGTGGTATGCGTGTAATTAATAGCAACCAAAATCTTTTATTTGAAAAATGGTATGGCAAATGAACATAAACAATTAAAGATCGTCCGTTTATAGCAGCCTCGTTGAAATTCAGCGCAGGCTGTTTCATTTGCGAGTAAGTGTGGGGAGGAAATAAATTTATGATTCGAAGATATTTACAATTTGTAAAACCATATAAATGGCGAATCATTGCTACAATTCTTGTCGGAATTTTAAAATTCGGTATTCCAATGTTAATTCCATTATTAATAAAGTATGTTATTGACGATATCATAAATAATGGAGCGATTACAGCGGAGGAAAAATTCACTAGATTAGGTATTGCATTGGGCATTGCAGTATTCATCTTTGTAATTGTGAGACCACCAATTGAATTTTTAAGACAATATTTGGCGCAATGGACAAGTAACAAAATTTTATATGATATACGGAAAAGATTATATAATCATTTACAAGCATTAAGCGCACGTTTCTATGCTAATAATCAAGCAGGGCAAGTTATTTCAAGAGTGATTAATGACGTAGAGCAAACAAAAGATTTTATATTAACTGGTCTAATGAATATATGGCTAGATTGTATAACGATAGTTATTGCATTGACGATTATGTTTTATTTAAATGTAAAACTGACGTTAGCAGCATTAGTTATTTTCCCTGTGTATATATTGACTGTATATTTCTTCTTTGGGCGTTTAAGAAATTTAACCAGAAAAAGATCACAGGCGTTGGCTGAAGTTCAAGGATTCTTACATGAACGTGTTCAAGGTATGTCAGTAATTAAAAGCTTTGCAATTGAAGATAATGAAGCACAAAATTTTGATAAACATAACCAAAATTTCTTGCAGAGAGCGTTTAATCATACGCGTTGGAATGCGTATTCATTTTCAGCAATTAATACTGTGACAGATGTTGGCCCATTAATTGTTATTGGTTCGGGCGCTTTCTTAGCTATTAATGGATCTATCACGGTTGGTACTTTAGCTGCGTTTGTAGGATATTTAGAACAATTATTTGGTCCATTACGTAGATTAGTGTCATCATTTACTACATTAACGCAAAGTTTCGCATCCATGGATCGTGTTTTTCAATTGATGGATGAAGGTTATGATATTAAAAATAAAAAAGGCGCACTTCCGCTTGAAATTAAAGAAGGCGATATCGAGATAAACGATGTGAGCTTTAAATATAATTCAGAAGAAGCAACTATATTAAATAATATTAATTTGAAGATTAATAAAGGTGAAACAGTTGCATTCGTTGGCATGAGTGGCGGTGGTAAATCGACATTAATTAATCTTATTCCGAGATTTTATGATGTTTCAGGCGGAGAAATTAAGATAGATGGTACGAACATTAAATCTTATTTAACTGGCAGTTTGAGAAATCAAATTGGATTAGTACAGCAAGATAATATCTTATTCTCAGATACAATTAAGGAAAATATCTTATTGGGTAGACCAAATGCTACGGATGAAGAGGTTATTAAAGCAGCGAAAATGGCTAACGCACATGATTTTATTATGGAACTTTCTGAGGGTTACGATACTGAAGTCGGGGAGAGAGGCGTTAAATTGTCAGGAGGACAAAAACAACGTGTATCCATTGCGCGTATCTTCTTGAATAATCCTCCAATCATTATCCTAGATGAAGCAACAAGTGCATTAGATTTAGAAAGTGAATCTATCATTCAAGATGCATTGACAGTATTGAGTGAAAATAGAACAACATTAATTGTTGCACATAGATTGTCGACGATCACACATGCAGATAAAATAGTGGTAGTTGAAAATGGTGAAATTGTAGAGGTTGGTTCCCATGAAGCTTTATTAGCTAAAAAAGGTGCTTACGAACACTTATATAGTATTCAAAATTTATAAATATTCGTTACTCAAAATAATCAATTAATATGTGAACAATTAAATCTATAAGTTATATTTAATTATGTTAATGATGTTTATAAAAATTAAAAAAAGCGAGGCAAACTAATCAAACTGAATCAGTTTTGATATTTGTCTCGCTTTTTTATACACAAAAATCGTTCGTTTTATCTTTGTTAACTAGATAATAAGGTGTTTTATACACGGCATATCATTGTGGAATGACGCTTGATAAAAAAATCGCATAGTACAGCTTATGTTAGCTGCGCTATGCGATAATTAGTTATAAATCAAAATCTTCGTCTAAAATATCAATTTCATTGTCATTGTTATGGTATGAGAAGAAACTAATACGTAATCTGTCTAAATGTTCTAATGTGTAACGATATTCTTCAATAGCTGAAATGATTTGCATGACATTTGCGTATGAATACATCGTTTGATAAGGATTTCTAATAAGTTCCTTTTGGAAGGCATCCATTAGTTCTTTCTTTTGTGGATTTTCAATTTGATTTTCAAATTGGCCCACGTCATACTTTGCTTTTTTAGAAAGGCTAATAAATATTTGTTCATGATATGCAATCAACGTATCAATTTCTAATTTAATCTGTAATAGCAATTCATGATTCAAATTGTGTAAATCGTTTTGGTAGCGATTCATTTTTTTCAGCACGTCATAGGCATGACGCGTACTTCTAACCACTTCTTTAAAAAGTATTTTTTTCCTGTTTTGGGCATACGTTTGTTTTTTAGTTAAAGGTCGTTCTTCTTCATAATAAACAAATGTTTGTTCTAGTTTTTTAATTCTACCACTAATTACGCCTCTATCTTCTTTAATATGATGGTACTCAGATGTATCATTTAAGACTAATTTGAACCAAACAAAAATATCGGAACAAATATTTAAAGAGTTGTAATAAATTTTTGATTCGAATTTTGGTGGTAAGAATACTAGGTTTACGATTGAAGAACTGATTACACCAATCATAACGAGCGCAAAACGATAAAATGCAGAAACATAAAAATCTCCTGTGTGTTGTCCCATAATAATTAATGCTGTCACACTAGCTAAGGTAGCAACATGTGCTAAATTAAAGCGGAAAAGTACAGCAATTAATAATATTACGGTTACACCCATAATTACAACATTATCTCCAAATACCGTAACCATTGCTACAGCAAGTAATGCACCAAAAACATTACCTATTGCTTGGTCAGAAACAGTTTTAATTGATCGAAATACGCTAGGCTGCATTGCAACAACCGCACTGACCCCAGCAATTGCTTTCAAACCAGCTTCATTAGGTAGTAGAGAAGCGATAAACAAAGCAAGTATAATGGCTATACCTGTCTTGAGAATACGGGCTCCTAATTTCAAAAGTACCGCTCCTTAATATATTAATAATAATTGTGTTTATACTTGTTATACAATTATTAGCAGTAAATTTCAAGTTTATTTCATTTGACTAAAAGCATAATCGACAGCTTTTAACGTAGAATCGATATCTTCTTCTGTATGTTCAGTAGTTAAGAACCAAGCTTCAAATTTAGAAGGTGCTAAGTTTATACCTTGATTTAACATTAGTTTAAAGAATTTAGCGAAAGCTTCTCCATCTGAATTTTCTGCTTGGTCATAATGAACAACCGTTTCATTTGTGAAATATAGCGTAAGTGCCCCGTATACTCTATTGACTGTTGCTGTTATATTGTGTTTGTTAATTAAAGAAAGTAAACCATCTTCTAATCGTTTACCTAGTGCATCTAATTGTTCATAAACACCGTCTTGTTCTAATACTTCCAATAATGCAATACCGCCTTTCATTGAAAGGGGATTACCAGCCATTGTTCCAGCTTGGTATGCCGGACCTAATGGTGCTACTTGTTCCATTATCTCTTGTTTGCCACCATAACCACCAATTGGGAGTCCGCCGCCAATAATTTTACCGAAAGCAGTTAAATCAGGGTAAACTTTATATAAATCTTGAGCGCCACCATAATGGAAACGGAAAGCAGTAATGACTTCATCGTAAATAACAAGACTTCCATTATTGTGTGTAATTTCGTTAACTTGTTCCAAAAAGCCTTGTTTTGGCTCAACCATACCAAAATTACCAACGATAGGTTCAACTAAAACAGCGGCAATTTCATCTCCCCAATAATCGATTGCTTCTTTATAAGCATCTATATCATTGTATGGAACGGTAATGACCTCTTGAGCCACACTCAATGGTACACCTGCTGAATCTGGCGAACCCAATTGTGATGGGCCACTACCAGCTGCAACTAAAACAAGATCAGAGTGTCCATGATATTGACCAGCAAATTTAACTATTTTATTGCGTTTTGTATAAGCACGTGCTACACGAATTGTCGTCATAACGGCTTCAGTACCAGAATTGACGAATCTAATTTTTTCTAAGGAAGGAATAGCATCGCGCAATTTTTTTGCAAATTCTATTTCTAATTCAGTTGGCGTGCCATATAGTATACCTAACGCTGCTTGTTCTTGTATTGCTTCTGTAATATGTGGATGTGCATGACCAGTGATGATAGGGCCATATGCTTGTAAATAATCTATATATTTATTACCATCCACATCGTATAAATAAGCGCCTTTACCTGAACGCATCATTACAGGTGCGCCACCACCTACTGCTTTATAAGAACGCGATGGAGAGTTAACGCCACCCAAAATGTATTCATCAGATAATTTCTGAAGTTTTTCACTTTCAGTAAATTTCATTATTATCAACCTCTTTTAATTTAATATTTTCGCTTATTATCGTATCATAAAATTAATCATAAAAAGAAATAGGGTGAGTTATATGTTGAAAAAAGGAGATCAATTTCCTTTATTTGAATTAGAAAATCAAAATGGTGAGCTAATCACGAATGAGACGATTAAAGGTAAAAAGGCAGTTCTGTATTTTTATCCAAGAGATAATACACCAACATGTACTACAGAAGCGTGCGATTTTAGAGATAATATCGCTTTATTTAATGAACTTAATGCCAGTGTCTATGGCATTAGTGGTGACAGTAAAAAGAAACATCAGAATTTTAGTGACAAATTAGATCTAAATTTTGACTTACTTGTAGATACAGATTATAAATTATCTGAAGCGGTTGGTGTATATCAACTGAAAAAATCATTTGGAAAAGAATCCATGGGTATAGTGAGAACAACCTTTGTAATAGATGAAACTGGTCAAATTATTGATATAATTGAAAAAGTTAAAGTGAAAACGCAAATAGATGAATTAAAACAAATCTTGGGGTGAGCATAAATGAAAGCAGTCAGTCTAATGAAATTGGGCGATTTAGAAAATGAATTGAAAGCACGCTTTCCAAATGTAGACTTTGTGTTTAGCAATGGTCTCTCAGATATAGATGACAAGGACAGAGAAACTTTAGAAATATTATTTGGTTATGATGGTAAATTGGATGAATCGTTTTTAAAACAATGTCCTAATTTAAATTGGATTGCTTGGTATGCCACAGGTGTAAACAACTTGCCTTTAGAATACATAAGCAAGCATAATATTAAACTAACGAACGCTAAAGGTGTACATGCAAAACAGATGTCGGAGTTTATATTTGCGTACATATTAGATGATTATAAAAAGATGAGAACTTCCTACATAAATCAAAAAAATAAATATTATGATTCTTCGTTAACTGGATCAAGATTAAGTGGAGAAAAGATATTGTTTATAGGAACAGGAAGCATAGCTCAACAAACAGCGAGAATTGCAAATGTTATGGGCATGACAGTGATGGGTGTTAATACAACTGGACATACTATTGAAGGGTTTAGTAAGATATATCCAATCAATGAATTGAAAGAAGCGTTGCAGGAAGCGAATATTGTAATAAACACTTTGCCAGAAACCAAAGATACAATTCATCTACTTGAAAGAGAGCATTTTGAATGTATGGACCATAATTGTCTTTTTATCAATGTAGGCAGAGGCACAGTAGTTAAAGAAGAAATTTTAATAGAAGCTTTAAAAGAAAAATTAATTAGACATGCATACTTAGATGTATTTGAAAATGAACCATTGCAACCGAGTAATGAGCTATATCAATTGAATAATGTAACGATTACAGCGCATATTACAGGTAATGGTAATGAAAATAAAAGTGAAGTGACAGGTATATTTGAGAAAAATTTAAAATCCATTCTCAATAACAATGAACTAATTGAGAATGTCGTAAATCCTTTGAATGGCTATTGATGTGTTTATAGCTTTGTTTATTGACATTTCCCCATGTGAACAGTTATATTAATATTAAGTAATAATAATTCTTAAATAGAAAGATGGTGAGGGGAATGAGTGCAGAGTTGGAAACGATAGAGCATCAATTAGAGGATTCGATTACTTCATTGAGAAATAATGGTGTAAGAATCACTCCACAGAGACAGGCAATTCTTAAATTTTTAATTGCTTCACATACTCATCCGACAGCAGATGAAATTTATCAAGCACTTTCACCTGATTTTCCAAATATAAGTGTTGCTACTATATATAATAATTTACGTGTATTTAAAGATATTGGTATCGTTAAAGAACTTCCTTATGGAGATTCTTCGAGTCGTTTTGATTTTAGTACACACAATCACTATCACGTTATATGTGAACAATGTGGTAAAATCGTTGACTTCCATTATCCACAACTAGATGAAGTGGAACAGTTAGCACAACACGTAACAGACTTTAATGTAACGCATCACCGTATGGAAATATATGGGTTATGCAAAGATTGCCAAGATAAATAAACTTGATGATGAGAAATAATTAAGCAAAGCTATTTTTAAAATCAATTTTAATCATGAAGAAGGGACTTACTGAATAGTAAGTCCCTTCTTTCACTTTTAGTTATTATAGAAGTAAGTGATTTAATAAAGTGCATTTTTAAAAAGGTGAATTTAATTTTTCAACATTAACTAATATGAATTTAACTTAATGATAATAAGAAAAGGTAATAAAGTAATCAAAATGTGAAATTGGTTATACAATCTATTTACACAAAATAAAATTTAAATACATTTAAACGATATTTGGTAATATCCGTAGTAAAATTAAACTAAAAAGATCTGTATTTTTTATTGACGGTTATAAATAATCTTGATATTATATAAAAGTCGTCAAAACACGACGCACTGCAATATAAATCGAATCAACAGAAATTATCAAAAGTGTAAATTTGACACTTGTTAATATAGTTGAAAGATAATACAATATTAAATGTTGAGTTAAAAAACGCAACAAACTTAATAAAAAATAACAAAAATTTATTGTTGACTTAACAAAAACTTAATGTTATAATAAATTCTTGTAACGCATTATTGAACATTGAAAACTGAATTGCAATATGTCAACGTTAATTCCGAACACAACATTAAATTGTTGGTTCAAAACAAGTGTTAGAAATAACACAAATTAGTATTTTATGAGCTAATCAAACATCATAATTCATTTATGGAGAGTTT
>NZ_JTLN01000035.1:0-2724 GCF_000798895.1 Staphylococcus sp. ZWU0021
TTACTTCCAGTCAAGTCTTTTTCAGTACTTTAAGTGGGTCATTAAAAGCGCGAAAAAAAAACAGAATTCTCCCCACCATTAGTTATTTATATGAGTGGAGGTATGATTACAGGGAGCATGTTAGGCGCACTCCTAGCAAATTTATTTAATGCTGAATTTGTAAATGCAATATATATTATCATTGCTTTAATCGCATTAATTTTAATGTTTATTAACGTAAAACCGAATTTAAATCAGTCTTCCTTTAACAAACCATTATTAGTTATGGTTTGTCTTTTCGTTGGTATCATTTCGGGTATAGTTGGAGCAGGCGGCGCTTTTATTATTATTCCTATATTGCTAGTTTTATTCAAATTACCAATGAATATGGTAGTTGCTAATAGTATAGTAATTGCTTTTATATCTTCAATTGGCGCCTTTATCATTAAACTTATACAGGGATTTGTTCCTTTTGAAGACGCATTATTTCTAATAATAGGGAGTATTCTCTTTGCTCCCTTAGGTTTGAAATTAAGTAAAAAGATCCCTAACTTCATACAAAAATGGATTATAAGTATTTTAATCATTGTTGCAATTATTCAACTTATCTTTTAATCAATGAAATTTGTCAGGCAACTCCTGATATTTATAATTATACACACCAAAAATTAGGTATTAGTATCACAAAATAGCATTCAATAACTATGGATATCGTAAAGGGATTAGAAAAGAGAAACATAAAATCAATAATAAAGAATTCGATTATTCAAAAGACCTTTGTGACATTGTATCAAAAAAACAAAAAGCCTATCATTATCTATTTAAATCTTAGTGATAAAGTACAAGAATTAAATCGCTTTACAAGTGTCATGTTTATTATCTTTATATTATTTAACCTAAACTGAAAATCCACCCAATTAATCTTTAAATTGGGTGGATTTTCAGGGTTATTTATTATATGGCTCTGCGTATTGGCTAATGATGCGGTTTTTAATTATATAATTTCAATTAATAAGGTAATGAACAGTTTTTTGATAAATGTTATTCTTCTAAAATTCTTTTTAATTTACACACTAAAAAATATCCTCCTTAACAATAATAAGTTATTTAAATTATTGATTAAGGAGGATATTTTTATATCTATTTATTTCTCAATTTAGAACTAGATTTTTATCGTGCTTTCAGCTCATTTCCTGTCATCCATTTATGATTTTTAATGATTTTACCATTATCTTTGGATTTGTAATCAACTACGTAAACAGTAGTCTTTTTCACGTTATCTATATTGGCTGTAGCACCTTTCATACCAGACATATGACTTGCTTCTAATTTAACAGTATCGCCCTTACTAAATCCATCTTTAGGTGCATCTTTAATCTCTTCGTTTACGACCCATTTATGATTGTTTACTTTTTCATTTCCATTTGTGGGTTTATAACTTACAACATAGGCATATGTTTTATACGCACCTTTTACAGTAGCTTCTGCACCTTTCATACCTGGCATATGCCCTGCTGTAATCGTTACTTTATCTCCCACTTTAAATTCACCCTCATTAGTCGATTTCATATCTTCTGGAACTTTACTTTCATCATTATGCTTCATATGGCTCTCACTTTTTTGGTCATTAGTGTCTTTATCTTTTTCATCATTATTGGAACAAGCTGATAATATTAGTAATGATCCTAATATCATAAAAAATAATTTTTTAATCATAATAAAACTCCTATCTTTTATTTTAATTTTAATGTAAAGGCATTAATTGCAACAATAACCGTACTTAGTGACATTAAAATAGCACCTATTGCAGGTGATAAAATCAAGCCGATAAATGCTAAAATACCAGCTGCTAAAGGTACAGCAACAATATTATAACCTGCACCCCACCATAAGTTTTGCACCATTTTTCTCATAGTATTATTTGAAAGGGTCAAGAAATGAATAATATCTGATGGATTACTTTTAACAAGTATGATATCACCTGAATCCACTGCAACATCTGTGCCTGCACCAATTGCTATACCAATATCGGCTCTTATAAGACTCGGCGCATCGTTGATACCGTCTCCGACCATCATGACTTTATTACCGTCACTTTGATAATCTTTTATAATGCTTTCCTTATCTTCTGGCATGAGTTGTGCGTGGACATCACTAATACCTAATTCTTTTGCGACAGCGTGTGCCACTTCATTATTGTCACCTGTAAGCATGACTGGTGTAATATTTCTTGATAGTAAATCAGCTACCATTTGTTTTGAGCTTTCTTTAATTTGATCTCCTTGAGCAATCATGCCAATGACTTGTTGATCCTCAATTAAATAGCTGATTGAATTACCTTGTTGAGCTAATTTAGTAAACAAGTCATCGTCATAATTAAGTTTATGTTTATCAAGATAAGAGACATTTGTTATTTTATATGTTTTATTATCAATTAGACCTTCTAATCCGACACCTGGAATATTATTAACGTCTTGTGGATTAGTAAATGAAACATTTTTACTTTTCGCAAAATCAACAATACTTATAGCTAATGGGTGATTAGATTGACTTTCTAATGAGGCGAAAAGGCTTAATATTGTATCATTACTCAAATCATTTTTAAAGCTCTCATAATGATTCACAGAAAAGTTACCCTCAGTTAAAGTACCAGTTTTATCCATCATTACATAATCGATATGTTGAGCTATTTCTACAGACTCTCTATTTTTAATAATTAAACCATTATGTGCACCAATTGAAGTA
>NZ_JTLN01000024.1:0-368 GCF_000798895.1 Staphylococcus sp. ZWU0021
GGGGGTTCTATTAATGGGTCTGGAACAATACAAGTCAAGGTTACAGCTGTGGGAGAAGATGGATATCTTTCTCAAGTTATGGGACTTGTTAATCAAGCACAAAGTGATAAATCTAGTGCTGAATTGTTATCTGATAAAGTAGCGGGTTATTTATTCTACTTTGCTGTAAGTGTTGGCGTGATTTCTTTTATTGTCTGGATGCTCATTCAAAATGATGTTGATTTTGCATTAGAACGTCTTGTAACTGTGTTAGTCATTGCTTGTCCACATGCTTTAGGCTTGGCAATACCTTTAGTCACTGCACGTTCTACTTCAATTGGTGCACATAATGGTTTAATTATTAAAAATAGAGAGTCTGTAGAAATAGC
>NZ_JTLN01000019.1:0-361 GCF_000798895.1 Staphylococcus sp. ZWU0021
AAGATGCAGGAATAACATTGACATATTGTATTCAGTTTTGAATGCTCATTGGAGTATTCACATCGTGAATGGGCCTATAGCTCAGCTGGTTAGAGCGCACGCCTGATAAGCGTGAGGTCGGTGGTTCGAGTCCACTTAGGCCCACCATTGATTTTAATAAGTTTTTATGGGGGCTTAGCTCAGATGGGAGAGCGCCTGCTTTGCACGCAGGAGGTCAGCGGTTCGATCCCGCTAGTCTCCACCATGAAAAATTTTGTACATTGAAAACTAGATAAGTAAGTAAAATTTATGATTTTACCACGCAAAACCGAGTGAATTAGAGTTTTTTAACAAGCTTTGAATTCAAAAAGAAATAATCGCT
>NZ_JTLN01000016.1:0-212 GCF_000798895.1 Staphylococcus sp. ZWU0021
CCTTAGCGCCGATGGTAGTCGGACTTACGTTCCGCAAGAGTAGGACGTTGCCAGGCAATTTATATGGAGGATTAGCTCAGCTGGGAGAGCATCTGCCTTACAAGCAGAGGGTCGGCGGTTCGAACCCGTCATCCTCCACCATTTATTTAATTTAGCCGGCCTAGCTCAACTGGTAGAGCAACTGACTTGTAATCAGTAGGTTGGGGGTTCAA
>NZ_JTLN01000016.1:417-962 GCF_000798895.1 Staphylococcus sp. ZWU0021
CATTATCATTTTAATATCGCGGGTGTGGCGGAATTGGCAGACGCACTAGACTTAGGATCTAGCGCCTTACGGCGTGGGGGTTCGACTCCCTTCACCCGCATATGCAGAAGTAGTTCAGCGGTAGAATACGACCTTGCCAAGGTCGGGGTCGCGGGTTCGAATCCCGTCTTCTGCTCCATTATTTTGCCGGGGTGGCGGAACTGGCAGACGCACAGGACTTAAAATCCTGCGATAAGTGATTATCGTACCGGTTCGATTCCGGTCCTCGGCATCATCCTATAAAAATTATGCGCCCATAGCTCAACTGGATAGAGTACTTGACTACGAATCAAGAGGTTATAGGTTCGACCCCTATTGGGCGCACTAATTTACGGGAAGTAGCTCAGCTTGGTAGAGCACTTGGTTTGGGACCAAGGGGTCGCAGGTTCGAATCCTGTCTTCCCGATTCCCTGAAAATTTATATATGGGGGCTTAGCTCAGATGGGAGAGCGCCTGCTTTGCACGCAGGAGGTCAGCGGTTCGATCCCGCTAGTCTCCACCATATT
>NZ_JTLN01000036.1:0-329 GCF_000798895.1 Staphylococcus sp. ZWU0021
TCTTTACGTTGTTTAGCATCTAACTTATCTCGTCTACGTTCCTCACGTTCTCTGTCCTCTGCAGTGAGTCTCTCCACACCTTGACGTTGGTCATATTTTCTAATGTAATTTTTAAATTGACGTTTACCTTTTCTAGCTTGATATCTGATTACAGTATCAGTTAACTTCATACTTTTGGCCTCTTTGTAATCGTCCACATCTATTAGGATTTCATCTGTTCCATCAAGCATTACGTAACTCAAATCACCTTTATCATCTTTAACCTTTTCCATTCTTGTTGGCATATTATTTGTCCTCCTAATAATCCTTAACTTGTACGTCTGATACTT
>NZ_JTLN01000026.1:0-19439 GCF_000798895.1 Staphylococcus sp. ZWU0021
CGTCTTCAAGTTTAGTTAAGGGTTCTTCTCAACATCAATAAATTTTCTCGGCATAAATGCGTACTCTACTTTTTATTTTTACTCACTTTGATAACAAGAAATGCCATTCCAATACAAAACCACATACCTATAAGCGAAATCCAAACTGCCATAAAAAGTCTCCTTTTTTAACAAACTTTATCAGAAATACTATTTAGTCATGAAACCTTGCTCTAATCCATTCATACAAACCAATAAAGAGTCCTATAGCAAGTATATAAGGCAAACCATAAGGCAATATACCAAACGAATGTCATAAAGCCTTCAGACGCTCTTATTTTGCTTGCTATGGCATTCTGCAATGTATCTACATGTAAGAAACTCATAAAGTCACTACCAATAGTCATAATTAAAGCAAATAGCATAAAAACTAACAACATAGCCCCAATACCTGTAAATAATTGTTTTTGTCTTTTTTGATAGTGTTCATGTGATTCTCTCACTTTACGCAACATTTCTTCGTTTTCTTCTCGGACTTTATTTATATCTTGTCGCAATGCTGCCTGAACATCTTCAGTATTCACTTTACCTAACTTTTCTTGTGCTACATCAACAAAATCATTATGTGCTTGAATACCACTAGAGCGAAAGACCTCCGCCATCTCTTTCAATTTCGATGTTATTGCTTCTTGTTCTTTCTCTCTCGTTTTCTGATTCTCCTGCATTTCTGCCAGATAATTTACGATGAGCTTGTTTTGTCTCTTGAGCTCGTTCAACTCTTCGCTGATTAAGTTATTTTGTGTGTTGTTCGAGTACACTCTAATCATATAATAATTTAGAAACACTATATTAAAAGGTTAGTTTATTTGAAAGTAACTTTTAAAAGGCATACTATTAAATTAACTAAAACAAGGAGGTTTTATCAATGAAAGCAGCAGTTTGGTATGGTCAAAAGGATGTACGAGTTGAAGATCGAAAATCTAAAGAGTTACAAGATAATGAGGTTAAAGTTAAAGTGTCTTGGGCTGGCATTTGTGGTACAGATTTACATGAATACTTAGAAGGCCCTATATTTATTTCAACAGACAAACCTGACCCGTTCCTTGGCCAAAAAGCGCCCGTTACATTAGGCCACGAATTTGCAGGTGTAGTAGATGATATTGGTTCTAAGGTTACAAAATTTAATAAAGGCGATCGTGTTGTCATTAATCCTACAGTTTCAAATCGTGAAAAAGAAGAAAATATTGATCTTTATGATGGTTATTCTTTTATAGGCTTAGGTTCTGATGGTGGATTTGCAGAATTTACAAACGCCCCAGAAGAGAATGTTTATAAATTACCAGATAATGTTTCTGATAAAGAAGGCGCCCTTGTAGAACCGACGGCTGTTGCAGTTCAAGCAATTAAAGAAGGAGAAGTTCTATTTGGCGATACTGTTGCTATTTTTGGTGCAGGGCCAATCGGTTTATTAACAACTATAGCAGCCAAAGCAGCTGGTGCTAGCAAAATATTTGTTTTCGATTTATCGGAAGAGCGACTTAATAAAGCTAAATCAGTAGGTGCTACTCATACGATAAATTCTGGTGAATCAAACCCAAGTGATATTATTAGTAAATACACTGATAATGGCGTTGATGTAGCATTTGAGGTAGCTGGTGTAGCGCCAACACTTAAATCTGCAATAGATGTTACTAAAGCAAGAGGTATTGTTGTTATAGTTTCTATATTCGGCCATCCTATTGAATGGAATCCAATGCAATTAACGAATACAGGTGTAAAACTTACTTCGACGATTGCTTATACACCTACTACATTTCAACAAACAATAGACTTAATTAACGAAGGTAATTTAAAAGTAAAAGATGTCGTTACTGATGAAATTGAGTTAAATGATATTGTAGAGTCAGGATTTGAACAACTTGTAAACGATAAATCACAAGCAAAAATTCTCGTTAAATTATAATATAGGTTATAAAAACTAATGAAAGGAGAATCTTCAAATTAGAGATTCTCCTTTCATTAGTTTTCTTCCTGTGATTATTTGTTTTTACTACTTCATTTTTATTATTCTATATACAGTAGAACGACTCACTCCTGTTTGTTTAGCAATATCTTCGCCAGTAAGTTTTTGCTCATCATATAAGAATTTAATCTCTCTTTTTTTATGATCTGGTAATGATGGTCTTCCACCTTTTCTCCCTCTAGCTCTTGCTGCTTCTAATCCTTTTTTCGTACGTTCACTTAATAAGTTAGCTTCGAGTTCGGCAAATGCACTCATCATAGTAAAGAACATCTTGCCCATCGCATCTTTGGTTGATACGTTCATATCTATAATATGTAAATCAATACTATTATCATCTAACCATTGAGATAACTCAATTAATTGCTTGGTTGTTCGGCCAAGACGATCTAGTTTATAGATAACTAAAATATCGCCTTCACGTAAATAATCTAAGCATTTATCAAGTTCCGTTCGTTTCGTTTTGCGACCACTCGCTTTCTCGCTAAAGATACGTTCACAACCATATTCCTCAAGTGTATCAATCTGTCCATCAAGACTTTGATCTTGCGTTGATACACGTGCATAACCAATTTTAGCCATTTGAATACCACCTCTTTTAATCGTTTTATGAGTACTTACTAATGAAATCTAGTTCTCGATGCAAATAAACGCGGCTCTCATCGTCTGAAAACTCATATTTTTTGGTATTTATGATACATTGATTATAACACAAGTTTTTAGACTTCGATATCCAAGAAAAACCTCTTAATATTAAGTTAAGAGGTTTTGTATCAAAAACGAAGGTTATTAGTTATTTTCTAATAAGATAAGTGATGATAAATTATTATTTCTTACAGCTTCTAAACGCGCATTAAAAATCGAAGTAACATACTTGTCTGCTTCTTTAGGTAGGTAGAAGTTTAAGCAATGCGAAAAATAGTATAGCCACTCTCTCTTTTTAATTATATCTATATCGTTATTTGAAGCAAAATTGTTATTTTCTCCATGCCTAAAGATACGAGTACAGTACTTTCCAGCGATTTGATGTTTTGTTTCTAAAGAAATATTTTTATTACCTTCATAAATCGCTTTGAAAATTTCACCGCAAACACTAAAGTATTTTTTTGGACTCGTTCTTTTAGCGTATAAGTGTTTTTTGTCATTTGTATCTGTAAATAACATATAGTAATCATCGTCTGCTAAAATAGAAATGTTGTTACTATTCATTATAAATTCCATCATAAACAACATATCTTCACCTTTATCTATTTTAGGTGAGAATTGCAAACACTGTTCTTTAATTATAGATGTCTTAAATAATTTTTGTGCAGACATTGTATAAATAATACTGTTTTCAACAATGTCTGCTTGTTTAATATTACCATTTTTATATGCTGCTGTAGGCACGTTTCTACCTTCTCCTACAGCTTTCATTTTTAAACAAACTAAATCACTGTCATTGTTTTTGGCAAATTCATAACTGTTAAAAGCTGTATTTTTTGAAATATAATCATCTGAATCTATAAATAAAATATATTCACCTTGAGAGTTATTAATTCCAAAATTTCTTGGAATACTTGCATTACCTGTATTTTTATTTAATTTTATGATTTTATGATTTAACCATTGATTATCTTTAAAAAACTTCTTGATATTTTTTAAAGATTGATCATTAGAACAGTCGTCAACTATTATAATTTCAAAATATTTAGGATTCATAGTTTGATTTTTAAGACTTTCTAAACATCGTATAATAACGTTTTCTCTATTGTAGACAGTTACAACAAACGATACTTTAATCATAATATCCCTCCTATTTTTTTATTCTTCTTAAAACATCAGTGAGTTTTATACTCATTTTTACTGACTTACGGTTTAATGTCTTTTTAAGATAGTTAATTTCTTTTTGCTTCTTACGGTTATTGTTTGTTAATTTTTTTAATTTTTTTTCAGTATTCTTTTTAGCAATTTCATTTTTCTTTTCCTTTAGTTTTTCATAATTAATAAACCGTTCTGATATTTGAGGAGGTGTCAGATTATTGATAGGTTCCAACATATTAGGTAATTTAGCATTTTTCATTACCTTGTCAAATGGCACTTCTTCATATTTATAATTATATATGTGGTCTAAGTTATTTTTATTTAAAAAATAAATAAAGCGATCAAAATTTCTTTCATGAACTTTCTCTGGAGATTTAAAATCTAATTTTGGAATTACATCTTGAAGTTTTGTATTTTCATCTATTTCGTCTATTTTCAATTGTGTTAAATTATGGTAATCTGCCAATTCACTCATCCGAGCATCTTTAGCTAATAACAAACTAGGTGTTCCTGAGAGAGTGGCTGTTATATTTCCATGTAATCTTGCACCAACTGACAAATCAACATTTTTTAAAAAATTAATCCACATGTGAGCATTTAATGGGTATCTAACTTTACCTTCTCTATAAAATTTATAAGATATTGTATTAGGGTAATATAAAGTGTTCTCTCCTAATCTTTCATTTCCCAAATAAACCATTTTAAATTCACTCATCCACTGAGGTATGAAATAGTAATTCTCATAGTCTTCAGCAATTTGAGAAATAAATTTCAAACCTTTTTCTGGAGTTAGCTTAGAAGAATTCAAAGATATAATTGAATTCTCATTAAAATGTAAATCTCTTATTTTTAAATTGCGTCCAAAAGTGTACATGGAGGGACACCCTATTACCATATGGTCTTTACCTTCTTTAAATCCTAGATAACTTAGGTAATCCGCTGTTGTTTGCCCTCTAACTCCCACAATATTCGATTTTTCTAGAACTGCTGCAATAAATTCTTTTACTTCTTTATCAAAAGGAAAACCTTCATTCACATTTTTTCCAATTGGAGCTTTAATACCAACTCCTACAATAACAACGGGTATTTTTAGGTTTTTAAATAATTCAGTATATTTTTTTAAATGTTTAATAAATGTATCCCTAAAAGCATCTGCTAAAGGGATTATATAAGCATCATAATTTTCATTAATATAATCAGCTTGATTTGGATCAATTTTATATTTATCAGGTATTATTTCAACGTCTTCTGTCATTAAATTTCTATATATACTATACGCATATATTAAGTTCCCAACGTTACCACCAATTAGATTGTTTAAAATCATTTCTTCTGGTTTACGTATTTCGTTAGGAGCTATACCGGATCTTATTAAGATTCTTTTCATTAATATTTCTCCAATCTTCATTGTATCTATTATAATAATATGTACTTAAAAGTTCTTGTTTATAATAGACTTAATAGTATTTATTAAAATAAGTATAAGACTAGTTATTTCAGCGCAGTCTTTGTTAATTAGGTATTTATTGGGATTGATTTATATATATTACTTAATTAGATTAAGCACCAAAAATGCGGCGAACAACTCTTTCGCTTGACTTGCCATCTGTATATTTAAAATGCTTATCTAAAAATTCAGGAATTTTTTCTTCTTCAAAGTCATTATTATAAAGTGATTCGATTAGATCACTAAACGTTTCTACAATTTTGCCTGGGACAAAATTTTGATAAGGTTCGTAAAAATCTCGAGAAGTTATGTAATCTTCTAAATCAAAAGCGTAAAAGAGCATAGGACGTTTAAATACTGCAAATTCATATACTAAAGATGAGTAATCACTTATTAAAATATCTGTAATAAATAAAATATCGTTAACTTCTCGAAAATCAGATATATCTACAAAATAACTTTTATATTGCTCTGGAATATTTAATTTGTTTTTTACGAATGGATGCATTTTAAACAATACAACAGCATTATTTTCTTTACAATAATGAGTTAAACGGGTGAAATCTATTTTAAAGAAAGGATAATGTGCACTACGATGTCCGTTACCTCTGAAGGTAGGCGCAAATAAAATCACTTTTTTCCCTTTAATAATCGGGAGATATTCTTCCATTTTTTTAGTAATTTCTTTTTCGTATTCTTCGTCAAATAAAATATCTGTTCTAGGTACTCCTGTGGGTATAATATTTTGCTCTTTAATCCCAAAGGCTTCTCCATAAAATGGGACATCATTTTCTGATGATACAAAAGCTTTTGTATAACTTCTATGGTTCACTGAATCAAAAAATGGCCCGCCTTTCTTACCCGTTCTACTAAAACCAACTGTCTTAAATGCTCCTACAGCATGCCATAATTGAATAATTTCTTGGCTCTTTCTAAATTTCACAGTGTAAAGTAATGGATGAAAATCATCGACAAAAATATAATCAGCTTTTCCTAATAAATAAGGAAATCTAAATTTATCGATAAAGTTTCTTCTAGCAGAAATATTTGGTTTAAATATTTGGTGTATTTTGTATTTTTCTTCCAAATTTTGACGTAGCATTTCCTTATATACGAACTCAAAGTTCCCTGACATTTCTTCTCTAGAATCTGAAGTAAATAACACCGTATTCCCTTTTCGTAAATGGAAAAATTTAGTGATATTAAAAATAGACTTGAATAATAACTTTCGGATTTTGAACATTCTTCTGTTATATTTATTTTTAATTTTTTTTATTTTCTCTTTTAATTTATTCGGCTTGGGTTTAGGTTTATTGAAAGTAATTTGCAAAACAAATTCGTTCACTTCTTTAGAAATTTTTGGGAAAACTGTATAAATAGTTTTTTTAGAATTTCCTCCTTTTTTAAAAGTATATTTAAAATAACTAAGTAAATAATTCTTTTTATCATTTGACGTTTCGAGCTCTAAATATTTATTTAAATGCTCTTCATCTAGTTCATAATTAACTAAATCTGTTAAATTGTTGTTAATGTGAGCTATATACTCAAATTTCTCCTTATATATTAGAAGATATTGTCCTGAAGGTAAATAATTTCCGTTATCCAATATAGCTATATTAAAACGGGCTTTGAAATAATTGCCATTGAGTTCTACATTATTTGCTTGTACTTCCTTTGTTTCAGTTAAATTTCTTAATGTTAGACTTTTATTGTTCAACTCTATATTCTCAACATGGCCTTCAATAAAAAGTTGAATTCTTTCCCAATAAATATTATCTATTATTAATTTTTTATTATCCAAATTCTACACTCTTCTTTCTTAATTACTTACATAGTCCACTTAATCACTGTTTTTCCCCATGATGTAGATAAATCTAATTCGAATGCTTTAATAGCATCGTTAAGCGTTCTAACTTCTACTTCTTCTCCTTTAAGCAAAGATAACTTTTCTACAATATCTGGGTTTTCTTTATACAAATTGGCAATATCTTGAAAATCTTTAGCACCACTTCTACTACTTCCAATCATAGTCAGCCCTTTTTCTAATATTAGTCTTGTATTGATTTCAACAGGGTACTCACTCACTCCTAATAATGCGATACTTCCTTCTGGAGAAATCAAATTAATCATTTGATCAATAGCTAATTGACTACCCTTGCCCCCTACACATTCAAATGCGTGATCAATTTGCAAATCTTCTGACACTTGATTAATATAAATAACTTCATCAACAAAAGAAAAATGGCTGAGTTTATAATCAGTCTTACCGAAAACATAAATTTTTGATTTCGGGTAAAGCTTGCGTATTAAAATAGCTGTTATATATCCTAAATTACCATCGCCCCATATGCCAAATGAATCCGTTTTTGAAATTGATTTTTGTTTAAAACGTTGTATAGCATGCCAACTAACGCTTACTAGTTCTGAATATGATAAAACACTCAAGTCTAAATTATCAGGGATTTCGATAATTCTATCATGGTTCATGAATACATAATCCTGCATAAACCCATCATAACCACTGGATCTAAATTTACTGCTAGGCAAATAATTTTCTTTTATAATTTCATCTTTTTTTATAGGCGTATTTGGAACCATAATTACTTTTGTTCCAATATCATATTTACCTTTAGAATCATAAACTACTTCCCCTACACCTTCGTGTGTTAAAGCCATTGGCAGTTTTTTTTCCAGTACTTGTTCATCTCTTTTACCAGTATAATAGCGTTGATCTGCAACACAAATTGATAAATATAGAGGTCGTATGATAACTTTATTATCTTTAATATTTTCATTACGATAGGTTATTTCAAATTGTCTTGGAGCAACCAATTGATAAATCTGATTAATCATTTATCATCCCACCTTTTATAATGGAATTAGCCACCTTTAAATCGTAAGGTGTTGTAATTTTTATATTATATAATTCCCCATCTACTAATTTAACTCTTTGATTAGAAACTACCATTATTTTACAAGCGTCAGTCAGTATTTTTTTATTGTCGTCTGATAGGTTATTATAATTAGTTCTTAATGAATTAATATTAAAAGATTGAGGTGTTTGGCCTTGATACATTTCATTTCTTAAAGGGATTGATTCAATATCTTCTCCATTTTTTGAAGTTATTATAGTATCAGTAGCAGGGATAACTGTATCAACAGCTTTATTTTCAAGAACGAAATCGATATTTTCTTTAATAATACGTCTCGTTAAAAATGGACGCACTGCATCGTGAGTTACAATAACATCCTCATCAGTTATCACTTTATTTTTTTCTATAGTTTTTATAATGTTCATAATAGTTTCGTTTCTATCTGTTCCGCCTTGAATAACTTTAATGCGCTCATCATCAATATTAAATTTATTTAGTATATCTTTTGTATGTAAAACCCATTTTTCTGGTGTAGCAATAAAAATTTCGTCAAATTCTTTAGTTAATAAAAATTTCTCTATTGTATGTATAATAATAGGTTTACCATCAAGCTCTAAAAATTGTTTAGGTAATGGCACATTCCCCATTCTCGAACCTATACCACCCGCTAAAATACCTGCATAAATCATTTTCTTTCCCCCTTTCGACTTTAAAATTGTTTATTTCTATTACTTCTTATAAAAAAGCTCCTATTCACTCCTAACATTATCTATTATATAATAGATAATGTTAGGAGTGAAACAATGAAAAAACTTTTTAATATTTTGCTTATTTCAAGTTTATTTGCAATTCTATTACAACTTTTTTATCTGAAAACAAATGAAAAAATCTATAATAATATATCTATAGATGAAGAAGATGAAGAAGAAATACAAAATAATATAATTGAATTATTATATAATTCAGATGAATAATTCAATTATACATTTTATAACTTAATGAATTGATTATAAAAAAAGCTCCTATTTCTAGGAGCTAAAATGTTAATATTTTGTTAAGTCAACGCTTAATACATATTAACATATTTAGCTAATAATTAGTAGTGTTTAATCGACGTAAAATACTTTTCTATACTTATAGAATATGCTAGTGGTTCTAATTTAATTACAAACGCTATTATATTTTTTATACTCTTGCAAAAGTTATAAAAAGTCTCTAATAATATAACTTTTTTTGTTTGGTTACTAAAGGGAAATTTAAAACGGCTGTATAGTTTCATATTAACATAATCGATGATTATCAGAAGTTTCGGTTATATAAATAAAAGGGCTACAAGTTATTTAACTTGTAGCCCTTTTTCATAAACATAGTCTTTTCAAACGATTATTATAATATAATTAGCTACCAAACAAACGACCCCAAAAGCCTTTTTTAGGTTGTGTTTCTTCACTCTTATATTCTATATCACTATCATTATCATTTTGTTTAGATAGATCATCTTCTTTTTGTGCCTCTTCACCTTGTATACTTTCATCATTTTTACTTTCAGGTATATCACTATATTGAATTTTTGCTTCTTTAGCTTTTTCTTGATATTGGTTCATATTCACAGAATCCATAGTATATGTTGTTTCTTGTTCATCAACGCTTTGTCTATCGTTAGTAGATGTATCAAAGGAATAATTAAGTTGTCTCTCTTCTTCTAATTGATTTTCTAGTTTTTGAATCTTCTTATTACTCTCTAATGCCAGAACTTGTTGATTCTCTAAAAGTCTATTAAGTGTATTTATTTGCTCTTTATCTCTATTTGATTGTTCTTTATATATATCTATCTGGTTATATAATTGTTTTATTGTCTCATCTTTCACCAGGTTATCATTATTAGGTTCTTCTTTTTTTTCGCTTTCAAAATCATCATTCTTATTTTGATTTTTTCTTATTCGGTTTATTACTATAATTTCATCTTCACTGGTTAAGTAATTTACGTTATCGATTTTTTGAAATTTCACATTTGCTTTTTTAGCATTATTATAAACAGTCATTTTTGTTACGTTTAATTCATCAGCAATTTCCTTCATACTCTTCATATAACGGCCTCCATATAGTTATATACATAACATTTATACCATTATACAGCCATTATACTTGTCATTACAAGGTTATATAATTCGTTATACACATAACTATATACAACTATGTGTATAAGGTTTTAATCCAGCTATATAATACTTATACACCCTTTATACTTGCTATATAAGAGTTTAGACGGTGTTATACGATATACCCATATAAAATATTTATACAAAGATTTATCTTTCTTTGAAAGTGCATACACCCAAATGTATATAAACAATTTAACAAAACTTTTAAAAGTGTTAATATAAATATATAAAAGAAACCTAACTACGGGAATAGTCAGGTTTCTTCGGTAATAAAACAAGTAGTTTGTTTGTTTATATAGTTGTTATATTCTTATTATATATACTAAGAATTATTAGTGCAAGTCGAATACATATAAACTTACTTATAGCTTTTTTATTACCTCTTTTAGAAATTTAAATATGAAAGAGGTTTTTTGTATGTCCAACTTTAATATTAAAGAAATCCAAAAAGAGAAATTTTATCAATTACCTAAAGTTTTTTTTACGAATCCTAAATATACTAAACTATCTAATGATGCAAAAATAACTTGGTCAATACTAAGAGATCGTTTAGATTTATCTATAAGAAATAATTGGGTAGATGAAAATGGAGATATATTTTTTATTTATACCAATGAAAAGCTTAAGTCTATTTTAAATATTAGTAGTCCAAATAAGCTATCTAAAATAAAAAAAGAATTAACAGAAGCTGATTTATTTAATCAAATAAGAGTAGGTTTGAATAAACCTAATAAGTTATATATTAAAAAACCAGAAGTAACAGAAGCTGATGTATATTATATTTCACAACAAGAAAACGATATAGAACAGCATAATAACACGGACGTATCATTATCATACGTCCAGAAATATGATAATGATACGTCAAGAAATATTAATATGATACATCATGACATATCAAAAGAATACACTAATGATACTGACTTAAGTAATACTGATTATATAAAGACTGAGAATAATGATACGTATGATATGAATGATACATATAGCAATCAAACAAACCATAATCATTCGGATCATACAAATCACCAACAATCCGAATTTAATAATGATGCACTTAAATTCCAAGTACTCGAAGAATTGCCACAACAAATCAAAGACTATTTAAGTAAATTTAAAATTAGAGAGATACGTATTATTAAAAGTGTGTTACTCAAAGGCAAAAAGTCATTTAATAACGCCCATGATACATATTATCGTTTAGAAGACGTGGAGTTTGAACTTGTCAGTGTCTTAAAACGTTTTAAAGCGATGTTGCTACAAAAGAATGAAACCGTTGATGCGATGCAAGGCTATCTTATGCAGTCAATTAAAGCTGAGTTAGAAGAAATACATGCCCTTCATATGCGTAGGCAAAATATGAGTCAACATAATATTTTCAATCAATAACGTAACAACAGAGCATATTTAAGCACAAATGCGTGTTTAGCAATGGAACTATTATTGGCCATTATCGTAGGATTATTACTGAGGTTGTACTTTCATAAAAGGAAAACGCCTATGACAGTTAACAGTTGGTTTAAAGGACTATTTGTTATGCTTATTTTTGTCATTATAGTAAGTGGATTTTCACGCATTGATGATATCAAACAGGGCGAAAAAGAAGGATTTCATGACATGGATATCTATAATATTGCGTCAAAATCTAAGTAAAAATAATATATAGTTTGTGAAAACGTATAGACTTAAAATCCATTTTGAAAGAATTGAAACGATTATGGGGCAATTTGATGAACAACAAAGAAAAACATGCGGAAGAAGATAAAAGAGAATTTGTTTTGACATCTATACATTAAATATTGAGTTTGATACTTCGGTTTCTAAAAAATTAGTACCAGTTTTGATCTAAAAGTTACTGGTGAAATTAAAGTATACTTATCTGGCGTATATTTGCGTTTTAAGAGTTTATGTAAGTGTTTAGGTATAAAACTTATATGTAACGGGCCTTAATCTTTAAAATGCCCCCTTAAAATCCAAAATAAAAGCATTTAATAAGGCGCGTAATAAAGTTTGCTAAAAAGATAATATATTGTGTTTTGGTTTTTGATAATGTCGTAACATATTATGTTGTACTACGTTACGACATTATCAAGTAGCATTTCATTGCTAAGTTTAAATATTGGGGCTCAAATGATTCATGTAGTACTTCGAATTTTATAAAATAATAATATGAGTGAAAAGTGATCTACATGTATTATAAATTAGTGCAGTAGGTCATTTTTATTGGAAGTTTATCACTAGTATTTGTAATGATAAAAATCGAAGTCTAATATACGTTTTAAGAAAGGGAGTTATTTAAACTTTTAGAACATTAAAAATGAATTTATGTGCCTAAGACTTCAACTAGAGGAGTCTCGAAAAGGAGTCCCAGACAACAGGATAAGGAGGAACGATGCCATGGCCATGGCACCCAGCATAGCTGGGGTTCTTTAAACTTATCCTTAAAGGTTCTGAATGCTGACATTACAGTATTTATGAACCAAATTTAATTACGGATACAAAGGGATTAGTGAAATTTTACATGGCATTTTATTTGGAAAATAGCGATTATTCTATCCTTTGGGGCCCAAGGGATTTCGAAACAGGGACTCTTTGGAGTCCCTAGAGACTCCCTAAAGGACTCCTTGTTTCCCTTCTAAATTAAGCAACATTTCATTCTATAATTTATTAGTAATTACTTAGTTAAATATGGTATAGTAAAACTAAGTAATTACTAAGTTAATAACTTGTTGGAATAAATGAGTATTTGCTTAGTTTATTGTTTGTAAAAATATTGAGTAATTACTAATCATATCATTAGATGAATAAATGAGTGATTACTTAGTTGAGGAGGGGTTAAAAATGACCAATCAAAGTCATAGAAAAGCTAAAACAATCAATATCAATTTAACTGAAGAAGAATATAAAAAGGTAAAAACGTTAGCAGAAGATAGAAATTTAAATCCAACAGCTTATACACGGCTTGCGGCTTTAGGGAACAGAATTAGACCTACGGTTGTTTATCCTGTAGATGAACGAATTAACATGCTTGAGAGAGAGAATAAAGATCTTAAAATGCAATTTAAAGCAGATTATGACAGAGGTGAAGTTTCAAAAGAAGACTTGGAGAATTTAGAGGAGCAATATTATGAAGCTGCCACATATATGGACACGTTTAAACGTTTTTTACAGTATGTAAACAATGATGGTGAATATATTAATTTAAATGGATATAAAAGAGATGAAGAATTAAAAGAAGAAGTTAGGAATGCAATACAAAACTTATTAAGGTGAAAAATGGTTGATTTAAGTTCATGAAATTACACGTTTCTTGGAAACGATAAGAAAAGAAAGCTAATTATGAACAATATATATACAGCAATAATAACGTTAGGAGCTATTGTAACTACTATTTATAACGTTTGGAAATGGCTTAAAGAAAACAAAGATAATAATGAAGATAATACCATTAGGATTTGGATAGAAAGTTTAAGAATAAGTTCCCCAATAATAGGGTGTGTTTTACCCTTTATAGTGTTAGTATATGTTACCAATGTCAATCAAGGAATCTTTTATGACATATTATTCATAAGTTATGTATCTATTCTTTCTATAGCTATTATAATAGGTTGTTTTGTATTTTTTATAAAAGAAAGATATAAAGATAAGTATGGAGATATTATTCATCAAGACTGTCTTAAGTATAGCAAAGAAAATGAGCATGCTAATAATACTATTAATTCTATTCATTTAAAGATTGGTAGAAAGGTACTGGACAAGGATTTTAATTATAAAAAGGACTTAGAACATGCGAAACAAATTTATCAAACGAAGCCTAAATTACACAGTATAACTAAAAAATATAATAAGTTATGCCAGCAAAGTTGGTTGAGTGTAGCTGCATTAAATGGAATCTTGATATTAAGTTTATTTGAGTCATCAGATGGAAATGTTTTAGCTTATGTAGGTAGTTCTATCATAGTAACATTTGTAATATTTTTACTTAATACATTAAACATATATAGCGATTTAAGAATTAAATATGGCAAACGTAATTCTACGATTACTAAAATCAAGAAACATGAAAAAGTATATGATGAGTTACTTAAAGAAAATGAAGAGAGTAAGTAAAATTTTTATAGAATATATTTGTATATTGTCCAAATGGATATGGTATGCAAAAAGTGAAAATTGCATGGCTTAATTTAAGTAGGGTTAATTATTTTTAGCAAGTTGGATAGATGGTGGCTAATCTCATGAAAATGGGGTGATGCCTATGATTTTGGTTTCTACTCTTGGAAAGGAATAACATGTCTGATTATGAAATGCTTATGATTGTTTTGACAATCATTGGTTTAGTATTAATTAGTAACAAAGACCAAAAAAATAACCATCTAGAGCATACTTTGACGAGTAACTTGAGGTTATTTTAATAGTAATTTAAGTTATAAGTCACCGTCTTTTTAACGGGCTCATTAGGGTAGCATATATTAGTATGTTGTCCTTTTTCTATACAAGTTAATAGTAACATTGTATTACATAAATCCCAATATGCTATTTTAATATATAATCCATAGCTAAAAATTAGCTGCTTTTATTCATAATGTGACCATGCAGAAAGGATAAAAACTTTCTTATCATCTTCATCAACTGTGTAAACAACTCTATGTTGATGGTTTATTCTTCTTGAATAGCGCCCTAAGTGTTTAGGTTGCAACTTTTCAAAAGATTGGCTCGGAAAATAAGGATCTTCTTTTAACGTGTCTACAATTTTTAAGAATTGTGTTTTCAACTGTGATTGTTTAATTTTCTTTAAATCAGTTTTTGCTGAATTTTTAATAGAAATACTGTAATTATCCATTTAGAGATTATCCCAGTTTAAATCATCAACGTTAGTGTAGCCACTGTTATCTTTTTCACGCTCTCGTACTTTATCCATAGTCCCTGTTGTTTCAAGATATAACGTTTCTTGAATACTATCCCAATCTTTCTGACTTATGATTACGGCGTTATTTTCACTCTTAGAACTGCTTATAATAACGGGTTCGTGGCTATCATTAACTTGTTTAAGTAGTTCATAGAATTCTTTTCTCGCATTAGTAGGTGTTTTAATATTCATTATTAGTCACGTCCTTTCTTTATTCTATATTATAACGTACTTAAAAACGTACGTAAAGTTGTGATTTATAATGGATTATAAGTTTGATTTTTAAATAATTCAACTTATCGGAAGTACATATGCTTCAAAAGATACAGATGGTATAATAATGGAGTCGCCTATCTCTCAGGCGTCAATTGACGTAGAGAGGAGGTGTATAAAGTGATGCTTATTTTCGTTCACATCATAGCGCCAGTCATCAGTGGCTGTGCCATTGCGTATTTTACTTATTGGCTAAGTAAACGCAATAAAAAATAGGTGACATTAAGCCACACCAACAAAAATCCCCTCACTATTGCGAGTAGTGAGGGGATTGGTGTATAAGTGAATACTTATTTTCGTTAAATACATTATAACATCATAGTGGATAGAAATGCAAAATTATGTTAGTTAATTTGTTCTTGCCCACGTTTGTTCCAAGTTAAAATGAAACTTAACATTGCTAATATACTAATCACTGTTAGTAAAATAAAACCAACGTCCCATCCGAATTGCTGAATTACGAAACCTAATACAATGTTAGCCATAACTGCGCCAAACAGATAACCGAATAGTCCAGTCAGTCCGGCTGCAGTACCTGCAGCTTTTTTAGGCACATAATCTAAGGCTTGTAATCCAATTAACATTACGGGACCGTATATTAGGAATCCAATAGCGATTAAAGAAACATTATCCAACCATGGATTTCCTGGTGGGTTTAACCAGTATATTAAGACAAATATTGTTACACCTAGCATAAAGAAGAAACCAGCTGGGCCACGACGCCCTTTAAAAAGTTTGTCTGATAAATAACCACAGAGTAGAGTACCAGGTATTCCAGCCCATTCGTATAAGAAATAAGCCCATCCTGAAGCATTTAAATCAAATTGTTTTTCTTCACTCAAGTATGTTGGAGCCCAATCTAAAACGCCATAACGTACGAAATAAACAAAAATGTTTGCAAAAGCAATAGCCCATACCCATTTATTATTAAGTACATATTTAAATAATATTTCTTTCGTAGTTAATTCTGTTTCAAGCGTTTCTTTAGATGAAGTAGAATAATCATTCTTATATTTTTCAATAGGAGGTAGACCTTGAGATTGAGGTGTATCTCTAATTAAAGCATAAGAAATGATTGCAATAATAATTGCTAATAAAGCTGGGTAAATAAAAACGCCTTCAAATCCTTTTAAATATCCAAAGTTATATAAAGCAGTCATGGAAATTCCCCAAGTAGCTATTGGAGCCATTAATCCGCCTCCGACGTTGTGTGCTACGTTCCAAATTGCAGTTTTACCTCCGCGTTCACTTACACTATACCAATGGACTAGCACACGTCCTGAAGGTGGCCACCCCATGCCTTGGAACCAACCGTTTAAAAAAAGCATAATAAACATGATAGTAATACTAGAAGTAAAGAATGGGACAAACCCAAGCAGTAAATTAACAATAGCTGTTAATATGAGCCCTAAAGTTAAAAACATTCTAGCATTACTTCGGTCACTTACGGTCCCCATCACAAATTTACTAAAACCATAAGCAATGGAAACTGCAGAAAGTGCAATACCTAACTCTCCTTTACTAAAACCTTGTTCAATTAATGAAGGCATAGCCAAAGAGAAGTTTTTTCTCAATAAATAATAACCAGCATAACCTATAAAAATACCTAAAAACACTTGAAGTCGCAATTTTTTATATGTATCATCAACTTTTTCTGATGGCAATGGATCTATATGTTTAGCTGGCTTTAAGAAATTGAACATGATAATCCCTCCTTTTTATAATTTTTATATAATATTTAGGAAAAGTAATTGCAAATCGAGTTTAAGTGAATAAGTAAGCGTTGTCAATACAATTTTATTTTGCTAAGCTAAATGAAAATATTTAAGGAGATGAAAAGAGAATGAATATAAAAAGAATGTTTTATTTATTATGTATTTTTGTGATTTTTACATCTTTCAATACTAGTATTGTCAGTGCGAGTGGTTTTTCTTCTTCAAAAGATAAGGTTAATGAAAATATTTTAGATAATAATGTTTCAATAGCACATCGCGGAGCTAGTGGTTATGCTCCTGAGCACACATTTTATGCTTATGATAAAGCTCATAAAGAATTTAATGCGGATTATATTGAATTAGACTTACAAATGACTAAAGATGGTAATTTGATTGCAATGCATGATGAAGATGTTGAACGTACTACAGGTCATAAAGGAAGAGTTGAAGATTATACTACCAAAGAGTTAAAACAAATGGACGTTGGAAGTTGGTTTAATAAAAAATATCCAAAATATGCCAAAAAAGAATATAAAGGGGCAAAAATCCCTACTTTAGAAGAAATACTAGACCGTTATGGCGATAATGCCAACTATTATATAGAAACGAAATCACCAGATGTTTATCCAGGAATGGAAGAGAAACTGTTACATAGTTTAGAAAAACACAATTTATTAAGTGATCAAAAATTAAATAAAGGTCAAGTTGTCATTCAATCATTTTCACAAGAAAGTTTATTAAAAGTTGCAAATATGAATAATCAAATCCCATTAGTCCAATTAGTAGATGAAAATAAGTTATCAACATTTAACTCTGAAGATCTAAAATTCATTTCATCATATGCTATAGGGGTAGGGCCAGATTATAGTGATTTAGATGAACAAATGGTACAGAAATTGCATAATTATAATTTGAAAGTACATCCTTATACTGTGAATACTGAAAAAGATATGCAGCAAATGTTTAACATTGGTGTTGATGGTGTATTCTCTAATTATATTGATAACTATATTAAGTTAAAATAATAAACAAAAAATTACTGGACTGTGATTTATTAAGTTTGATAACGCAGACATGTGGTATATCTAATAAAAGGACATCATATATCCATATAAACCATAATAATGCTCTTATCTATAGATAAGAGCATTATTTCTATTTTTAAATGAACGATTGTCATACGGTCAAAACTGATTTTTGGTTTTGATATGCACACAGTATGTGCACTTAACCGGCTATTAGAGTAGCCGGTTTTAGAAAAATTGTCTGAATCGTGATTTTCTAAATGATTTGAATGATTTGTATGATTATTTTTACTCATAAAAAATCGACTCCTTAATTTAATTTAAGAAGTCGCTCACCCAATCATATACAAATATATATCTTGAAGAATAAACTAATATCGTTTAATATCTAGATATACAAAAATTAATAAAACTTACTCTTTATATTTTATTCGGGTAAGTCGTTCACAAAAACTTTGGTCGGTTTGGGGTGAGCGACTTCTTTTTTTAATTTTTTATTAATATAACACTATCAAAATACTTGGTCTAATCAGATCAGGTCTTTTTCTGTTTTAAAACCTTAGCAACTAAATACACTACATTTACTCCAGTGATTATTGCTAATATAACTGATACAGTTAAACTTTCTACTCGCATAGTTAATATTAAAAGCATGCAAAGAATAACGTTTAAAACTGTTGATATAACCAATCCCTTATCTAAATTATTACTCATCTTCTTCAACTCCTTTTATTGCTTTATTCCAATTGCTTTATTGATAATGAGTAAAAATAGCAAAAGTTTTAATCTTCATGATAGCCTACCTTTGTAAAAACTAATTTTGTTTTCACGCATAAAAAATAGACAAAACGTTAATATATCAGTCTTTAAGGATATATTTTACCCTTTGAGTTATTTCTATATAGTATCAAGACAAGAAGAAACTCGTTTTCAACTCGTTTCTAAAAACAAAAATCTTTCTAGCTATTATCAACTATCTCCTGTTTTTGTTTCTTTCTTTTTTTGTCATAATCAACAGTCATACCTATCAAAGACCCAACAGCAACTGAAACCTCTAATCCTGCATTAAACCCAAGTGCATAACACATACCGAAAGATAGAATAAGCATATAAGGAATCCATTTAACAAATCTAAACATATAAAAACTCCTTTTATTTTTAGTTTATTATAGATTTTTGCTTTATTCCAATTGCTTTATTGACGTTGAGCCTCGGAACCCTTAACAATCCCAAAAC
>NZ_JTLN01000017.1:0-377 GCF_000798895.1 Staphylococcus sp. ZWU0021
GCTACTTTTTTAGTCATAATACAACCTACCTTTCAATTATATTTTAAAACCTAAGTACTATATACACTAGAAAAAGGAAGTTTAAACATAAAATGTTTTCTAATTTTTTCACAAACTACATGTGCATTTTTATCTGTTTAGTTTAATCTTATTTAATATTAATTGTAACTGATTATGCCTTTGTATGGGCATCTACAATATCACTACATTGTTTAGCAGCTTCTACAGGGTCATCAGCATTTGCAATGCCGCCACCAACAATAATTAAATCAGGATCTTCTGCAACAATGTCTTTAATTGTATCTGGTTTAATACCGCCTGCAACTGCTACTTTAGAATTACTAATTACAGATTTAACTTTACGTAAACTTTCTAAA
>NZ_JTLN01000009.1:0-635 GCF_000798895.1 Staphylococcus sp. ZWU0021
AAGAGACTAACAGCAAAGTTATAAACTTTGCTGTTAGTCTCTTAGATAATAAATACTGATTGATATTATAAAATTATGCTTTTAATTTTTTAATAATTTCTCTATTGAAATCATCTAAGTCATCTGGGACACGACTCGTTACAATATTGTTATCTATTACAACTGATTCATCAACAACGTGTGCACCAGCATTAGATAAATCTTTACGTACATTGATAACGCCAGTTATTGTGCGGCCCTTTAAATCATCAGTATCAACTAGTAGAAGTGGACCATGACAAATCGCAAATGTAGGCACATCATTTTGAGTAAAATACTTAGTAAATGTACCATAGCGACCTTCTTCATCACCACGTAAATGATCGGGTGAGAATCCGCCAGGAATTAATAATGCATCATAATTTTCTGGTTTCGCATCTGCAATGCTAACATCTACAGTTACTTTCTCCCCATGTTTGCCAACAAGTTCATGTTTTTCTGTATCTCCAATAACTTCAGTCTCAAATCCAGCATTTTCTAATGCTTCTTTTGGACTAGTCAATTCTATATCTTCAAATTCATCTGCTAAAATGATTGCTACTTTTTTAGTCATAATACAACCTACCTTTCAATTATATTTTAAAACCTAAGTACTA
>NZ_JTLN01000013.1:0-7936 GCF_000798895.1 Staphylococcus sp. ZWU0021
ATCAGTATTTATTATCTAAGAGACTAACAGCAAAGTTTATAACTTTGCTGTTAGTCTCTTGTTGTTAGGTTTTTATAAAAATAAAATGAACTTAACTTCATTAAGAGAACTTATAATCTACGATAAAATATTAGATATTCTACATACTGTTTTTGTAATGTAACTTATTTCGAAATTCTACTAATCTTTTAACTTCATCTATACTATTAATTGTTAAAAATTACAATGGAGGGCAATTTAATTTATGAATGATATTACCATTATAGGAGCTTCACAAAATAATTTGAAAAATATAAATATAACTATACCTAAACATTTAGTTACAGTATTTACAGGTCGTTCTGGTTCAGGTAAATCATCACTGGTTTTCAGAACAATAGCTGCTGAATCTGAACAACTTTTAAATGAAAGTTATTCTAGCTACATTCAATTTCATTTAAATAAGCAGCCTAAACCAAAAGTAAAAGCAATTAAAAATCTTCCTGTAGCAATGACGATTAGTCAAAAAAGATTTAATGGTAATTCTCGATCTACTGTAGGTACAGTATCTGATATATACGCCTCTGTTAGATTGTTATGGTCAAGGATAGGTGAACCTTTTGTCGGTTATTCAGATGCCTTTTCATTTAACAGTCCCAATGGTATGTGTGAAACATGTGAAGGATTAGGTTACATTGAAGACATTAATTTAAATGAGCTCTTAGATTGGAACAAATCTTTAAATGAAGGTGCTATTAATTTTCCATCTTTTGGACCTGATAAAGAAAGAGGGAAAGCTTATCGTGATAGTGGTCTGTTTGATAATGATAAAAAATTAAAAGCATATACAAAAGAGGAATTAGATTTGTTTTTATATCAGGAGCCAATAAAATTAAAAAAACCACCTGAAGAATGGCGGAAATCAGCAAAATATGTGGGACTTATACCTAGGTTTAGAAGAATATTCTTGGGAGATAAAGAATTTAACAAAAAACGTTATGCTAAACATCTTAAAAATGTTGTGGAAAACAAAGTTTGTCCAACTTGTAACGGTCAACGTTTAAATTCGAAAATTTTGAGTTGTAAAATTATGGGAAAAAATATTTCAGATTTCACACAAATGACTGTAAAAGAAAATTTAGCATTTCTTAATAAATTAAATAATTCAACAGCCCAGTTTATTATTGAACCACTCCGAAAACAATTAGAAGCACTTGATTATATAGGATTAAGTTATTTAACTCTTGACCGTGTAACCACTTCTTTATCAGGTGGAGAAGCACAACGGCTTAAATTAATACGACATTTAAATAGTTCGCTATCTGATTTGGTTTATATCATTGATGAACCAAGTGTTGGTTTACATCCAGAGGATATTGCAAAAATAAATGAAATTTTGAAATCTTTAAAACATAAAGGTAATACAGTATTAATTGTAGAACATGATCCTGATGTAATTAAAGAAGCAGATTATATTATTGATATGGGGCCAAGTTCAGGGGCGCAAGGTGGAGAGATAACGTTTAAGGGAACATACAAAGAATTATTGTCTTCAGATACATCTACTGGGGAAGCACTACGTATCAAACATCACTTAAAAAATGAGATACGTGAAGCAAAGAGTTTTTATCATCTTGGACCAGTGACCCAAAACAATTTGAATAATGTGACAGTTGATATACCCAAGCATGTTTTGACAGTATTAACTGGAGTAGCAGGTTCTGGGAAAAGTTCACTTGTTAAGGCAGGTTTTGCAAAAAATGATAATGCAGTATTTATGGATCAAAAAGCGATACAAGGTTCCAATCGGTCTAATTTACTAACTTATTTAGGTGTTTTTGATAGAGTCAGAAATTTTTTCAGCAAAGAAACTGGATTAAATAAATCTATGTTTAGTTATAATTCGAAAGGAGCTTGTGCCAATTGTGGTGGTAAAGGTTATATTGAAACAGAACTTGCATTTATGGGTGAATTTTCACAAACATGTGAAGTGTGTCACGGTAAACGTTATAAGCCAGAAGTGTTGAATGCAACTATAGATGGCTATTCTATTGCTGATTTCCTTGAATTGACTGTTGACGAAGGTATAAGATTTTTTGATAAAGAAAATGAAATTCAGTCTAAGTTACAAGCTATAAGTAAAACTGGATTAAATTACGTAACCCTTGGCCAACCTCTATCTACATTATCAGGTGGTGAAATTCAACGCGTTAAATTAGGCCAATATTTAAATGATGATGTTACAGATAGTATTTTTATATTTGATGAACCTACGACAGGTTTACATGAAGCTGATATTCCTATATTGATAAACTGTTTTAATGATCTTATTGAACAAAATAACACTGTTATTTTAATTGAACACAATTTATCAATTATGTGTGATGCTGATTGGATTATAGATGTAGGACCAGGACCTGGTCTAGATGGGGGTAAAATACAATTTAGTGGCTATACTATAAACTTTGTTAAAGAGAATAAAACATTAACATCTAAGCATTTGAAACTTTATATAGCAAATGATTAAAGTTGTTTCATATTTTCATAGAGCATTGGTTAGATTTAGAAATTTTGAAACTTAGCGATTCTGAAAATTATCACATGAAATTAATAAAGAAGTCTATATACTGGTTATAATCTGTATATAGACTTCTTTATTAATTTATTATTATGGTTTTAGAATTACTTTAATATTATTATCTTTTTTTTGATCGAAAATATCATACGCTTGTTTTGCATCTTCTAAAGGCATTGTATGAGTTATAATTTCTGTTGGATCAAAAACCTCATTTTTAATCATTTCATATAATTTTGGCATTTGATGAATAACTGGCGCTTGTCCACTTTTTACTTGGACATCTCTATTGAAAATTAAATCTATTGGAAAATTGTCTGCAGGTGTACCGTAAATACCAGTTAATTGAATCGTTCCAAATTTTCTTACTGATTCAGCTGCTGTAATAATGGGACTAATATTACCTCGTTGCGCTGAATTTGAACTTATCTCTAAATCATCTTGAGCAACTTGGCCATCCATTCCAACACAATCTATAACGACATCTGCACCACCGCGTGTGCTTTCATGAAGTAATTTTCCTATATTATCTTCTTTAGAAAAATTATATACTTCAGCGCCATTGGATTTTTTGGCATGGTTTAATCTATGTTCTACATTGTCAATGGCAATAACACGTTCAGCGCCTTTTAATTTAGCAAATTTTTGTGCCATTAAACCGATTGGGCCACAACCGAGAACAATAACGGTATCTCCAGATTTTACGCCTGCATGTTCAACACTCCAATAAGCTGTTGGGACCACATCAGATAAAAATAATACTTGTTCGTCTTTCAAATCACTATCTGGAACTTTGAAAGAGGAGAAATCGGCAAATGGGACTCTCAAATACTCTGCTTGACCTCCCCAGTGGTTTCCGTGCATGCCACCAAAACCGAAGAGTCCACCATTATTCATTTTCCAACTTGCCGGTGATGGATTAGAATTATCACACTGAGACTCCATTTCATTATTACAATAGAAACAATCGCCACAACCTATGTTAAAAGGTATAACTACTCTATCTCCCTTTTTTAAGGTTTTAACCTCTTTTCCTACTTCTTCTACAATTCCCATTGGCTCATGTCCAATAACAAAATCAGGATCCATAAATAAATCACCTTGATGGTAAAGATGTAAATCAGAACCACATATACCTGAAGCTGTTATTTTTATAATTGCATCCGTTGATTCTTCTATTATTGGATCATGTACTTCACGCACTTCCATGTTTTTATGACCTTGATAAGTAACTGCTTTCATTTGTACCACGCTCCTCTAAAGATTTTACCCTTGATATTATAATGTAAACTCAGAGTAATAAATTGATTTATTACTCTTTTTAGAAAATTATTAGTTCATATGTAGCAAAATGCCAAACATCCTATTTATTTAGCCAAAATTAATTAAAAAGTAATTATAGATAAGTTTAATACATGTAAGCAATATACTAGAATAAAATTAAAGATTTACCTAAAAGTAACTATACAGTTTTGACCCGTTTATAAGTAATTGCTGATTTTAAAGAAGAATTTGTGTGTTTTCTTAAACCGAAATAAAAATCTGAAAAGCGAAGGATTTTAATGTTTATTGCTTTTAAAAGCTGATAATTTAAATGCACATTATGTTATTGCTACTTTTTGGGAAATTAAGTTACTTACAAACTATGGAAGATTCTCGAAAATATAAAGTACCTCATAAGAAAAGAGAGATAAAAAATGTATAGATCAAGATATATTCGTTAACGAGCATGTTTTGAAATGATTAAGACACTCTTTATAAAGAAATATTTTTTTTATACTACTTTATAGCTTAAAAATTTTGAAAAATTTGTTTAATTTTCATACTTACTTTTTTTCGGTGTAGTTAAAGCTACGACAGCTATAATAATAAATAGTCCGCCTACTAGTTGATAGTATCCAAAGGATTCATTTAACCAAGTAATTGAAATGATGATGGCAACAAGAGGTTCTATACTGGATAAAATGCTTGTTTCAGATGGGGATAAATACTTTAAACTTCCGATATAAAGAAGAAATGAAAGAGTTCCACTTATAATCACACCTAATAACATAACAGTTGTTGTGATTGTTAAGTCTTCAATAAAACTTTGAATACTTAAATTTAAATTTAATAAAAAGGAAAATACACCTGCGATTAACATCCCCCACCCAACTACAAGAATGACGCCCCATTTTTTGATTAAAGAAACCGGTTGTATAGTGTAAAATGTAAAACCTAGCATTGTAAGAAATCCAAAAATAATACCCTGTTTGGTTAGAAGAATGTTTTGATACGAACCATTTGTGATTAAAAAATAGAGACCAATTAAAGCTATAACTATAGAGATAAATTGTCTGGCAGTTGGTAGCTGCTTGATTTGTATGGATACATAAATTGTAATAAGGATTGGAGCAAAAAACTGAAACAACATAGCCGTGACAGCATTGCTTACATTGATTGTCTCGATAAAAAAGTATTGAGCACCGAGCATACCAATAGCGCCAAATAATATGAGTTGAAATCTGTGACCTGGGTACTTCCAAATTTCAAAGATTTGTTTTTTTGAAAAAGAAAGATACAAGAGAAGAAAAATTCCAGCTAATAGTAAACGAAAAACAAGAAAATCTATGGATGAAATGCTGGAATGTTGGAAAAGCCACTGTATCATCGGACCCGATAGGCCCCAAAGAGTTGCTCCACTAATAATCATAATATATCCTATATGTTGATTTTGCTGATTCATTTTAACCCTCCATTGTTAGTATTATTATTACTATGATGTAAAAATTGTACTCTTAAGGTATTATAGTGAATATCTGACTCTTTTATAAGTGCCAGTATTTTATTAGTAGAGGGGACCAGATTTAATGTTACAGTTAACACCGAATTTTGATATTCAAGGCAAAGATCCGATTTATATCCAGTTATATTCGTATATTAAACAAGAGATAAAGAAAAAAAGATTATTACCTGAAATGAAGTTGCCTTCAAAACGAAAACTTTCTCAGCATCTTTGCGTTAGTCAAAATACTGTTGAATCTGCCTATGGGCAATTAGTTGCTGAAGGCTACTTAAAAGCGCTTCCTAGAAAAGGATATTATATTTGCGATATTGAAGAAGAGGATTTTAATATAAATTATCAAAATCCCAAGTATGTGGAGGAAAAATTAAATAATAACGATGGTTATACCTATGATTTTGCATACACTGGTGTTGATCCAGAATCTTTTCCTTTTAACCTTTATAGAAAGTTGGTAAATGAAATATTTCAAAGTGATAACAAACAAATATTACAGTTAGGCCATCCTCAAGGAGAGCTATATTTACGAAGAGCAATTGCGGATTATATTTACGAAGGAAGAGGAGTAAAATGTTATCCAAGTCAAATTGTTATCGGATCTGGCACACAAACTTTAATGAAGATACTTTTTCTATTATTACCAAAGAGCAAATTTGCTGTTGAAGACCCTGGATATCATAGGAAAATGATGTTATTTGAAAAAGAAGCAAATCAAGTAGAATTCATTCCAATCGATTCAGAAGGTATGCTTGTTTCTCATTTAATTAAATCTGATGCAAATGTAGCGATTGTGACGCCGTCCCATCAGTTTCCTAGTGGTATGATTATGCCGGTTTCAAAACGCTTACAAATATTGAAATGGGCAAAAGAACAAAAAGACCGTTATATTATTGAAGATGATTATGATAGTGAATTTCGATATAGTGGTAAACCAGTACCTGCGCTTCAAGGGTTAGATACCGGAGAAAATGTAATTTATATGGGTACTTTCTCCAAATTACTATTACCTTCTCTGCGTATTAGTTATATGGTTTTACCAATTTCTCTAATCAATATCTACCAAGAAGACTTTTTCTTTTATGCTCAAACAGTCTCTCGCATAGACCAAAATATCTTAAAAGAATTTTTAAATAGAGGACATTGGGAAAAACATATTCAAAAAATGAAAGTGGTTTATCGAAAAAAAAGAGATGTTTTAATTACAGCTATTTCAAAACATTTCCCAGAAAGTGTTGAAGTTATAGGCGAAGACTCTGGTTTGCATTTAACCCTACGTTTAAATAATGGTATGACAGAACAAGAGGCTATTGATCAAGCAGCAAAATTTGGTGTAAAAGTAAATTCTGTTTCTGAATACGGGGAAAATGATGGCCAAACCGTCCTCCTTGGCTTTGCAGTACTATCCATAGAACAAATAAAAGCAGCAGTTAAACTGCTTGAAAAAGCATGGTTTGAAAAAAATACAAGTAATCATTATTAAGATTTTCTTTTTCAATAATGACTCTAAAGGTAAGTATATACAAAGTATTGTATATAAGAATGATGCTAAAAGAGACTTTTGTTACTCATACTGTGATATCAACAATAGTTTCGAGAGCAAGGTTAGTATTTATACTAATATTCCATTATTTTTAATATTAATTTTATTATAAAGATTAACTTAAAGCGAAGTATAATTATACTTCGCTTTTTTAAATATATAATCTAATGACCCTATATACACTATTAATATCAGAAAAAATATTTTGTATGTTTAGAGCGTACTTATATGTCTCTGAGTCATTCTCTATTTATATCAATTTACTAGTCAATATAAAAACATATCAATATTCCTCAAAGAGATTATATAAAGTTCGGTTCAATTTTTCTTCTTTAAAAAAATTAACTAATTTTCATTATTAATTAATTTCAAATATTCATCTCCCCATTCACAAATACCATAGACCACATTGTCGAGAGACAAACCAACACTAGTTAATCGATATTCAACTTTTGGAGGGACTACTGGATATATAGTTCTTTTTATTATCATATCCTTTTCAAGCTCCCTTAATTGTCTAATTAACATTCTTTGATTAATATCTGGTAATTTTTTTTCTAATTCACTCAACCTAAGTACTTCTGATTGTAATAAATGATAAATAATAGGGATTTTCCATCTACCACCAATTACTGATAAAGCTAAATCTTTAGAAGTGTAAAATAATTTATTATTATATTCTATTAACAATTTCTTCTCCTCAGTGACATATTTGTCAGTATTGTATTTCCGAAGTTATTATAGCATAATGAATACATAATATATAGGAGGTAACAACATATGGAATTACAATTAGCAATTGATTTATTAAATAAAGAGGAAGCAACAGAATTAGCAAATAAAGTTAAAGATTATATAGATATCGTAGAAATTGGAACACCAATTGTTATAAATGAAGGATTACCAGCTGTACAACATTTAAATGATAATATTGATGGTGTAAAAGTATTAGCAGATTTAAAAATTATGGATGCTGCCGATTACGAAGTAAGTCAAGCAGTTAAATTTGGTGCAGACATAGTAACAATTTTAGGCGTTGCAGAAGATGCATCAATTAAAG
>NZ_JTLN01000015.1:0-25166 GCF_000798895.1 Staphylococcus sp. ZWU0021
ATGTTGTGTTCGGAATTAACGTTGACATATTGCAATTCAGTTTTCAATGTTCATTTAAATTTCTATTGGAGCGGGTGATGGGAATCGAACCCACAACATCAGCTTGGAAGGCTGAGGTTTTGCCATTAAACTACACCCGCATATTTATTCATTAAAGGTATTTGATGCGGCCGAGAGGATTTGAACCTCCACGGGAATACTCCCACTAGGCCCTCAACCTAGCGCGTCTGCCGTTCCGCCACGGCCGCTTAGCAAAACGGTTAATTTGTTTCTCGTTCATTAAGTAACAAATAATATTGTAATATATTCTTAATCATTTGTCAACAACTTTTTAAATTGTATTTAACAAAATTAATGTTTCCTTAACCAAAGTTGCTATTAATTTCGCAACGTTTAATATCATATAATATATTTCGCTCATCGTCAATGAATAAACAAAACTAAAAAGAGTAAATTAACAAGATTAATTAATTAAACTTTCTAATTTGGTGAAAGTACACACAAAATACTCTATTTTTTCCTTAATCATTGCTAAAAATCTTCCATAAAATACATTCTATATATAAATAATGAACGCCTATCGACTAAATTATCGATAGGCGTTCATTATTTATAAGTATATTAGTTGTTTAATTCTTTCAGTTTTCCATTACATTTTCCACAAACCATTTTATTTGTATCGACTTTTCTTATTCTTGGAAATCTAGACACACATTTTTGACATTGATATATATAATTAACTCGATCTTCATATTTTTCAATTGCAGAACAAAATCTAGGTGCACCTGTTTGTTGGCACAGACGTTTAAAATCTTTATCTTTATGTTGGTATCCTTTCTTCTGTAAGTGCAAATGATAATGACATAATTCGTGCTTAATAATATCAATGATAGCTGATTCACCAAACTTAGCAAATTGCTTTTCATTCACTTCTATATTGTGTGAACTTAATAAATAGCGACCACCAGTCGTTCTTAAACGCTTATTGAAATATGCTTTATGTTTAAATGGCATTTTAAAATACTTTAACGAGATTGTCTCTGTTAATTTTTGTAATGCACTGTTATCCATTTGGATCAATCATTGTTAATGATACTTTACCTTTTTTATCATCAATATCTAATATCCATACATCTACAATATCACCAACACTTACAATATCCATTGGGTTTTTAACAAACTTCTTAGCAAGCTTTGATACGTGTACGAGTCCATCTTGTTTTACCCCAATATCTACAAATGCACCAAAATCAACCACGTTCCTTACAGTCCCACTAAGTTTCATGTTTTTAGTTAAGTCTTCAATAGATAGTACATCAGATTTTAAAATAGGAGTTTCGAATTCATCTCTTGGATCTCTATTAGGTGCAATCAATGAGTTAATAATATCTTCAAGTGTCGGTTGACCAATATTTAACTTTTCTGCCATTGCCACAATATCAATTTTGTTCAAGGCAAGTTTAAGTTTTTCCGTTCCTAAATCATGTGTAGTCATTTCAATTTCAGTTAATAATTGATTTGCTACATTATAACTTTCTGGATGAATCGAAGTATTGTCTAAGGGTTCTTTACCACCTACGATTCTCATAAATCCAATACTTTGTTCAAATGTTTTCGCACCTAATCTTTTAACTTTAGCAATTTCTTTATTATGCGTTATAGCACCATTCTCTTCTCTATAATCTATAATATTTTGTGCAATTGTGGGCGTTAAACCTGATACATATTGTAGTAATGAACGTGAAGCAGTATTCACATCAACCCCCACTTGGTTAACCGCAGTTTCAACAACAAATGACAATGCACCTTCTAATGACTTTTGGTTAACATCATGTTGATATTGACCAACGCCGATAGATTTTGGATCTATTTTCACTAATTCACTCAATGGATCTTGTACTCTTCTACCTATCGAAACAGCACTACGCTCCTCAACTTGAAAATCTGGGAATTCATTTCTTGCCACTTCCGATGCAGAGTATACAGATGCCCCCGCTTCATTAACAATGATAAATTGAACGTTTAATTGGTGTTCTTGTATCATTGAAGCAACAAATTGTTCAGTTTCACGGCTCGCTGTACCATTACCGATAGCTATTAATTCGACATCATATGTTTTAACGAAGTCCACAAATATTTTTTCAGCATCTTCTTTTTTATTTACTGGAGGATGAGGATACATGACTCCTTTAGCTACAAATGTACCAAATGGATTAATGACTGTAAGTTTACAACCTGTTCTAAAAGCGGGATCAATACCAAGTATTTGCTTTCCTTTCATAGGTGGTTGTAATAACAAGTTTCTCAAATTTTCACTAAATACATCGATTGCATGATTTTCAGCTTTTTCAGTTAAATCACTTCTTATTTCTCTTTCGATCGATGGCATGATTAATCTTTTCAAACTATCTTTAATAGCATCTATAATGACATAGGTACCATTATGTTCAGATGATATTTCTTTGCTTCTAATAAAATTTTCTATCCCTTGTATATCCATTTCTATTTTAACTGATAAAACCTTTTCTTTTTCACCACGATTAACTGCAAGCACTCGATGATTGGCGATTTTTTTAATCGGTTCGGTATAATCATAATACATAGAAAAAATTTCTTTCTCATCTTCTGCATGCTTTTTCTTTTGCGTTATAATATTGCCCTGTTGAAATGTATCTTTAAGTATTTTACTTCTATATATAGGTTTATCTGAAACAATTTCTGCAATGATATCTTGAGCGCCTTTGATTGCATCTTCTACACTTGTGACTTCATCGTTAATAAATTGTTGTGCTTTCGTTTCAACAGATGTGTCTATATTTGTTTGTTGTAACCATTGCGCAAATGGCTCTAATCCTTTTCGTTTTGCCTCAGTTGCTCTTGTTTTCTTTTTCTGTTTGAACGGTCTGTATAAATCTTCTACTCTTTGTAATTTTGTTTGTTTTAAAATATCACTTTTCAAATCCGAAGTTAATAAGCCTTGTTCTTCGATATTATTAATAACTTCTTCTTTTCTCTTCTGTAGATTTACCATATATTGATATTCATCATCAATTTGTTTAATTTCTACTTCATCCAAACCACCTGTTTGCTCTTTTCTATAACGAGCTATAAAGGGTACTGTATTTTTATCTTCTAATAAAGATAAAACAGCATTAATTTGCTTGGTTGTGAAGCTATATTTATCTCTGATTGATTGAATTAAATTACTATCCATGAAATCCTCCGCTTATCATTATGTAATATTATTTTGTTAATAAATACATTTTAACATATCTGTATCACATGACTCTCTCAGAATCATCAATACAATTAAAAAAGCAGATTCCATAAAATTCGAAATCTGCCTTGTCTATATATTCAATTTATTTATTTGCTGCTTCCTGTAATTTCTTAATCGCTGTTCTCTGCAATCTTGATACATGCATTTGACTTAAGCCAATTCGTTCTCCTGTTTCTTTTTGGCTTAAACCTTCAATAAAAGTACATTGAATAATTTGTCTTTCTCGTTCTGAAAGTATTGGAAGTATTTTTTCCAATATCATCCTTTTTTCTGTTAAATCATAATTATCATCTTGTTGACCCATGATATCTAGTAAAGTTACAGTCGAACCGTCTTTATCTGCTTCAATAGAATGATCTACGCTCAACGCATTGTAGCTTTGACCCATTTCCATTGCTTCAAGCACATCTTCTTCATTCACTTCTAATCGATCTGCAATTTCAGTAATAGAAGGTGAACGTTCGAGTTCATTTGTTAATTCATCTGTAACTTTCTTAATTCGTGGTCCAATTTCTTTGATTCTTCTAGGTACATGAACACTCCATGTTTTATCACGCAAATAGCGTTTAATCTCACCAATCACAGTTGGTACTAAAAAGGCTTCAAACTTTCTATCAAAGGACAAGTCAAATCGATTGATTGCACCGATTAAACCAACCATACCAACCTGAACGAGGTCTTCGTGATGAGATTGACCTTTAGAATATTTATATGCCAAGGATTCGATTAACTTTCTATAATGTCTTACAAGTTGATCTTGTGCATCTGTATTTTCATTGTTTTGATGCTGCATAATCCATTGGTTTATTTGTTCAGGTGATACATCATTAACTGATTTCGACTCTCTCGCCATTATTTCGCACCTGCTCTTTTTTAATATACTTTATCATACTGATTGTCACACCTGATTGTTTATCAACTGTAACCTCATCCATTAAAGATTCAATTAAAAACAGACCCAAACCGCCTTCTCTAAGGAAGTCTATGTTTTCATTTTCTTTATATGGTCCTAATTTTGCTTTTGTTTCTTCATAATCGAAACTATCACCTTGATCAGAAATAATAATTTTAATTTTATCATCGAAGATTTCGAAGCAAAGATTAATCATCCCCACTTGATTGTAATCATCTTTATAAGCGTGTTTCACTGCATTAGTCACTGCTTCGCTGACAGCAATTTTAGCATCTTCTATATCATCATATGACGCACCTGCTCTTGAAAATACGCCGGATAATGTCAAACGAATTAAACTTACATATTCTGCGGATGCTGGTAAACGCATTTCTATATAATCTTGTTTAAATTGCATGTTATTCGACCTCCGTTCCTTCATTAACATGCATCAAATCTTTTAATCCAGTTATATCAAAAAGACGACTTATTCGATCTGAAACACCTAATATATATAATTCTTTATCGTTTTGGTTTAATGCTTTTAATGTACCTACAAATAAACCTAATCCTGTTGAATCCATGTAACTCACATTTTCTAAATTCACATAGATATCGTGTGTTCCCTCTTGTCTCATTGGAACTAAGACTTCTTCTAATTCAGGAACTGTATATACATCCAGTTCACCGCCAACTTTCACCTCATAATGTGAATCATGAGTTACAGTCTCAATATTAAGCTTCATAACATTACACTCCTAATTATAGTCTCATTAATAACTTTTATACCCTTAAATTTAAATTTTAAATCTAAACACTAAAAACTAATTTACTCTTTTAATGATTAATATCGTTAAATCATCTCTTTTATCTGGGTTTTGTATTTTTAATATGGCTTCATATAATAATTGCACAATATCTTGAGGGTGCATATGTTTATATTTATGAATCATATCTAATAAATGTTGTTTGTCTAAAAAGTCGCCCGCTTCATTTCTGACTTCAGTTACGCCATCTGTAAAAATAATAACTAAATCATCTAAATAAATAGGTATTTCTTGTTGCTTATAACGTGTTTGTTGACTCACACCAAGTACTCTTCCTCGAACTCCCATTTCCTCAAATGTTTCTGTTTCAGCTCGATAAATATAACCTGGTTCATGGCCTGCAGAACTACAATATAATAAATGATTTAATTCTTCATATAAGCCATAAAACATTGTTACGAACATATTTTGATTCACATTTTTTTCAACAACTCGGTTCAGTCGTTTTAAACCATCACTTGGTAATTGTGAATGACCATATGAATCCATTCCAAATTTAATCATACTCATAGCTAATGCAGCTGGGATACCTTTGCCAATGACATCCGCAACAGCGAAACTCATCGTGCCATCTTTATGATCAATTAAGTTAAAATAATCACCGCTTACTTTTTGCGCTGCAACTGAAATGACACCGATTTGTATACTATCAAATTGAGGTATATCTGTTTTTAACATGGTTTGCTGCAGACGTGAAGCTAAATCTATTTCTTTATCGTGATACTGTAATCTGTCCACTAATTGTTTATAGTCTCTATAACTATAACCAAATCCTTTAACAATTTCTTTTAACACATTAAAGGTTTTCAAAATTTGTGCTTCACTTAAATTTTGACCTTTTATATAATCTTTATGTATTTGAACGATATCTTCGGGCAAAATATCTTTTTTTATAACTTCTTCAGTAAAACCTTCACACTTCTTTATTAAATCGCTTGTATCAATCGTGTGTAAGCTTTCATCAATTAGCGCTTTATATTGATTTTTGAATTCTTTCACGCAGTAATTCCTCCTCAAAATGCAAATATAAATCGCATACATTGAATGCAACATATTCAAATGTTCTGTATGTATGTCAATCGCTCCATTGAATAAAACAACTTTAATTGTTAAATATTCATGCATCTTTTATTAAATGTACTTTAGATACTTAAAAAAGCTTTAGGAAACCCTAAAGCTTTTAAATTAGACATCTTATTCAAAGGTCACAACCATTTATTAAAAGCAATCTTGGTTAAAATTGATTAATTCATTAATAAATGATTATTGCATGTTATAGAGAATCAATGTCTATAATTCACTATTTTATTAACTTATTAGCTAAACCTTTGAAAATCAGGATTTGTGACTCCTAATAGTATGTAATCCTAAACTAATATCAATGGCATTATTAACTTCTTTCATTTTTTTATCAGAAAGATAAGTTAATTTTTCTTTCAGCCTATTTTTATCTAAAGTTCTAATCTGCTCTAGCAATATAACAGAATCTTTATCTAATTTATATTTACTTTTTTCTATTTCTACATGTGTAGGTATTTTAGCTTTATTTATCCTACCAGTAATTGCGGCTACAATTACGGTAGGACTATATTTATTACCAGTATCGTTTTGTATAATTACGACAGGTCTTATTCCCCCTTGTTCAGACCCCTGGACTGGTGATAAATCAGCTAAATAAACGTCACCACGTCTCATCATTCATTATTATTCTTGGAGCTAATATATACTTCGTTGCAATCACAAGCTTCACATTCAAACGGAAATGCTTCTGCTGCGAGGGAGAGGTTCAAATCAGCCATTTGAGAATAGCCTTCTTTTAAAAGTTGTTCTATACTATGAATTCTACTTTGGTTGAAACTTGCCATGAATAAAGACCTCCATGTAACTATAATATAAATCTTCGAGATTGGTTGTTAGATACATGATAACAAATTTTACAAACAGTGACTATACTATTTTAGTAATTCATTGCGAATTTCTAGGTCTTTAGAACTATGGTAAACACGTGGTAGTCTTCTACTCAAGCGACATAACACTTCATAATTTATGGTTTGTTGATGATGCGCCAGCGCTTCGGCTGATTGTGGGGTATCGCTGTGATGATCCATTATGATTACTTTATCCCCAACTTGAATCTCATCAGGAATTTTAATAATTGTTTGATCCATGCACACTTTTCCTATGACTTCACATTGTTTGCCATTCACATTCACTGAGAAACCTTTCATCATTCTAGGATAACCATCCGCATAACCTACTGGAATGACACCAATTTTAGTTATTTCGTCAGCCGTATATACACTACCATAACTGACTGATTCACCTGCATGAAGTAATTTCGTCTGTACAATTTCACTTATCCACTGTGCACTTGGTTTTAAATGCACTTTCACATTTGATTTAACATAAGCGGATGGATAATAGCCATATAGGGAAATACCTACTCTAACTGCGTTACAAAATTGTGTGTCTTTCATCAAAGCACCAGCAGAATTTTGTGAATGTATATAATCTGGTTTATCGGCTTGTCCAACGATTTCTTCAAACATTGTTTGTTGGCGGTTCATTGAGTCGCCAGGTTCATCTGCACATGCGAAATGCGTAAATACACCTTCAAATATTAAATGGCTATGGCCATTAATAAGCTCTATGACTTCTTTGTATTCTTCTGCTGTCTTCATACCTAATCTACCCATACCCGTGTCTAATTTTACGTGTATCCATAAATCTTTTTCATTTGATTCTGGAATTTCTTTCACGGCTTCTACTAGCCATGATTTTGATGGTACAGTGATTGCAACACGATGTTGAATCGCTTTATTAATATGCTCCGTTGGAATAACGCCTAAAACTAAAATCTTAGCATCAATGCCATGCATACGTAATTCAATCGCTTCATCCAAAGTTGCTACAGCAAAAAACTCAGCACCATTATCCATGAGCTGTCTTGCTACCTTAATACTTCCAAGGCCATAACCATTTGCTTTCACTACTGGCATAACCGTCTTATTTGGATGTAATTTTTGAAAGACTTGAAAATTTGCAACGATTGCATTTAAATCTACATTGACGTAAGTCGATCTATAATACTTATCAGACATAAAGCACGTACCTCCTATATCAGTTCATAACCTGTGTAATAAATATATTATCTTAATTTTATAACAATACAGATAATATATCCAAATTTAATAAACTGAAATCACCTAAATTAATTTAAACCTCTAAAATAACCTGACTCATTGCATAGTGTTCTGTATGCGAAATACTCACATGTACTTTGTACCCCTCATAATGTATGCAAGGCTTACCATCTTCATCATTAACACAATCAATATCCGTGAAAGATACTGTTTTTCCTAAACCACTACCTAAAGCTTTACTAAACGCTTCTTTCGTTGCAAATCGACCAGCTAAAAATTCCATTTTTCGTTGTTCATTATTAAATTGATTAAACTTATGTTGTTCATTTATTGTTAAAATGCGATCAACCAGTTTCGATTGACGTTTATAAAGATTCTTTATTCTACTTATTTCAATTAAATCGACACCTATACCGTGTATCATTTCCGTCTCCTACCTCCCATATAACGTCTTTATACTAACGCTATCTTGTTATATGGCTTTCGTTTAATGATTTGTGTTTTCTATAGCACTATCTTGATTCACTTGTTTTATAGTTTGTTTTAACTTAGCGGCTACCTCTTTATTGACCAGTTTAATTTCAGTATTTCCTCCAGCTGTAGACAATGTTAAACTTGCTAACTGATATTTTCTCATTAAAATACCTTCGTGTGTGTCAACGTTTTGTATTCTGAATAAAGGCATCTTCACAACTTTTACAAACCACAAACCATTTCTAACCGTTATCGTGTGATCTTCTAGATTATATTTAAATATTTTATAACGATATTTGGGTATAATAACCAATTCGACAATAATATACAGCAATATGATTACTGCACCGATAATTAAAATCCATTTCATTGTTTCTTGTGCAAACCACTCGAGCCACAAATGATTTACTAAATAAAACGCTACTAATAAAACACATAATATCACAGTAACAATTGACGCTGCTATGCGCATGACTGTTTTACCAGATGCGTGCATATACTGATAATTACTCATTTTGTTCACCTCTCAAATACCATGATTGTAAGGATTTAACTCGTTGATATGCATTGAATTTCAACCCAATATGTTCATTACCAGCAGCTTTTGCAATAATAAAATTAAAATTACCTAAGTCACTATTAATTAAAAATGGGGTACGTCGTACTTCTAGTCCTAATATTTTATCTTGTTTGAAATAAGTATTTTTAAATCCAAATAAAGTGACATTACGTACTACAAGTTCATCTTCAACTAATTTCATACCAGAAAATTTAGTCACAAGGTAACTACGCACAATAAAAATTAATATAATAACTCCTGCAATTAAAAAGGCCCATGCCGCCCAAAAATAATTAATTACCGCAGCTACCATGATAAGTAACAAAGCTTGTTTCCAAAAATGGCGATGAAAACCTCTCCACGGCATACCTACTGTTGCTTTTTCAAACGTCATATTCGGCATTAAAGTTTTAATAATTTCAAATGCTTTTTTACGCTTAATGAAAGGAAGTATCATCACATTGCCATCTAAGGATACGTCATCTTTATCCATATCATTCATATCACTTGTTATTACAAAATGAATGGATGTATACCCAAACAATTTTCTAAGAAATGATTGCTTTTCAACGACAGCCTGTACCCTATCTGTGGGAACGGTAATATTTTTAACATTAAATAGTCCATACTTAATATTTAATTGATTACCATGCTTCGTCACCGTGTAATTAAAGTTGCGTACAATAACAATTAATGTCCCGATGATATAACTCGCAATGGCAATGGTCGCAACCATCATTAAGACAATGACAAAAATTGCTTGTGAAATTTGTGAGAACTCATCAGTTATCCAATCCCATGGAATAACGTCTGACAATCCCCCAATTATCGGAGAAAGTGCAGCGAAGGCAACACCAATGGCTCCACTCGTTAATGCCATAAATAACAATTCTTTAAAATTCAATTTATATAAAAACTTAACTTCATCTTTAGCATTTGTTTCATTTGTCGTTACATTGATATCATCGTTCGTCAATTCTGAATCATCGATCTCTTGTGTAGATACAGGATCTACTGCTTGTGCTTCGCTAGTAGATAGTTCATGTTGCTTTTCCTTTAAAGTTTGTTGTATCCATTCGCTCTGTTTTTTAGAAACAGTATCCAAATCAATTCCATCACTTGGGGTTTTAATCTGTAATTTAACACCGCCAACGATTTGATTTATGATGCCTTGCGTTGTATCAAGTGTTTGGATACGTCGTATATTGAGCTCTTTTCTTTCTTTGGTAAAAATACCTGTAGCAAGTACAAAGTGGTCATTTTCAATCCAATATCTTGTGTTATATACTTTTAAAACCTGAGCTATGAATGAAAAAAGAAATAATATGGTTACAATACCTGGGAAAATATAAGCATAAATATTAGTGAAATCAAAATCACGAATATTAAACACTAGAAAAATAATGATTAAAACGATATTTTGTTTGATTGCTTCGATCACACCCGTTATATATGAAATTGGATGTAATTTTTGAGGACTATACATCATAATCAGCTCCTCTCAAATAATCAAGACTTATCGCTTCAAATGTTTCTGCATCTTTAATGCTAAGTAATGGGAATGTTGCATGATGACCAGCAGTCACTAATGATGCTTTAGCTAAACCTAACCTTTTCAGTATTGGATTATATTTACGTTCTATATATTGCATACGTTCTAATTTTACGAATTTTTGTGATTTGAAGAAAAAATCATATTTAACTTCTATATCATTTTCACCAATTCGATAATATGTATAATGGTACTTAATCCAAGGTCCAAATGCAGCATAAACTATATCTATTAAGATAAGAAAAATGAATATATAAATTAAAAAGTGCCACCAATTAAAATGGCTCCATAAGAATATTAATACCATCATAACGATCAAATGCACTATAAATTCTAGTCCTTCTATTAAATAATAATATTTTATAGCTTCTTTTGGACTTTTTTTAAAGAGCTGGTCGTTTGTCATAAATACACTCCTTCATTAAGATTTCCCCCATTATAACACAGGGTATAGTGCGCATTCATCCTCACTTCAAAATATGTATCAACACAATTAAAATATTAAAGTATTTTATTCTTTCATTCCCATCTAAACTCCATTTAACATAAAAAAATCACCCCAAATAAATGGAGTGATTAAACCTAAATTTCATATATGATAAATCGTTTTATTTTTTATGGTCTGCAAACGTGCGACCTTTCATTGATTTCTTGTTATTGTTTCTGTCAGAAGAAGGTCTATCATTTTTCTTCTTATTGTTGAATCCGCCTTTACCTGAACGACGGTTCTTGTTATCAAACTTGCCGCCACCACGTTTATGGTTACCGCCACGTTTTGGTCCACCTTTACCTTGACGACCTTTACCGCGAGATAATGGTTTTTCAAATGTTAATTGAACATCAACTTCGTCGTTTGATTCGACTAGCTCTTGTAATAATGACGCGATTAAATCCACATCATTATATTCACCAAGTAACTCTGTAGCAATACGTTGTAATCTTGGTTCATTGTCTCTTGACATCCAGTTTTGTACTTTACCTTTAATATCGTTTTCACGTGCTTTTAACACTTCTTTACGATGAGGCGGTCTTAAAGCTGTCATTTGGCGTTTGTTTGCTTGTTCAATTTGACGAATATAATCCATCTCAATTGGATTTACAAATGTGATTGCAACACCTTTTTTACCAGCACGACCAGTACGACCAATTCTGTGCGTATAACTTTCAGTATCTTGAGGGATATCAAAGTTGTATACGTGACTTACACCTGAAATATCAAGTCCTCTTGCCGCAACATCTGTTGCAACTAAAATATCTAATTGATCATTTTTGAATTTTTTCAATACTTCTAAACGTTTAGCTTGAGTGATATCACCATGTAATCCTTCAGCTTTGTATCCTTTTGAGATTAACGCGCTTGTTAATTCATCAACACGACGTTTTGTACGTCCGAATACGATAGCTAATTCTGGTTGGTGTACATCTAAGAAACTTGTAAAAGTATCAAATTTCTCTAATTCTTTTACGATAGTATAATATTCTTCAATTTGTGGATCTGACATTTCATTATTCATCGTTTTAACGATAACTGGTGATTTCATGAATTGTTGAACCAATGTTTGAATTGCTTTAGGCATAGTAGCTGAGAACAACATTGTTTGACGTTGTTCAGCTGGAATTTTGTCCATGATGAATTTCATATCATCAATGAATCCCATATTCATCATTTCATCCGCTTCATCTAGGATAAGCGTATGAATATCATTCGTTTTTAATGTACGACGGTTTAAATGGTCAATTACACGACCTGGTGTACCTACTACGATTTGTGGACCTTTTTTAAGTGCTTTAATTTGACGGTCGATTGGCATACCACCAAATACAGTAACAACTTGAATATTTTGTCCTTTAGCGAATGCTTTTAATGATTCAGCAACTTGCATTGCTAACTCTCTTGTTGGTGCAAGGATTAATGATTGTACACCTTCTTGGTCTGCCACTTTTTCAATTAATGGAATACCAAACGCACCTGTTTTACCTGTACCTGTTTGCGCTTGACCAAGAACATCTTTGCCTTCTAAGGCAAGAGGGATACTCTCTTTTTGAATAGGAGTGGCCTCATTGAACCCCATGGATTGTAGGGTTTCTGCCATCTTATCTGAGATCCCTAATTCTTTAAAATTTTGCAATATAATTCTCCTTTATTTATCTGTATTTCTATACATATATGTTCACTTAAGTTTCTTCAACTTCTTTATAGTACCACCTCAAGTGCATAATCGCAATAAACCAAATTAGAATAAATTGAGTGAATCTCTCGTAATCATCACGTTTTCTCAGCTTATAAACGCCGAAATACATAGGTTGTAAGCGTTTAATTTTATTTTTTCATATTACTTTTTACTTTCTGAAAAAAATTTGTTAATTTATTTATTCTGTTAATGATTAAATTATTCCACTTAATTATTATGACTTAAGCATTTTTATAAAATGATATTATGAAGTATGATTCATAAACCAAACTATTTTCCATACAAATCTTTTAGCCTATGCAAATTTTAAAGAAAATAATAATTAAGCATGACATTTTAATAAAATGAAATTTTTGATTCACCTTATCTTAGTAAAATAATAACTGATTAATATAAAAGCACTTAGTTTCATAAAATATCATTTTATATTTAAAACTGTCTACCGCATTATTCAGTTGATTTGGTCATTATCTCATATAATAAAGAACCCAAGACGATTGTACGTCCCGGGTTCTTTGAGCTCAATAATATATTGATTCCATATTTATGGTAGTTAATCGTTTTAAATTAACGCTTCCACCACTTCTTCTAATTTCATTCCTCTTGATCCTTTGACTAATACTTTGTCATTCGCTTGAACATAACCTTTTAATGAACGAATAAGGTCTGCTTTTTCTTTAAAAGCTTCAGACTTTTTAACGAAAGCTTTACCAGTATGACTAATGTGAGCCGCCTCATTACCAAGCGTAAATAATGCGTCAATATCTTTGTCTTCAAAATATAGTCCTACAGCTTCATGCATGATTTGACTATCAGGACCTAATTCTAATACATCGCCAAGGACAATAATTTTTCTACCTTCCATGCCAGAAAGTGTGTCTATGGCCGCTTTCATACTCGTTGGACTTGCATTATAAGCATCATTAATGACAAGTATTTCATCTTTTGTATGATGTTGTTCCATTCTCATGCCAGTAAGCACGACATTTTTCAAATTATTGAAAATAGTTTGGTATGTTAAATTTAATCTCTTACCTACTACAATAGCAATCGTAGCATTTTTCATATTATGTTCACCTAAGATAGGAAGTTCATAATGTTCATCATGATTAATTGTGAATGCAATACCATGATCTTTGATTGTTTCAATAGTACTTACCAGCGTATTATCAGAATTTTTACCAAAACTTACTAAATCAGCATTTTGTATTTCGTTAGCATACGGTTCTAGTAATGGTTCGTCACCGTCATAGATAAATAAGCCTCCTGGTTTTAAACCAAGTGTAATTTCTGATTTAGCTTTAGCAATACCTTCTCTTGACCCTAAATCTTGCATATGAGACTCACCAATATTAGTGATTATGGCAATATCGGGTTGAGCTAATTTAGATAATAATTCAATTTCGTGGAAACCTGACATGCCCATTTCAAGAATGGAAATTTCAGTATCAATATCTAATTGTAAAATGGTTAATGGCATACCTATTTCATTATTATAGTTTCCTTGCGTCTTTTTAACTTTAAATTGTGGTTTCAAGACACTTTCAATCATATCTTTCGTTGTTGTTTTACCATTAGAACCAGTAACTGCAATGACTTGTGGATTGACAAATTCTAAATATGCTTTTGCTAAATGTTGTAAAGCTTCTAATGTGTCATCGACCCATATAATAGGTCCATCAATATTTTCGTCTAACGGTTCACCTTTTTGATAAAATGCAGCACCTGCACCATCTTTAAGTGCTTGTGCTACATATTTATGGCCATCTACATGTTCGCCTTTAAATGGAATAAATAAATTTTGATTGTGAATGTCACGTGAATCAATAGAAACACCTTTAATACCATGATCCATAAATTCATTTTCTATTTCACATGGAATCCATGTTTTAATTTGTTCTAACGTTACCTCTATCATAATTTATTCGCCTCAGTCAATTTTGTATTTATTTTGTTTTTTATCTTCATGTTTTTCTTTAGCTAACTCAATTAATTTCTTAATTAAATCAGAGTAACTCACACCCATATTTTCCCATAAGCTTGGGTACATGCTAAATGCAGTGAATCCAGGCATCGCATTAGTTTCATTTATAAAAATTTGATTATCGTCTGTTACAAAGAAATCAGCTCGTAGTAACCCTGCACAGTCTGTTGCTTTAAAAGCTTCAACAGCCATATTTCTTAACGTCATTTGAACCTCTTCGTCTAAGTCAGCTGGAATATCTAATTTTATTTTTCCGTCTTTATATTTTGCCTTATAGTCATAGAAAGCCACTTCTTTGATAACTTCTCCAGGCCATGTCGTTTCTGGATAGTCATTTCCCAATACAGCAACTTCAATTTCACGCGCTTCAATACCCTGTTCGATAACTAACTTGCGGTCAAATTGGAAAGCTTCTTCTATACCGTTTTTAAGCTCTTCTTCATTATTACATTTACTAATACCTACACTAGATCCTAGGTTAGCTGGTTTTACAAATACTGGATATTCTAATTTATCATGTACTAATTTTAAGATGTTACCTTCATATTTGTGATACTCACTTCTTAAAAAGCTAACATAGGGTAATTGTGGTAAACCTCTATGCGCAAAGAGTTGCTTCATTACCAATTTATCCATTGAACTTGAGGCAGCTAAAACGCCATTACCAACATACGGTATATCTAAAACTTCAAATAAACCTTGGATTGTGCCATCTTCACCATTAGGCCCATGTAATAATGGAAATACTGCACTATATGCATTTCCTGTACTTCCTTGACTTAATAATTTTGAAATTTCACCCGCTTCAACATCTATTAAGCGTAATGAGTCGATATCGTTAATCGTATCTACAATGTTTTCTTTCTTTTTCCAAGCACCATCATTTGTTATGTAAATAATGTCAATTTGATACTGTTCCTTATCAATTGCGTTCAAGACATTTTGTGCTGTTAATATTGAAACATCGTGTTCTGCACTTTTTCCTCCGTATACGATACATACATTTTCTTTAGCCATTTTTTAGCCTCCATATACAATTCTCAAACTACATCATATCACGATTTAATATTTTTTTGCATTTGTTAAGTGGTATAAAAAGCATTTATTTTTTGTTCTCTTTTATCATTCGCAAAGACATATCATAAAACTTCATATTTATAATTTTTTAAATCGACACCCTACTTCTAGCAAAATATGTTAAAGTTCGGTAAAATCTATATATAATACTAAAGATAGAGAAATCTAGCTGTTTAAAGGAGTAAGAAATGAGTACTTCACGTCAATTAAAAAATAATCATTGGATACGGCGGATTGACTGGGTTTTAATAGGCATCCTCGTATTATTAGCATTCGTAAGCGTCACGATTATCAATTCAGCTATGGGTGGCGGCCAATATAGCGCTAACTTTAGCATCAGACAAATTTTATATTATGTTTTGGGCGGTGCCATTGCATTACTCATTATGCTGGTTTCACCTAAAAAGCTCATGAAATATACATATTTATTATATTTTATCTTATGTATTGGACTGTTCATATTAATTATTATCCCTGAAACACCAATCACACCAATTATTAATGGTGCTAAAAGCTGGTATAAACTAGGGCCTATCAGTGTACAGCCTTCAGAATTTATGAAGATTGTGTTGATACTAGCACTCGCAAAATTGATTTCTAGACATAATCAATTCACGTTCAATAAATCATTAGAAACCGATTTTAAATTATTACTAAAAATTGTAGGTATTTCGATTGTACCTATGGGATTAATTTTATTACAAAATGACCTTGGTACTACACTAGTTATTTGCGCTATTATTGCTGGTGTCATGATTGTTAGTGGTATTTCATGGAAAATATTAGCACCGCTTTTTATTGCGGGTATCGTAATAGGTTCAACTTTAATATTGTCTATTATTTATAAACCTTCACTTATAGAAAACACATTGGGAATTAAAACATATCAACTAGGTAGAATTAATTCTTGGTTAGATCCTTATACGTACAGTAGTGGTGATGGTTACCATTTAACAGAATCCCTTAAAGCAATCGGTTCTGGTCAGCTATTTGGTAAAGGATTTAATCACGGTGAAGTATACATCCCAGAAAATCATACCGATTTTATTTTTTCAGTTATTGGTGAAGAATTTGGTTTTATTGGCTCAGTAATTCTAATATTAATTTTCTTAGCCTTTATATTCCATCTCGTACGCTTAGCAACTAAAATTGAATTACCTTTTAGTAAATTATTCATAATTGGATATGCTTCACTCATTTTATTCCACGTATTACAAAATATTGGAATGACTGTCCAATTACTACCTATCACTGGTATTCCACTACCATTTATTAGTTATGGCGGTAGTTCATTATGGAGTCTCATGTGTGGTATTGGTGTACTTTTATCTATTTACTATCATCAGCCCAAACAATACTCTGGTGATAAACAACAATTACGTACAACAGAATAATGTATGATGACCTGTCATACTAAAAAAGCTGGGACATCGATGTCCCAGCTTTTTATATGTATACTATATAATTAAACAAATTAATCTATATCCTATGCGTTTTAAACATTTATAAAAGTTTATACTACACTTACACTAATATCTTACCCTTAAAAATTATTTTAATTTTTAAATGTGTATCATTATCTAATGTACCTTATACATTGGCTTTGACCTTTTTTATAAACTATTATAAGGCAAAATAAAAAGTGACCAGAACAATGGGCTCTAATCACTTGATTGGGTAACTTGACTATTTCAATTCGTTAGCGGCTTTCACAGTCGTTGGTAAAGTGTGCATAACTTCTAATCTTGATTTGGTTTTCTTTATGTTTACCCCTAATGATGATAATAGTTTAACTACATTTTGAATTTTTTCGTTATCCTTACTCATATCATCACTCCTAATCTATTGCTTCTATTACATATTACCCTATTTAAATGTAAAATACCACATTATATTCAATTTTTTTATTTTAATTCAAAAAAACAGAGTTTTTAATGTGAAATTTCACTAATTATAAACTATCCTTTGTAATGTTATATATAAAGAATTAATTCATTACATTTTATATAGTCCTACAATATATATACCCTTTAGATAGATTAATAAATTATTTTATAACCTAAATCGTACACTTCTTTTTCTAAATTATTCAAATTTGCAGGCGTTTCAAAATCTACAAAGATTGCGCCTTCTTCTATATCTATACTAACTTTAAACACACCATAAAGTTTCATTAATCTTTCTTCAATTTGTAATTTTTGCTTCTCATTATAAAGTTCAGCAATATAAATAACTTTTGATTGCATATGTTTCACCTTACTTAATCCTTCATCAATTTTTGAAAAGTTACAAGTAGTTCTTCCATCGCTTCTTGTTCATGACCCTGTTCAACTTTATCCATAATACAACTTTTCATATGATGATCTAATAATTTAGTAGCGACACTATTTAATGCGGATCGCGTAGCTCTTATTTGTGTAAGCACATCGTCACAGTACACATCTTCCTCTACCATACGATTTATGGCTTTAACTTGACCTTCGATTCTATTAAGTCTTGATTTTAAATTTGCTTTTATTTCTTCTGAATGATGCGCTTTTTGTATTTCAGTCATTTCTCAAACGCCTCCTATTCTATACCCATCATATAATATACCCCTGTTAGGTATTAGTCAAGTGATAAAACATGTTCTCCATGTTACAATAGTGGAGACTTTTACATTATTTAATTACTGTGCTATTTGTTGGAGGTTTAATATGATAGATATCTTTTCAATTATGTTTAATCACACGAACGTCATCATTAATATTATATTAATTGGCGCGTTTATATTAAACCTAATCTTTGCTTTTACAATTATTTTTATGGAACGTAGATCTGCTGGTTCAATTTGGGCATGGCTACTAGTACTTGTGCTGATACCAATTTTAGGATTTATCATTTACTTATTCATTGGCAGACAAATTCAGCGGGACCATATATTTTCCTTAAATGATGAAGATAAAATTGGCATTGAAATGATTGTTAATGAGCAATTAGAAGCTTTAAAAAATGATGATTTTTCAAAAGGCAATCATCAAATTGTGAAATTTAAAGATATGGTACAAATGTTGTTATACAATAATGCTGCGTTCTTAACAACAGATAATGAAATTAGTATCTATACAGATGGCAAAGAAAAATTTGATGCACTGCTAAATGATATTAATAATGCAACAGACTATATTCATATCCAATATTATATATTTAGAAATGATAATCTCGGGAAAAAGATACTATCTGCACTTGAGCAGAAACTCGAAGAAGGCATTGAAGTGAAAATGCTATACGACGATATGGGGTCTAGGGGTTTATCTCTAAAACATTTTAAGAACTTTAGAAAAAAAGGTGGCCATGTTGAAGCATTTTTCCCTTCTAAATTGCCTTTAATTAATCTGAGAATGAATAATCGGAACCACCGTAAAATCGTGGTTATCGATGGTCATATTGGTTACGTAGGTGGATTCAATGTGGGTGATGAGTATTTAGGTCTTAAGAAAAAATTTGGTTACTGGAGAGACACACATCTAAGAATTGTTGGAGATGCTGTGAATGCCTTACAATTACGTTTTATGCTTGATTGGAATTCACAATCAACACGTGATCGCTTATCTTATGCTGAACGTTATTTCCCTGATGTTGATTCAGGTGGTACAACCGGTGTGCAAATCGCTTCAAGTGGTCCCGATGAAACCTGGGAACAAATTAAATACGGTTATTTAAAAATGATTGCTTCAGCAAAAAAATCTATTTATATTCAATCGCCCTATTTCATACCTGATCAAGCATTTCTTGATGCAGTCAAAATAGCTGCACTGGGTGGTGTTGACGTAAATATTATGATTCCAAACAAGCCTGATCACCCTTTTGTTTATTGGGCGACTTATAATAATGTAGCTTCCCTTTTAGATGCAGGTGTCAATATCTTCCATTATAACAATGGCTTCCTACATTCTAAGACACTCGTTATAGATGATGAAGTAGCAAGTGTAGGTACAACTAATATGGATCATCGTAGTTTCACATTAAATTTTGAAATTAATGCATTTATCTATGATACATACATCTCAAAAGCATTAAGATCCGCTTTTGAAAGTGATTTACATGTATCTTATCAATTAACAAAAGAAATTTATGAACAAAGAAGTTTATGGATTAAATTTAAAGAAGGTATTTCACGACTATTGTCACCGATTTTATAAAAAATCAGGTCTAACGTAACAATTTCCCTACTGTTGCTTAGACCTTTTATTTTATGAATTTATTTAATATGACTAAACTGAGAGGTGTAGCTAATTTGAAAGAAACTGAAATACTAAACCGTGCATATAATTACATGTGTGCATATCATAAAGATGACGCGACTGGCCATGATATTGCACATATTAATCGTGTATTGCGTTTAGCAACTTATATAGCTGAACAAGAACAATCGCAACACATGTTAACAATTCAACTAGCAAGTTTATTACATGACACTGTAGATAGTAAATTAACCAATCATAAAAAAGCGTTAACTAAGTTAAAAAGCTTTTTGAAAGACTTACAATTACCTAAAGAACAGCAACAACATATATTACATATAATTAAACATATAAGTTATAGACATGGTCAAAATAATGAAGTTTCATTAACACTTGAAGGACAAATTGTACGTGATGCAGATAGACTAGACGCAATAGGAGCGATTGGTATTGCACGCACTTTCCAATTTGCGGGTCATTTTAATGAACCCATGTGGGTTGAGCATTCAACAAAGCATATAACAGAGACGGATGACGCACATTATGATCAATGGTCGCCATCAGCAATCAAACATTTTTATGAAAAGCTTTTGAAATTAAAGTCATTAATGCATACAGAAACAGCAAAACAATTAGCAGCGCAAAGACATCAATATATGGAAAATTTTATCAATCAATTTTTCGAAGAATGGTATTTTTAGATAAAACATTGTAATCATACAAAAAAGCACAACCTACTGAGTAGATTGTGCTTTTTTAGTTCTTAAAAATAGTTTAACTTATTATTTCTTTTTATTTTTCTTAGAAACAACTTGCGTATTTTTACCTTTACCTGATGCTTCAGCTTTATTTTTCTCCATAGCTTCAATCATCGGTGCAACTTCTCTTTGTGCAAGTTTAGAGTAGTACATATTCGCTACTTGCGTTTGTACAATCAAGAATGCCGCACTGACTGACCAATATAGACCTAATGCTGAAACAGATGAGAATGAAATCCACACAATCATAATTGGTGAAATGACCATCATCATGTAACCCATTTGACGTTGTTCTGCTGGCATACTCTTACTTGATACGTATGCTTGTAAGAAGTATAAGATACCTGCAATAATTGTAATCCAAATGTCTGGTTTCGCTAGGTTAAACCATAAGAAATAAGGATGTTCTGTAAATCCACCGCTTGATGGATATTTCAATACGAAGAATAGTCCCATAATGATTGGCATTTGAATAAGGATTGGTAAACATCCTAACATGCTCTTCATCGGATTCATATCGTATTTTTTATAAACTTCCATCATTTCTGAGTTTGCTGCCATTTTTTCTTCTTGTGTACGCGAACGCTTAACCTTCTCTTGAATTGCATCAATATCCGGTTTTGCAACTTTCATTTTTTCACGCATCATATGACTATTTTTATAGTTTGATAACATGAATGGTAACAATACGATACGTATTACTAACACAAGTACTACGATTGCTAAACCATAGTCATTATTAAAACTAGTTCCCAACCAATGTATTACATTATCCATTGGCACATAAAACGTATTATAGAAGAAACCGTCTCTATTTTCAGGTTTAGAATAGTCACAGCCTGCTAAAAAGACCATTACACCTAATAATAAAGGTAGTAGTGCTTTCTTTTTCATTTTTCCACCTCTAATGATATATTCACATAGAATTTATTTTATCATACTCAAAGGGAAGTAGAAAACAAAAAAAGAAATATTTATACTTTATTCAACATTTTGTAAGAATTGACTAATTGTATTTGAAATATTTTCACTCTTTGTAATAGCTGAAATAATGGATATACCGTCTGCACCAGCTTGCATAACTTCCCTCGTATTTTCAACATTTATACCACCGATTGCTACGATTGGAAAATGATTAACATGCGCTCTTAATTTCGTTATCATTTCTGGCCCTACTGGTAAATTTGCATCATCTTTAGATGTCGTTGCGTACATTGGCCCAACGCCAATATAGTCCACATGTGCTAAATTAGATGTTTTATATTCATCTATATTACTAATGCTTAAACCAATAATTTTTCCTTTAAATTGTTCAGCAAATACTTTAACATCCATATCATCCTGACCAACATGAATCCCATCCGCACCAATCTTATTGGCTAAGGCAACATCATCATTAACGATAAATGGTACTGCATAATCATGACACAAAGCTAATAATTTCCGTGCTAAGTCCTCTTTTTCATCTCCAATTAATGCACCGTTACCTTTTTCTCTAAATTGGAACATGGTTATTCCAGATTCAAGTGCTTCAGTCACAACATCTATAATAGTTGTCTTACTTTCAATATCTTGCGTGCCACAAATAAAATACAGTTTCAAATTATTTTTATCAAACATTACTGCACCTCTTGTATATCACTTTGATTTGAATAATCATCATAAGTCACTTGATATAGTGCATCTAATAATAACGTCATAAATGTACCAGGACCTTTGTCTTCCGCAAGTTGCTCTGCCTTTTCCGCAGCGATATTATAAATTGAAGTGGCTTCAACTAACTGGCTGATTGAAGTTGTTTCATCTGTCGGTAAAAAACTAGCTATGACAGCACCTAATAAACAGCCTGCACCCGTTACTTTGGCCAACAAAGCCGATCCATTATTCAGTTGATATATTTGATTGTCTTGAATCACAACATCCTCTTTGCCAGTGATGATTATCGCACTATTTAATCGTTTATGCGCTTCTTTGGCAATTTCTATCGCATTTAAATTATCATCACTGTCCGTTCCTTTCATCTTAGCATCATTATTTATCAACGCTAAAATTTCAGATGCATTCCCTTTTATAACTGCTACATCTACAGTATTTAAAAAAGTTTTACAAAAATCCTTGCGATATTGGGATGCACCGACAGCAACTGGATCAAATACAATTGGCGTGCCTACTTCATTAGCTGTTTTAGCAATTTCTAAAATGTCCTGCTCTCTATCTTTAGTTAAAGTACCAATATTAATGAGCAGTGCATTAGCAGGTGTTAACATATCTATCGCTTCTTCAGGTGCTTGACTCATTGCTGGGCTTGCACCCAAACTTAAAAGTCCGTTTGCCGTAAAGTTCTTTACGACATCGTTTGTGTAACAAATAACGAGTGGATTATTCGTTCTTAAATTATTTAAACTATTCATCATCTAGACCTACCTTTTTCATATATGCAAAGTGATTTACAGGTCCTCTACCTTGACCAATTTCTGGCGTATATTTAATGCTTAATGAAATAAATTTTTTAGCTTTTTTCACTGCGTCATAAATCGTTCTACCTTTTGCCAGTTCAGCTGTAATTACTGCTGAAAAAGTACAACCTGTACCATGGGTATGCTGCGTATCATAACGAGGTTCTTCAAACGTATAGACCTCATCTTTAGTAAATAAATAATCTTTAGCAGTTTCTAAATCTTCAGCATGTCCGCCTTTAATAACAACACCCTTACTCCCAATTTCATTAATAAATATGTTGCCTGCTTTATATATCGCTGCCTCATTATCAATCTTTAATCCAGTTATTTCTTCAGCTTCTGGTAAGTTTGGAGTCGCTACTGTTGCATAGGGTAACAATATATTTTGTAAATCTGCTTTCGCGTCATCATCCATCAATGAATCACCACTTTTAGCTAACATAACTGGATCAATAACATATGGTATCTCAGGATATTTCACTAAGTATTCTTGAATTAATTGCATCATTTCCTTTGAAGCAATCATACCAGTTTTAATGGCATGTGGTAATTCGTCATCAAACACACTTGCCAGTTGTTCAGATAACCACTGTGGCTCAAGATTGTGAATATGTTGTACACCTTTAGTGTTTTGCGCAACAATGCTTGTAACAGCCGCCATACCATATACGCCACAAGCATGAAAAGATTTCAAATCTGCCATTACACCAGCACCTCCTGTTGGATCAGTACCAGCAATTGTCAATGCAATATTGGGTTTATTCATTTTTCATACCTCCATATGACCATGATTCTTCATTAAATGACATATTAAAAAAGTTTCTTTCATGTACTGTACTTTGTAAAAAGCATTGTTTTATCTCATTTTTTTCTTTTTCACTACAATGCTTCGTCAATTTATCCATTAAATTATCAAATACAATAACTAATTCATCCATTTCAGTACTATAAAATTCAAACCATTTAGCTAAAATAGAATCTTTATTTAATTCTTTATCCCTTAATGCTTCTTGAGCAATGACTTGATAAACATAAGGACAAGGTGCCATTGCAGCAATCGTATAAGCAGCATTTTCTTTAGCATACGCATTGAAATACATATGTTTAATATAATGATCGCCACTCGGTGGCCAAACTTTCTCTTGTACGATTTCATTATAACTTTCTTGGACATAATCTGCTAAAATTTCATGTGCTTCCACTTCACCATCTACTATAAATTGAATTTGTTCAACCAAAAATCGAACATCATTTAAGTTCCCCATTTTTGGAATTAACAGTGCGTATATATTCGCAAATTCATTTAAATAAGAAGCATCTGCTCTTAAATAGAATTTGGTTGCTTCAGTCGGTAAATTCCCATGTAACATACCTTGTATAAATGGATCGTGGTAGATTTGATTAATAATTGGTTTAGCTTCTTTTTTTAACTGTTCTGAAAATAACACAAAAATCCTCCTATAAATAAAAAAACTACATTCCCGACAGAAACGTAGTTAATTAATAGCGAGGATTTATACCCCAACTTTAGATTAAACTACTTTCCTACGTTGGTATTAACCAAATCAGGTTGTAAGGGTCTGAATTTAATCATCTCAGCCAACTGGCTCCCCTAGTAGCGTTTTTATATTTTATTTAATTAAAAGATAACAAAATACTGACAAATTTGCAAAATAACTGACTATAAAAAAAGCTGAGACATATATGTCTCAGCTTTAAATATTTATCTTAAGTTCATTACTACAC
>NZ_JTLN01000025.1:0-461 GCF_000798895.1 Staphylococcus sp. ZWU0021
TGAAGATCCGACGACAAGTGTTGATACAACGACGGTTGCTGAAAGTAATTTTCCTACTTTGTTCATTTAATCTCACTTCCAATCATTATAACCATTGTTCAGATACCTTTTATTGTCCGATTGTCACTTCCATTAATCTGTCATTTTGATCAAAGAATGCTATATAGAAACCATCATTCGTCGCATATTTGACATATGAACCATCTTTATTACCTAATTTACCTTCCTCGGTAATTTCATTAGATGCATGCGCTTTTTTGAATGTCGCTTTAGATACTGAATCTGGTTTCGTGAAGAAAGTGATTTGTACGACTTCGTTATCACTATTAAATTCTACTGTCGTATCATAAACTTTCTTATTATGGTCAAACTCTTTCTTAGCATCTGTATCTACTTTATAACCATTAATTGTCACATTGTCATATTTTAATGCACGCACAAAATTATAATCTTGCGTGAAG